>NZ_JBGSLK010000052.1:0-71711 GCF_041740695.1 Haliscomenobacter sp. | reverse complement strand
TTTTTTACTGCTCCTAGGCCAAACCTAGTGTACAATGTTTTAAATTTGCGTAGGTGCGAGGGAAGCATACGTTCTTAGCGTCTTGGTAAACTCTAATTTCGCGCTTTTCCTCGCATTTTTCAAAAATGTCCAGTAGTATGTTGAAAAATATGCTTTACGTGTCGAAACAGTCGAGGTAATCTGTGAAATGTACACAAGAGATACATATTCTTGGTGGTTAAATCAAAGGTTGGTATTGCTTTTCAAAGAAAACGAGGTAAAGAAAGAAGAATTTCATTCAATAGCACTCGATAAAGGTTATCGTATTCCAACCGAACTAAAATGAAAACATAATGCTAACGCTTTATTATAAAGTTTGCATGAAATTTTAGAATATGGATATGTTTTAGGGGCCAAATTCCCCTATCTTACCACCAAGTATCAGGACACCTTATAGGTCTTATTTCAACCACAACCTCTCGCAAGCATGAAACACGCACTCCTTGCCCTCTTCATCTTACTAAGCATAGGGGCCGCTGCCCAGGTCAGTCTGACCAATCTCAAAACCAATTACCGCAATACCCCGCTAGGTACCGACATCGCCACCCCGCAGTTTTCCTGGCAAATGATAGCCCCCAGCACCAGCCGTGGTTTGGCCCAAAAAGTTTACCAAATTTTGGTCAAAAGCGACAAAGGCCTGAAGGTCTGGGATTCCGGCAAAGTCAATTCCGCGCAAGCCCATGCGATCCAATACGCGGGTGAAGCCTTAAAACCCAGCACCCGCTACACCTGGGAACTCAATGTTTGGGATAACCTGGGTAAGCTGAGCAAGTCATCTTCCTGGTTTGAAACGGGCCTGATGGATCCTTCCGAAAAAGCCTGGTCGGGTGCTCAATGGATTGGCGGAAGCGCTGCCGACGCTATTTTTTACCCCCACTACCTCTCTGTTTTTAAATTCAGTTTCGCCATTCAATTGGATAAAAACTCCGCCTCTACTAAAGCAGCTTTCGTCTTTGGGGCCAACGATACCCGCTTGTCCAACCGCTACCTCAACCTCATGGGGGTTGAAAAAGGCAAAAACGAAAGTTATGTCGCCCTGGAACTGGACATTTCAGGCTTGAATGACAGCCCGGAATCGAAAGCCAAGCTCAACATTTTTCGGGTAGGTTATACCAACGATGACAAATCCAATGTGCCTTTTCAATCCTTAGACATCCCACAAAGCATCATCAATCAGCAGAATAAGTACAACCAGCACCAGATTTATGCGGAGTGTAACTTTGGCCTGTTTGAGTTTTTTATCGATGGCACGGATGAAGCGCACAAAATCCCCCTGCCTGGGCCAGCGCCAGCGTCTCCGTTTGCGGCAAGAGGTTTGAATCTCAACCCCGTTGGTTCGGGCAACAACTTCATCAGCTTCCCCATGTTGGCCGATATGGGTTTTAAAACAGAAGCTGGGCAGACTGCCTTTTTTTCCGATTTAAAAGTCAAAAACTTCCGCTTCCCCAGCAATGTGATTTTTGAAGACACGAATAATCAGCTGCTAAAGAACATCCCCAAAGAAAACAATGCCTACAAGTTTTCGGGCCAACAATTGGCCACAGCCGATGCTTCCCGCAATGCCGCCCCGATGTTGAGAACGACTTTTCAAACCAAAGGCAACATCAAAAAAGCCCGCCTGTACGTCACCGCACGAGGGATTTACGAAGTTTACCTCAATGGCAAAAGGGTGAGTGAAGAGTACTTCAATCCAGGTTTGACCCAATACAACAAACACCACCAGTACCAGACGTATGACGTCACCTCAAACCTGATCGCTGGCAAAGCAAATGCACTGGGTGCCTGGCTCAGCGAAGACTGGTGGAGTGGCAACATCACCTACAGCGGCGAAAGTTGGAACTTCTTTGGCGACCGCCAATCCTTGTTGGCCAAAATGGTCATCACTTATGCCGATGGTACGGAGCAAATCATTACCTCCAACGCAAAAGACTGGAAACTCTTCACCGATGGCCCCGTTCGTTACGGTTCCTATTTCCAAGGTGAGGTGTATGACGCCGGAAAAGAAGCCGCAATCCAGGGTTGGACCGCCGCAGGTTATAATGACGCGGCCTGGAAACCTGCCAGCATAGTCCCCCTGGAAGGCAACGCCTACCTCGGCACTTTTACCGAACGTGGAAGGCCTACAACCTTTGATTACAAGGATTTCAAGTTGATCGGCAACATGGACGACAACGTGGAGATCGTCAAAACCTTGACTGCCCGTTCCGTAAAAGAGGTCCGCCCCAAAGTATACGTTTATGACATGGGGCAAAACATGGTGGGTATCCCCAAAATTTTAATTAAAAACGGCCAAAAAGGCCAGGTGATCAACCTGCGTTTTGCGGAGATTGCCTACCCTGCCTTGCCAGATTACAAAGGCAACGAAGGCATGATCATGTTGGAAAACATCCGTGCCGCCTTGACCCAAGACCGCTACATCCTCAAAGGTGGTGATGAAGTGATCCAACCTCGTTTCACCTTCCATGGTTACCAGTACCTGGAAATCACTGGAATTGATGCGGCCATTCCAATCGAAAACGTAAAGGGCCTGGTGCTGAGTTCGGTCCATGAATTGGCTTCCCATTACGAAACCAACAACCCGTTGGTCAACAAACTTTGGGAAAACATCACCTGGTCTTTGCGCAGCAACTTCTTGTCGATCCCCACCGATTGCCCGCAGCGCAACGAGCGGATGGGCTGGAGTGGCGATATTTCCGTATTTTCCAAAGCGGCCACTTATCTGGCCGATGCGCCGATGTTTTTGCGCAGGCATATGTTGGCGATGCGTGACATCCAGTTTGAAAACGGTCGCTTTCCGGATGTAGCGCCCGTAGGTGGTGGTTTTGGTGGCACGCTTTGGGGTAGTGCAGGCATCACCGTGACCTGGGAAACTTACCGCCAGTACGGCGACATCCAGTTGTTGCAGGAACATTACCCGGCGATGAAAAGATACGTGGATTTTTTGGAGACAAAAATTGATCCCCAAACTGGTATCCTCAATGAAGGCCCACTGGGCGACTGGTTGAGCCCCGAAGGCAACAAAAACGACAATACCCTCTTCTGGATGGCCTATTACGCCTACGATCTTTACATTCTCGCTAAAATGGCGCGAGAATTAGGGAACAACGTCGATTATGTAGCATTGAACGAACGTGGCCTTAAAGTCAAAGAAAAATTCAATAAAACTTATCTAAACGAGGAGGGTAAAACAGTAAAATCGGGCATAAGGACCGGCTTTATGGGTGCACCCAATGAAAGTGACAGCCGAACCCAGTCTGAAAAAGGAAACATCATGGATACCCAGGCTTCTTATGCTATTCCACTTGCCTTAAATACTTTCAGTATTGACATTAGACCCAAAATTATCGAACATTTTAAAGCAAGTATTGTGCGGAAAAATGTGGACGATAGCGGGGTAACCCGACCAGCGTACTCCTTGATGACAGGCTTTATCGGCACCGCAGCTATCAGCGAGGCGCTTTCTCAATATGGAGCCCATGATTTGGCCTACAAACTTTTGACCAATAAAGAATACCCCTCCTGGCTCTATTCTGTGGTCAACGGCTCTTCTACCATTTGGGAGCGCTTGAACAGCTACACTGTGGAGAACGGGTTTGGTGGCAACAATAGCATGAATTCCTTCAATCACTATTCCTTCGGAGCGGTGGCGGCCTGGATGTACCATTATTCGCTGGGCATTCAGCGTGACCTCAATGTGCCCGCCTTTAAATCTTTCATCCTGCAGCCTACGCTTGATCCTAACGGTGAAATAACTTCGGCCAGCGGTTATTTTGATTCCATGTATGGACGCATCAAAAGTGAATGGAAGATAGAAAATGGAACCTTGGTTTACAACTGCACTGTTCCGGCCAATACTTCGGCGACCTTGTATCTTCCAGCAAAGCAGATCAGCCATGTCAAGGAGTCGGGTCGGCACCTTGTTGGATGGAAAGACGTGGGGGTAACCAATGATAAAGTGGTTATTCCTCTGGGTTCCGGGACTTACAAGTTTGTAGTACAGCCATAAAAAAACAAAACCAGTATGAAAAACACCACCAAACTCACACCCCATCCAGCCATCAGTGGTTTTGCGAACCCGAAACGCTGCACATTATTCTGGCCGTAACGGACAATGGAGTGCCCGCTTTGACAAGATATCAGCGGGTGATTGTGACCGTTTTTCCAAAATGATTATCTTTCCAGCCGATTTACCAAATCACCCGCAATGGAAGCAAGCAGCACCGAACTCCCCCAAAGCCAATACAACTTACAAGAATACCTTTCCCTGGGGTATATTTACCTGGTCATCTTGGGCATCATTGATGAGGTGATTTATTACAACTTTTTTGGCGTTGACATCCTCAATTACTCCAGTATTTCAGATGTTTTAATCGCCCCGATCAATACTTTACTCAGTGACATTCGTGTATTTGTAGCAGTTGTTGTATTCATGTCTTTGGCCTATCTGTCCTATATCAAATTGATACCAGCTTTATACAAAAAAGTAAAAGGCAAAAGTTGGTATCAGAAAATGGTTAAGGACGCTGACCAAGCGGATGCAAAATTTGCAGCAATGCAACGGCGAACCTTATTGTTCATGACGGTATATTTGTCCTGTATGTTTTTGGGTCTAAGGATAGGTTATGGATACGGAATGAAGGAAAGTATTGACAAAGGGGATTTCAAATTGAATCACATACTTACGCTCAATGACAACAGTTCGAAGCAGGTACGCATTATTGGCCAAAACAGCCTGTATGTTTTTTATATAACGAAAGAACAAAGAGAAGTAGCCATCATGCCGATCAGCGGAAACATCAAGGAAATCCGAAAATCACCAAAATAAGCCCACGCCTTATGGAATTCTTAAACACCATCACCCCATACTTGCAATTGCTTGGATTCATCGGCACTTACCTGCTGATCCTCTCTCACGATCGTGCCCAACTGCCCGAACGGGTAAAAAAAAGAGGGATTAAAACGGAAGGCACGGTCATTGAAATCCGCCGCAATCCTGGTTCCTTGTTCAGTAAAACCGAAGGGCAAGGAGACGCTCCCGTAGTTGATTTTAACACCTTCTCCGGCTCTCATCGCTACCATTCCACCAACTATGTTACGCCCTGTTCATTCCAAGTAGGGCAAAAGGTTACAATTTGGTACTATTTTTATAAATCAAAACAGGAGGTTATTATGGAAAACGAAGATGCTGGAAGCCTACCTCGAACCCTCCTGGTTTGGGGCATCGCCTTTTGTGTGATAGGTTACCCATTTTTGATTCGAAATCTGTTGACCTTGGTTGTTTGAGCCCAAAAGATAGTTATTTGAAAATCGTAAGTTTTGCTTTGAAAAACATGTGCAACTGAGTCCTACCAAATTCCGGAAAGCTTGATTTTTAACAAGTTTGTGAAATAAATATGTAAGCCTAACAAAACACCTTTTCTCTTAGGAAATGAAGGAAATACAATCCAAAAAAGCGAGCGCAGTAAAATTTTTAAATTTTTATTTTCAGACAAATCCAATCTAAAACCATTTTTTGCTGCGTACGTAAGGTTTGATTCATTAACCTTCCAATTCCTGTTTTATGACATTAACAAAAAGTCAAGGTCAAATTCAAAATGAATTTGACACGCAGCAAAAAGCCCTGGGTCGTAGAAAATTTCTGCGCAATACCGGAGCTGCCCTGACCGCGGGTGCGCTCGTTTCCATGATGGCCTGCGACAAAGACGACAACAATGACAATGTCGGCGTAAATTTTGGTACAGGCGACTTCGCGATCCTCAATTTCGCCTATGCGCTCGAACAGCTTGAAGCAGCGTTTTACACCCAGGTGATTGCTACACCTTACACGGGCATGTCAGCAAGCGAAACCAGCCTGCTTACCGACATTCGCGATCATGAAATCGCCCACCGTGAATTTTTCAAAGCCGCGCTAGGTACCAATGCCATCCAGGCACTGGAGGTAGACTTCAGCACTGTCGATTTTAACATCCGTGACAGCGTATTGAAGACAGCCAAAGCTTTTGAAGACCTCGGGGTATCCGCTTACAATGGTGCAGGTCGCTACCTCGCTTCAGTGGATTACCTGTTGCTGGCTGGGAAAATTGTATCGGTAGAAGCCCGACATGCGGCTTACATTCGTGATTTGCTCAGCAATGGCTCCTTTGCCGACGGTTCGGTGATCGATGCCAATGGCCTCGAAATGTCTCGTAAACCCCGCGCAGTGTTGAGTATTGCCGCACCTTACATCAAAACCCAACTGAACGCCAGCAGCCTACCTGCTTAACTTTCACCCACAAAAAGAGCTATTATGAACACACTTAAAGTGTTAAACATCATAAGTGAGCAGGATCCAGAAATTTTTGATCGGATCGACACGCGCCGCAAGGCCATGCACGCTTTTACCGGTTTGGGTAAAAAAATTGCCCTGATCTCGGCACCCTTTATGCTGGGTACAGTACTCAACAAAGCCTATGGGCAAGCGCCAACCAGCTCCGTCATCGACGTGCTGAATTTCGCGCTAACCCTCGAATACCTGGAGTATGAATTTTATTTGCAGGCCACCAATAGTGCGGGTTTGATCCCCGCTGGTGCAGCCACCTCAGCCATAACCACCATCCGCAACCATGAATTGGCACACGTCAATTTCCTTAAAACCGCCATTACTGGTGCTGGTGGAACCCCAGTAGGCAAACCAAATTTTGACTTTTCAGGCGGCAATGGTACGGGTACCGGGCCTTTTGCTGCGGCTTTCAGCAACTATCAACTCTTTTTGGCGGTAGCTCAAACCCTGGAAGACACTGGGGTGCGTGCCTACAAAGGCCAAGCGGGTAACTTGATCAACTCCGATGACGTACTGGAAGCAGCGCTCAACATCCACTCCGTGGAAGCGCGTCACGCCTCGCATGTGCGCCAGATGCGCAAAGCCAATAATTTTGGCGATGTGAAGCCCTGGATCACAGGCAAGGACACTGGTGGCATCGGCGCATTGGTGCAAGCAAATTACGATGGTGAAGAACTCACCACCCAAGCGGACATAAACATCATCAATATTGGTGGAAAAAATATTTCTGCCAATGCCGCAAGTGAAAGTTTCGATGAACCACTGACCACCGCTCAGGTGCTGGCGTTGGTTGATGCTTTTATTGTGTAATCTAATTAAGCGGTCAATTCGCTTAGGGGCGATAAAAAAATAGGTGCTCATTTTGCCAAAAGATTAGATAAGTAAACGGTTCATTTCAAGAGTCGTATCTAATCCTTTGGCTCAAAAAAAATGAGCACTTATTTTTGCCCCACTACTTATTGGGTTGGCCGCTTATTTAATTAAACCTCAATGTAACAGCCATCCCCATAACTCAAAAACCGGAATTCGTGGTCTAAGGCATACTGGTACATGTTTTTCCACTCCACTCCTACCAGTGCAGCCACCAAAAGTAAAAGTGTACTGCCAGGCTGGTGAAAATTGGTACACAAGCCACTGATCATTTTGACCGGATAACCCGGAGCAATCAACAATTGGGTCTTGGCTACCAAGCGCTCAAATTGGCCAGCATCCAGCCACATAAGTAAGGCCTGGAGCGCTTTTTCTACAGGAATTCCTTCACGGTCTAGTTCATAGGCGTCCCATTGCCGGATTTCGAGGGCCTCCCGATCCAAATCTGGATTTTTTAACAGTTTACACCCCATCAGGTACAAACTTTCCAGGGTGCGCAAGGTTGTAGTGCCCACCGCTACCACCGGGCGTTGAACGTGATAAGCCGAGATCAATTTTTGCAGCAATGCTCGAGTTACATCAAAATACTCCGCATGCATATCGTGATTGCCAATTGTAGGCGCGCTGACTGGTTTAAACGTACCTGCTCCTACATGCAGGGTGATGTAATCAAGATCAATGTTTTTATTTTCCAGCTGAGTAAAAACGGCCTGAGTAAAATGTAAACCCGCCGTTGGAGCAGCTACCGAACCTTCTAAATCCGCATAAATGGTCTGGTAACGCTCGCGATCCAGTTCCTCCGCTTCACGGTCGAGATAGGGCGGCAAGGGAATTTGACCGATTGAACTCAACACTTCTGCAAAAGTATACTCGGCAGGCTGCCAGCGGAATTTGATGCTGAAGTGGGTAGAACCCCTTTCAATGATTTCCGCAGAAAGTAGATGGATTTGATCCAGTTCAGTCCCCCAAGTGGCACTGACTGGCCCCTCTTTCCATTTTTTGGCCCCACCTACCAAGCATTTCCATTCGCTTTCACCGTGTTTGGCCATTTCGACGCTGAGTTCGCCGAGGGGTTCGAGGCAAAAAATTTCGACGACACCTCCAGTAGGTTTGGCCATGTGTAGCCGGGCTGGAATGACCTTGGTGTTGTTGAACAGCATTAATGCTCCGACAGGGATGTATTGGGCAAGGTTAGCATAGGTATCTTCCGCTATGCTGTTTTGACGAAACAACAACAATTTTGATGCATCGCGTTGGGCCAATGGGTATTTCGCGATACGTTCTTCCGGTAAATCGTATTGATACTCCTCAATCCGAATCTCTTGCACTTTCATGGCCTACTTTTTCAATAAAACAAAAAGAGTGAGCCGCGAAGATACACGACTCACTCCTTTTGTTAATAGCGCTTCTTTAAGTTTTTTATGGTTAGTTCGAAGAAGAAGCTGTTTTTACAAAGCGCACCGACTTGCCTTTGCCATTGCTCAGGTAGTAAATGCCATTGGGCAAATCGTTGATCTGGAGATTGATTTTGTTAAAACCTTGTACCATTTCAACCACTTGATCCTTGGTTTGTACCCTACCCATCAAATCGAGGATGTACAAATGACTCGGCCCGCTTTCTGCTGCGTAAAACTCAACGTTCAGCACATCTTGGGCCGGATTTGGATACACCTTGAAATTGGTTTTTTGTAGTTCCTTGTCGCTGAGTTTTCCGGCCAACTCAGGCGCTACAAATGGAGTAGTGCCATACAAGTCGGATTCCCATACGCCGCGGCCATAAGTAGCTGCACGTACCTTACCCAAACTGTATTGGATTTCCAGGTCAGCAATTTCCACATTTGGCAATTGTGCATTGAACAATACCCAATCGCTCATGGTATTGTCGCGGTAATACACACCTACGTCCATGCCGAGGTATACGCCGCCATTGCTGCCATTGGAATAAACCACACTATTGGCTGGAATATTAGGCAGTGTACCTGTTACATTTGTCCAGCTGGTTCCACCATTGGTTGACTTGAATACTTTTTGGCCCGCATTGTAGCCGCTTACTGTAACCCAAACGTTGTTGGAGTTGGTGTTGTCAATTGTAATTGAAGCAACCCGGCCTACGTTGGTAGGATTGGTCAGGGTAGTCCAAGACGAGCCACCATTGGTGGTTTTTCTCATCCTACCTGCAGTAGTCAGATCAGCATCAAAGCTATAATACACTACACTTGCACTGTTGGGTGCAACTGCAATGGCTCTAACACTTGGCCCTGTTGAGGAATTAACCCCCATTCTGGTCCACTTCGTGCCGCTGTTCGTAGATTTATAGATGCTTTTGTACCCAATATACATCGTTGCTGGAGTACTAGGGGCCAACGCGAACGGAGTTACCCAACCACCTTGTTCTGTAGTATTGGGTTTAATGGAAGCCCAGGTTGATCCAGAATTGGTTGACCGATAAATGTCTCCATAATACAACTCTCCGTACATGTAAGCAGCATTCGTTGGATTAATGGCACAATCCATCCCATCACCACCGATTTCATCGGTCCAAGTCCCAGCAGCACTCCGCATTTTGGTACCATTATCCTGGAAACCTCCAATCATGGCATTATTGGTTTGGGCTACACCCAACCGATACAATTGACTAATGGCCATAGTATTAGTGAGGTCAGTCCAAGTAGTGCCATTGGTCGATTTGTAAATACCACCGTCATTGCCCTGGAAAAGGGTGGTGGCATTTTGGAATTCCAATGCGTGCTTGTCGGCGTGTACTACTGGCACTGAGCCCGAGGAAGTCCACATGGTATTGATGGTCCAACTCGTACCGCCATTGGTCGATTTCCAGGTATTGACCCCGCCCAAATAGATAGTATTGGCGTTGGTTGGGTCAGTAACTACAGTCAGGTCATACCAGCCTTGTCCACCGGCGTCATTACCCGTCGCATTCCAACCCAACAAGTTGGGAGTAGAAGATTTGAGCGTCCAGGAAGTGCCGCCATTGGTTGAAGAGTAGAATCCGTTGTATCCACTGTCTGACGATTTAGAATAAACCACCCCAACATAGTTGGTATTTGCTGCTGAAACCGTCAATTCAGCCCGGTTGGAACTGGCCAGAGAGTGTACCTGGGTCCAGGTTACCCCGTTGTCGGTCGAACGGAACACCTGAGCGGTAGTCCCATTCACGGCAGTGGCATAAAAAGTCCCGGAAGAGCCTGGCATTTGCTCCAGATCATAGAACACGCCTGTATTGGCCTGAGTCCAGCTTGTTCCGGCATTATCGGTATACCAAATGCCAATTGAGGTAGCCACCAGGATTCTTCCACCTGTGGGGTTTTTCACCAATTTGCGTGTATAGCGCAAATCTGAACGCACCCAGTTCAAACCCGTGGTTGACCAGGTAGCACCACCATCCGTTGATTTAAGAATACCTATCGAAGGAGAGTCCCGGCCATCACCATCACCAGTAGAAACATAGATGGTGTTTGGACTTGCTGGATCAACAAGGATGTTGCTAACCCCCAGGCTAGGCCCAAAATCAGTAAGCGCAGTCCAGGAAGTACCGCCGTTGGTCGTTTTCCAAACCCCGCCACCGGCGCTACCAATGTAAATTACACTGGCATTACTCGGGTCAAAAGCAATAGTATTGATCCGTCCAATGCCCGCGTAACCGCCCGTAGAGGTGGTTGGTCCCATGGGGGTCCAGTTGCCTACTGGTGTGAGTGCACTCGTCACAACATCAGGTGCAAAACCATGACTTTTTTGGTAACTTAAGAATTCCTCTTCGTTAACACCGGCTTTAGGTAGAGAGCCATCCGGCATCAAACGACTTTCCCAGTGGTACTGCCAGCGCAAAAAGGGTTTAAATCCTTTGCCTTTTTCCGGCGTTTTGTCTTTCCAAAACTCCTTGAAATCAGCTTTCGCCGCTTCAAAACTTGCTTTGTCTCCTTTTGTCATCAAGTCTGCCCAAGGTTGAGCAAAACTTGAAACCGTACAACATGTAGTAAACCATAACAATAGAGCCATAGCTCCAAATAAGCGTCTTTTCATAAAAATCCGATTGTATGATAAGAGTGATAAAATCTTTGACGCGACCCTTCTAGCAGAAAAGTGAAAAAGAATGTTTGATTGGCTGGAACTCTTGTACGTAACTAAGCAATGACAAGATAAGTGGATTTTACAATCTGGCAAATATATTTTGGTCAAATTACTGAATACTGGAAGAATGGCAAAAAGGAGGGTGATAATTGTGAAATCAACTAAAGGAGGGAACAAAAGACAGGTAAGCCGATTCCGAGATGTGGCCTCGGCCTTCCTGACTGTGTTAAAGACAGATTACAGTAAAAGCTAGATAGACTTACGGACAAAATGTTCTATTGCTAGCACAGTGTTAGATGGAGGCCAATAATAAAATTTTGTTTTGTTTGGGAAAAAATAGAAATGTGGGAAAGTAGGTGGATGTGAATTGCTGGAAGAGAAATAGGAAACTTACTTGTTTCGACTGTAAAATTAAAAAAATATTGATTTATAAAAATAATATTTGGTCTTTTTTTCATAAAATGAGAAAAGAATCAAAAAACCGGTCACTAGCAGCATTGATGGCCATGTCTTTGAGGGTAACGGTTTGAATGGAATAAAAGCGATTGCGCACCATAAAAGCCTTGGTTTTGATCACAGCCTGGTCGCGCAGGTAATTGATGCGCCAAATTTTACCAGGAAATCCCTGTTGCACAATGTCGTCCTGATAAGCTAGTTCTCCTTTGACACTGCTGGCAGCCTGATCTATACTCGCCTCAAAAAAGTCTTTCAGCAAGTCCGTAGAATCTGAATGAATGGTTCCAGGGGGGTAGTCACAAAAAGTAATCATGTAGAACAGGTTTTCGGCATTTTTTTGAGTGTTGTTGTACACCAATATATAGTAGGCCAATTTCCCCAATGGAGTTTGTACCGAATCTACCGCTTTGTCAAATTCTCCGGGGGTGAGTACTCGAAATTTACCTTCCAGCGATTTGTACTCCTTCCAGGGATTGGTTCTCCAATCTTCCGCTGAATTTTGAATAAAAGTATCGCGCAACACTTGCGCATTACTTATACTCATTGAAGCCAGCCACAACAACCCTAAAAGGCTCAATTTTTGCATTAAGTTCATTGGATAATGTTTGCCTCAATTGAGCGTGTTTTTGCCCAAAAAGTTGTGTCCGGGGCGATAAAAAAATAAGTGTTTCATTTGGCCAGTGGATTGGATAAGTAAACGGTTCATTTTAAGTGCCTTATCTAATCCACTGGCTCAAAAAAAATGAAACACTTATTTTTGCCCCACTACTTCGCAATTTTTTTTTGTTAACAAGGTCATATTTTTTTGCAAAATTCAGCAAAGCATCATACCTTAGTTTCAAAATCAAACTAAGTGACCAACACATCCCATTTATCCGCAGTTTATCGCGAGCGTTTTGCCCTCGTTGCGGACCTGTATCACCTGACTATGGCTTATGGTTTTTGGAAAAACGGGGTTCAAGATCGCCCTGCTGTATTCCAATTGTACTACCGCCGCAACCCATTTGCCAACCAATATGCCATTGCTACTGGTCTTGGACTGGCCATTGATTACCTGCAACAGTTCCGCTTTACGGTGGAAGATATTCACTACCTCGGTTCTTTAAAAGGTGCAGACGGACAGCCGCTTTTTGAGATCAGTTTTTTAAACTACCTCCAACGGCTTGAATTCAAATGCCATGTGGATGCCATTCCCGAGGGAACTGCGGTTTTTCCCAATCAGCCGCTGGTAAGGATCGAAGGCCCACTGTTACAAGCTCAAATCGTTGAATCGGCCTTGCTCAACCTGATCAATTTCTCCACCTTGATTGCCACCAAAGCAGCCCGGGTAGTGCAGGCAGCACAAGGGGATCAAATTCTGGAGTTTGGTCTACGTCGAGCACAAGGGCTTGACGGGGCGCTCACTGCCTCCAGAGCTGCTTACATCGGCGGTTGCAATGCCACCAGTAATCTCCTGGCAGGCAAGTACTACCGGATCCCCGTACGCGGCACCCACGCCCACAGCTGGGTGATGAGTTACGGCGATGAGCAGGAGGCTTTCCGCAGCTTTGCCCATGCCATGCCCAACAATTGTATTTTCCTGGTTGACACTTACGATACCATCACAGGAATCAAAAATGCCATTGAGGTAGGCAAAGAATTGCGCAGCATGGGCCATACGCTCCTCGGTATTCGTCTAGATAGTGGTGACCTTTGTGAACTAAGCAAAAAGGCCCGCAAAATGTTGGACGATGCTGGTTTTACCGAAACAACCGTTGTGGCCAGCGATTCCTTGGATGAACAATCGATCAGCAGCCTTAAAGACAAGGGATCGGCCATCAACGTTTGGGGGGTAGGCACCGAGCTTATCACGGGTGGCACCCAAGCTGCATTAGGGGGCGTGTACAAACTAGCCGCGATCCTGGGTAAAGACGGAGAATGGGAGTACCGCATCAAAAAATCCGAAGATTTGTACAAAATGTCCAACCCCGGTATCCATCAGGTGCGGCGTTATTTCGATAAGTCTGGAATGCCATTGGCCGATGTACTGTATGATATCACCCAGGCCAATCCCACTAGCGAAGTCATTGAACTACAAACGGGAAAGGCAGCGCCCCTACCCTGCTCTACTCAGTCCGAAGACCTACTTGTACCCATTTTTAGATCGGGAAAACTGGTCTATGCTGTGCCAGACATCCACCAGGTAAGGGAAAGGTCATTGCAACAACAAGCCTTATTCAATGGTACCAAAAAACACTTTGTCCATGGCTTGGACCGTTATTTGTTCGATTTGAAGCAGCGTTTCGCACAAAAGTAGTCGGGCAAAAATAAGTGTTCATTTTCTCCGAGTCAAAGAATTAGATAAGAAACTTAAAATGAACCGTTTACTTATCTAATTCTTTGACAAAATGAAACACTTATTTTTTTATCGCCCTAAAGAGCTAAATTGCGTTTTATTGTACTTTGAGACCGAGGTCGCAATTAATTACATTGATTGATGGTGATCTTTGCCTTATGAACCTGGAATTTGCACAATGAAATATTGCTATGAATATCCTCGGCCATCCGTAACGGTAGACTGTATCATTTTTGGCCTCGATGAATCACAAGTACTCAAAGTACTCCTCATTCAACGGGGGCATGATCCATTCCAGGGGCAATGGGCGCTACCGGGCGGTTTTGTTGATTTGGAAGAAGACTTGGAGTTTGCTGCCTTGCGCGAATTGGAGGAAGAAACGGGGGTTCGAGACGTATTTATTGAGCAATTGTTTACTTTTGGTGCACCAGCCCGTGACCCTCGGGGTCGGGTGATTAGTGTAGCTTATTACGCTTTGGTCAATTTGACCGAGCACCCGGTAACTCCTTCCACCGACGCACAATCGGCAGAATGGTTTTCCATTACCAAACTCCCACAATTGGCTTTTGACCACGAGTTGATTTTGGAAACTGCCCTGAATCGCCTGCGTGCCAAGATGCGTTACCAACCCATTGGTTTTGAGTTGCTGCCTGAAAAATTCACCTTGACTCAATTGCAAAACCTGTACGAAACCATTTTGGGCTTGCCCAAGGATTTGCCTTTGAACAAACGTAATTTTCGTACCCGAATCCAAAAAATGGATGTATTGAAGGAAGTGGGTATTCAGGAGGGAGTTTCTCACCGCCCAGCGAAACTGTACAGTTTTGACAAGGCGCGTTATGAAGAATTGCAAAAGATGAAGTACATGGACCTTGTTTACCGTGGTCTGGATTTTGAAATATAAATATGCTCTTGATGTGCAATGTTAATTCTACGCTTCAATGTTAATTTAACTGCACACTATTAATCCTTCTGCTCTATGAAAACTGTTTTTTTCATTCGTCACGCCAAGTCCAGTTGGGACAATCCTTCGATCAGCGACATGGATCGTCCGCTCAATGAGCGAGGCCTGCGCGATGCACCACAAATGGGTTTAAAACTCAAACAACTCAATACAAACATTGACTTGATTGTCAGTAGTCCGGCCAAAAGGGCTTTTACGACGGCTACTTTTTTTGCGGCTGCGTTGGGTTTACCACCTGAGAAAATTGTGTTGGAGCCCCGCTTGTACGAAGCCATGTCGGAAGATGTGATCAGCGTCATCAATGGACTGTCGGACGAATCCCACGTAGTAGCCATTTTTGGTCACAACCCCACGTTTACCTTCATTGCCAACCTTTTTACGGAAGATTTCATCGACAATATTCCCACTTGTGGGGTCTGTCAAGTAGATGCCAAAATCAACTCCTGGAAGGAATTTGGTGAAAACAGTGGTCGATTGACCGCATTTTATTATCCCAAACAATTTTTGCATTGATGAATTGCTTGCGTGTAAGCCTTTTATTGTTTCTGCTCCCCCTTTTTGCCTGTAACGTTGGGCAAAAAAAGCTCCCCATTCCTGAAAAACAATTGATCCAAATCCTCACCGATGCGCACTATGCAGAGGCAGCCTTGCAAGACGTATATGGCGTCCAAAAGGACAGCCTCAAAAAAGTGTACTACAAAGAGATTTACCAATTGTACGAAACATCGGAGGAAGAATTGACCAAAACCATGGATATACTGCGTCAAGACCCGGAAAGATTGGACAAAATCTACCAGGTGATTGTTGACAATCTAAATGGTTAACAATTAATTAAACTACATAGCATCTAGGTCATCTTGGATTAATTATAGCTTTGCACAAGTTTTTTGAACCTTCGTGCATGGACAACATAAAAATTCTCATCGTTGACGATGAGCCAGACATCCTGGAGATCCTCCAGTATAACCTCGAAAAGGAAGGCTATCAGGTCGTGACGGCCTCCGACGGTGAAGAAGCCGTTGCTGTGGCCGAAAGGGAGCAGCCCAACCTTATCATTTTGGACATCATGATGCCCAAAATGGATGGTGTGGAGGTCTGTAGAATATTGCGTGGCAAACCTGATTTTGACCGCACTGCCATCGCCTTTTTAACCGCCCGGGATGAGGATTACTCCCAAATTGCTGCCCTCGACGTGGGTGGCGACGATTACATCACCAAACCGATTCGCCCGCGAGTGTTTATCAGCCGGATCAAAGCTTTGTTGCGTCGCTCGGATCGCCTCCCCCAAGAGGAAGGTTTGGACGTCATTAAAGTAGGTGATTTGGCCATCGATCGCGATCGGGTCAGTGTACAACGGGGTGATGAATTGATTGAATTGGCCAAAAAAGAGTTTGAATTGTTGTTCTTGCTGGTTTCCAAACCCGGAAAAGTGTTTTCCCGCGAGGAAATTTTCAACAAGGTGTGGGGTACCGATGTTATTGTAGGCAACCGTACTATTGATGTGCACATCCGCAAATTGCGGGAAAAAATTGGAGAAGATTACATCAAAACCATCAAAGGGATCGGGTATAAATTTGAATTTTAATGCTTAAAAACCCAACGCCCCGGCAAATCGCCATTTCTTCAGCGGCGCTCATCACTGCGGTGGGTATTGTCATCTTTTTAATGGTTCGGTTTTTGCGCTGGGATGCTTATCCTTGGTTGGAATACCTGGTTTGGGTGCTCTTGTTTTTTGTGTTGACCTATCGGGTTATTTTATATTTTTTGCAAAACTACATTTACCGCAAAATCAAACTCATCTACAAAACCATCCATCAGGAAAAAATCAATCCCGCCGAAAAGAGCAAATCCATCAACGCCGACGCAAAAATCTTTGAAGAAGTAGGTCAACAAGTGGCCGATTGGGCGGCCAACCAACAAAAAGAAATTGACCAACTCCGCTCCTGGGGTGAATACCGTCGGGCTTATTTGGGCGACATTTCGCATGAGCTCAAAACCCCCATTTTCAACATCCAGGGCTACCTGGAATCGGTAATTGACAATGGAGTGGAAGACGCCGCGTTTAGTTTGTCTTTTTTGAAAAAAGCGTCCAAAAACGTTGACCGCCTACAAACGATCATCCAGGACTTGGAGACCATCTCCAAACTGGAAACGGGCAACATGCTGCTCGAATTGACCAATTTTGACATCAAAGAACTGGGTAGAGAAGTATTCGAAGACCTGGAAATCAAAGCTTCAGAGCGCAATATTTCCCTTGAATTTAAAGAAGGGGCCAACCAAAACTACCGCGTCAAAGCCGATCGGGAAAAAATCCGCCAGGTACTCATCAATCTCATCCACAACTCCATCAAATACGGCATCCCCAACGGGCGCATCAAAATTGCCTTTTACGACATGGACAAACGGATATTGGTCGAAGTGGCTGATAATGGAATTGGTATCCCTAGAGAGCACCTCACCCACGTTTTTGACCGCTTTTACCGGGTGGACAAAAGCCGCTCACGCACCCAAGGCGGCTCCGGCCTGGGCCTCTCCATCGTCAAACACATCGTCGAAGCCCATGCCCAAACCATCAATGTAAGGTCGACGCCAAATTTGGGTTCTACTTTTGGTTTTACCTTAGATAAAGCGGGTTAAAAAAATCTAAATGAGGGTGCACTAAACTTTCTCAACTTCCCTCAACCTTCTCAACCTTTTTTTTACGTACTTTTGCACCCCGAAATCAAGATTCATCTTTTATGCTCAACATCACCAACGTTTACGTACAGTACGGCGACCGGATTTTACTCAATCGCATCAACCTCACCCTTGGCGAAAAAGACAAAGTGGGTTTGGTCGGTAGAAATGGTGCGGGGAAATCGACCCTGCTCAAAATAATCGCTGGCGAGATGAGCCCCCACGAAGGTAAAGTGGTACGCCCCAATGGCTCTTCACTCGGCTTTTTACACCAGGAAATGGACATCCCCAAGGGTCGGACAGTTCTGGAAGAAGCCATGACTGCCTTTGCAGAAGCCAAGGACTTGGAAACCCGCATTGCTGAGCTGCAAGTAGAAGTTGAAACCCGTACCGACTACGAGAGCCAGGAATACATGGATCTGCTGGAGGAATTCGCCCACGTCAACGACCGCTTCCACTACCTTGGTGGCGAATCGGTGCAAGGAGATGCCGAGCGCGTACTCAAAGGCCTTGGTTTTAAACAAAAAGACCTGGATCGCCTCACCGACGAGTTCAGCGGGGGCTGGCAAATGCGGGTAGAATTGGCCAAAATGCTTTTGGGCCGCCCCGACTTCCTGCTGCTTGACGAACCTACCAACCACTTGGACATCGAGTCCATCATCTGGCTGGAAAGTTTTTTGAAGGACTACACGGGTTCGGTGATCCTGATTTCGCACGACAAGGAATTTTTGGACAACGTGACCAATCGCACCGTGGAGGTGGAACTGGGCAACGTGTTCGATTATAAAGCGGCCTACACCAAATTTGTAGAAATGCGCCGCGACCGCCGCGAGAAACAACGCGCGGCCTTCGACAACCAGCAAAAAGTCATCGCGGACAAGGAGCGCACCATCAGCCGCTTTATGGCCAAGGCCTCTAAAACCAAGATGGCGCAGTCCATGCAAAAGCAGTTGAACAAAATCGACCGCATCGAGATTGATGATGAGGACATCGCGTCCATGAACATTCGCTTCCCGCCAGCTCCTCGCGCCGGGCAAGTCGTGGTGGACGTACACAAACTGGAAAAACGTTACGGCGAGCTCTTGATATTGGATAAAGTAGACTTCAAAATGGACCGGGGCGACCGGGTTTCTTTTGTGGGTCAAAACGGCCAGGGCAAAACCACTTTGGCCAAAATCATCGTAGACGAAATTCAGTACAGTGGGGGTAAACTCAACTTGGGCCACAACGTCAAAATTGGCTACTACGCCCAGAACCAGAGTGAAACCCTAAAGTCAACCGATACCTTGCTGGAAACCATGGAAAACGCCTCCCCGCCCGAAATGCGTAGCCGCGTGCGCAGCATCCTGGGTGCCTTCATGTTCAGCGGCGAAGATGCGGAGAAAAAAGTATCGGTGCTCTCCGGGGGTGAACGCGCGCGTTTGGCCCTCGCCTGCCTCCTGCTCAATCCCTTTAACCTGCTGGTACTCGACGAACCGACCAACCACTTGGACATCATCTCCAAAGACGTGCTCAAAGCGGCTTTGATGGAATACGATGGCTCCTTGGTGGTCGTTTCCCACGACCGGGAATTCCTGGCGGGCTTGACCAACCGCACCATCGAGTTCCGCGACCGCCACCTCTACGACCACATCGGCGACGTAAACGCTTTCCTCGAAAAACGCCAATTGGACAACATGCGGCAGGTGGAAATGAGCACCAAAAACACCCCGCCAGCAGTGGTAGCTGCGCCCCAAATGGCCAATGCCCACCCTGTTTCCACCCCAACCCGCGAACTGAGCTTCGACGAGCGCAAACGCCTGCAACGGGCAGTGAGCAACGCCGAAAAAAGGGTAGAACGGCTGGAGGAAGACCTGACCAAGTTCCAGGCGCAAATGTCCGATCCTCATTTTTACAGCAAGCCGGATTCGAACAAGCTGATGCAGGCGTACGAGGCGAAGAAGAAGGAATTGGCGACGGCCATGGAGGAATGGGAAGCGGCGACGATGGAATTGGAGGGGTAAGCTTTTTAAGATCAAATTCAGCAACTTCCCCTGAGGTGGTTCTATGGTTTCTTAGGTGGTGAAGAGAACGTTTTTTTCACCACCTAAGAAACCTAAGACACTACAGAATCACCTCAGCAGGTTAATCTAAAAGAGACACCACAATTAAACAAAATACGCCCTTTCCCCAGCCTACTTCTTCCCTACCTTCCCCCCTTCCGTCGTCCGCAAAAATTGCACCAAATCCAGCACCTCACTCTCCGAAAGCGGATCAAACAGCCCCACAGGCATCAGTGAGGTCGGCATAACTTCCCGGGATTGAATCGCCGATTTGTCCAGCACCACTGCCTCCAGTCCAACGGTACGAAAAGTCAGTTGGCGTTCATTTTCAGAAACCACATTCCCCGAATACGTCCGCCCATCGCGGGTAGTCAGCACCACCAGCTTGTAATCGTCCTGAATCTCTCCGCTGGGGTTCAAGACGTTGAACAAGAGGTAATCCAGGTTGGCGCGGTTGGAACCCGTCAAGTCCGGGCCGATATTGCCCCCTTTGCCGTACATCTTGTGGCAAGATCCACAAGCGCCCTGAAAAACCAGTTCACCTTTGGCGGCATTGGCGGTAAGCAGGGCTTTTTCGGTGATCATGCGTTGGTATTTTGAATAAGCCTTTTCCAGCGAAGGTTCCTGTTCAATCGGCCCCCATACCTCAATGAATCCACTGCCCACCACCCGCAACAATTGCCGGGCAGCATAAGGCGGCACATCCCGCTTGGGAATGGTCTCACTTTTTAAAGCCTGCGTCAGTTGCCAGCCGTACTTGGGCCGCGACGAAAGGGTTTGAATGGCCTGCTGTTTTTCGGTAGCATTGAACTCCGGGTATTTGCTAATCAGCAATTTCGCCAGTGATTCCTGGTCGTAATCGGCAATCGCTTGAATCACGTCCAGGCGCAAACCTGCTTCATTGAGCAGCGTGGGGATTTCCGGCAACAATTCAGGCCGTTTGCGCGCGGCGATCAGTTGTAAGGCCTGCTGCCGTTGCGCAAGCGGTGCATTTTTATTTTTGAGGGTAATTAAGGCCTTTTGGCTGGCCTCGGTATCCCCAAAACGTTGGGCAATTTGAGTGGCCAGATCCTGGGTGGGGCCTTTGGCCTGGCGCAATTTGGTGTAGAGCGCCGCCCAATTGCCGGGCGCTTTCAGGTCGGTTCTACCTTCCAGACCATCGCGCATGCCTTCCAGCAGATTCAATTTCTGCTTGGGGTTCTTTTCCAAGGCGCTGACCAACAGCTCGGGTGAATTGGCATCCACAATGCGCCGGGCTACGTACCGGGAGATGAGCGGAATTTCGGCTTGTGCAGCCAGTGCCAGTGCACGATTTGAGTTGGCTTTCACCAATGGTTCGAGGCCAAACCAGATCATTTTGGGCAAGTTGTGGTCGGCCTGGTCTTCACCGTGTTTGACCAATTGCTCGGCAATTTTCCAGGCGGATTCGTTGTCGAGTCGCTGCATGGCGGAAGCCAAGTAGAGCCTTACCACGGGCGAAGGGTCTGCTTTGGCCAGGGCTACAAACTTGTCTACCGCTGCGCTGGAAGGCGCTTTGTCTTCACACAACAACTGAATGGCCCAGGCCCGAATATGGGGATCGGCATTGTTGAGTGAACTGAGTAGTGCTGCCGCAGTCAGGTTTCCCGTGGTATGCAAGCTCCATAGGGCGCGGAGTCGGTAGTCTGGATTCGGATGACTTTGAAAAATGCTTTGCAGGTTGGCGACTGCCGTTTTGTCCAGCGCCGTTTTGCTTGCTCTGCTCTGCAAAATCAATCTGGCCCGGCGGGAATGCCAATCGCTGGGGCTTTTTTGCAATTCCACCAATTGTACATCCGACAATTTAGTCAAATCCCCAAAGCGTCCTTCCCAGTTTTTTGCCAAGGAAGCAGTCGGCATGATTCTGAATACCCGCCCGGTTTCTCCATTCAACACCTCTTTGCCACAAATATCCGCATCGTGCCAGTCCAGCACATACACGCCACCGTCGGGGCCAACTTCCATGCTGAAGCCCACCCATTGGGCATTGTTGGCCAAAAGTAGATCATCGCCGTGTTTGGCCACAAAACCGGAGCCTTTTGGTTCCAAAACATCCGATAAAACGGCGTGTTCATGGATGTTGGCCATAAAAATACGACCCTGATGTTCCGCAGGAAAGGCATCGGACTGATACACCCTGGCACCGCCATGCGCGGAACGGTGGCTGTGTTCAGCAATGGTGCGAATGTCGCTGTACAAATAGGGATTGAAATGTTGCCCACCCTGGCGGTGGTAAACACCTCCGGGTATGATGTGCCACATATGCGGAATGACGCAGGCGCTGATGAACAGCTGCCCCTTGGCGTCGTAATCAATGCCCCAGGGATTGCTGAATCCGTGGGCGACTACTTCAAATTTGTCTTTGATCGGGTGGTAACGCCAGACCCCGCCGTTGATGTCTACCCCCTCCGTAGCATTAAGGATGTCTTCAGGAAAAGGATCGTTGTGCTTGTAAATCCGGCCTTTGCCCGTAGGTTTGCGCACTTTGGAGGGCGTAGCAAAACCCTGGCAACCATACAACCAGCCATCTGGCCCCCAATGCAGACTGTTCAAGGTCTCGTGCCGATCGCGGATGCCCCAACCAGTTAGTCGCACTTCGATGTTATCCATATCGGCCACATCGTCGTGGTTTTTGTCGGGTACAAAAAGTAAGTTGGGCGGTGCGCCCAAAAACAGGCCATCAAAGCCCACTGCGATGGCTGCAGGAAAGGCAATGCCTTCTAAAAATACTTTTTTTGAATCGGCCATTCCATCGTGGTTGGTATCTTCCAGAATCAAAATGCGGCTATTGCCTGCTTTAGAAAACCCGTATCCCCGGGATTCGTAGTCGCGGTTTTCGGCCACCCAGAGTCGGCCTCGGTCGTCCCAACAAAAGGCCATCGGTTGGGTTATCATCGGTTCGGAAGCCCAAGTGTTCACTGCAAATCCTTCCTTGAGTGTCATCGCCTTAACGGCCTCCTCCGGGGACAAAAACTTGGCGTCGCGCCCTTCTGCCTGTGCAATGCCCCATAGTGAATACATCATATCCTGGCCACTGAATGCGCTCCAGATGCTGTTCATTTTCACATCGTCGAGTGTGCTAGTGTACAAGACCAATTGGTATTTGATGACCTCCACTTTGCCTTTGGGGATTTGCCAATCAGCAGCACGGGCCCGCGCAGGGCCGATGCCCAATTGTCCATCTACCCGCCAGGTTTGGGGGAACCCTTTGTTTTCGGGGTGATCCAAAATGGCAATATGCGCCCAATCGTTCCGCCCTTCAATTTGCATGCCTACATCGACCCAGCCAGCGCGTTGGCCTTCGGCTTTTTCGTTGCGTTGCCGGGCGGCATTGATCACTTCACCTTTGATGCCCTCTTTCCAGGGCATACGTACAAACAGCCCGCCGTAATCGTATTTGCCAATCGTGACATCGGTTTGGGCTTCACCCGCCCATTCCAAATCCAGGAGGTATTTGCCGTCTTGCTCCCGCATGGTCCAGGTTTGGGTTTCGGTCAGCACAGTATTGCCCTTTTCATCGAGCAGATCGTACACGGTTTCCCATTTTACCTCTGGCCCTTTGGCTTTGATGACCGTAGCGGAAACCCGCCGCCAGTAATCCCCTTCCGGGTGGTGAAAATAATCCCGCCCATTGACCCGGGTGAAACCCCAATAAATACCAGTTTGGTGTTTGTGGTGGCCGGGGCTGTATTCGGTCAGGACGCCATTGCCATCCGGGGCGACGATGGGATGCAAAAAAGGCCGAAAATCAGCTTTGGCATTTTGGGTCAGCACAGGCGTTTTTCCTTTGGTGGTAAAAACTGCAATGGTGCCGAGTGCCTCGTCTTGGACCAGGCGAAATTCGGTGGCATTGGCTAGAGGGGCCTTTGGTTTAAGTGCTTTGGGCATCAAGGCAAACCAAGCAAAACCGAGCAAGGCAAGGGAAAAAGCGTAGAGTTTGGATTTCATATTTGCAGATTTTGGCAAAGACATGATTGAGGGTATTAGATAACCAATTACCTGTATTTCTTCAAAATTTTCCGCGCCAGCGACGCCTTATGCGTCTCATCCGTCCCGTCATAAATTCTGGCTGCCCGTTCCTCCCGGTAATAAAAGGCCAAAATGGTATCATCGGTGATCCCCAGTCCGCCGTGCACCTGAATCGCCCGATCCAGTACATCGCCCAGCACCTTGGCTGTAAAAAACTTGATGGCTGACACCTGTTCCGCCGCCGCTTTTTGGCCCGCTTTTTCCATCAGCAGGGCGGTGCTCAGCACCATCAGTTTGGCTGCGTCAATTTCCGCGCGGCTTTCGGCGATCATGAGTTGTACCATTTGTTTTTCGCCCAGCATCACCCCGTCTTCAATTTCGCGGGTGGCGGCGTAGCGGCACATTTGAGCAAAGGCGCGTTCACAAATGCCCATCCAACGCATGCAGTGGTGGATGCGGCCGGGGCCCAGGCGTGCTTGGGCGAGTTGGAAGCCGCTGCCTTCAGTACCGATCAGGTTCTCGACGGGTACGCGGACATTGTCAAACCGAATCTCCGAATGGCTCATCCAGCCAGAGCCGGGGTGCCCCATGATGGAGATATTGCGGATGAATTGGAGCCCTAGCGTATTCGTCGGCACCAGGATCATACTGGCCCGTTGGTGGGGCGCGGCTTCGGGATCGGTCACCGCCATCACAATGGTAAAAGTGGAGCCATCAAAGGCCGTGGTGAACCATTTGTGGCCGTTGATCAGGTATTCATTACCTTCCCGTACGGCGGTGGTGCCCATGCGCACGGGGTTGCTGCCTGCAAATTCCGGTTCGGTCATGGCAAAACAGCTGCGGGTTTCACCAGCCGCGAGTGGGGTCAAAAACTGGTCTTTTTGCGCTGCGGTGCCTGCCAGGTGCAGTAATTCCATGTTGCCGATATCGGGTGCCTGGCAGTTGAAGAGGTAATAGCCAAAGGGCGAGCCACCTACTGCCTCAGCGATGAAAGCGTGCTCCAGCAAGCTCATGCCCATACCGCCGTAATGGGGATCGAAGCAGGGCAACCACCAGCCATTGGCTTTGACTTTTTCGCGTAAGGCGTTCAGTGTCGGTTGTAGTTCTGCCCAGGACTGTTTGAGCCACTGCAAGTCATGGGGAAAAACTTCCTCGGCCATGAAGGTGTGGATGGCGGGGAGGAGCTTTTTGATGCGCTCGGTTTTGATGAGTTCTGTCAACATAATGTAGGGCAGCTGCTTCCCTAAGGTGTTTCTTCGGTGTCTTAGGTTTCTTAGGTGGTGAAGTATTGACCTGCTACGCAGGTTTTGGTTTTTCACCACCTAAGAAACCTAAGACACTAAAGAATCACCTTAGGAGTTTTTATCAAAAATCGTTTACAATTTTCCTTTTTCAAGTGTGTGAATCGCTTTTTTCGCCAGTTCCTGCACGCCCCAAATCAACATAGCGAAGCGCTCATCCTTCGTATACCCCTTCTTGTAGCGGCTATAAATCTGCTGCATGATCACCGCATTTTTGAACAAACCAAAAACATAGAAATACAGGATATTCGAAGTATCCCGACCACTCTTTTCCTGGTAATACGCGGCGATTTCCTGGCGGGTTAAATTCCCCGGCAACCAGGAGACGTTGAAGGTTTTTTCAAAATCGGAGTCTTCGGTCTCGCACCAGTACGACAGGCAGGTGCCCAGGTCCATGAGTGGATCCCCCACCGTGCTCATTTCCCAATCCAATAGGGCAATGATCTCCAGGGTATCTGGATGCAAAATGGCGTTATCGTATTTGAAGTCGTTGTGGATGAGAGTTGGACGCCCTTCTGTGGGTAAGTGCTGCTGTAACCAGTTGGCCAATTCCAACATTTGGGGAATATCGTCGGTTTGCGCCGCTTCGTAACGTTTGCTCCAGCCTTCCACCTGGCGTTGGATGTAGCCTTCCGGTTTGCCAATTTGGGTCAAGCCCGTTTGCACAATGTCGATCTGGTGCAGTTCCACCAAGGCATCGATCAGGGAATAGGACAATCGCCGCATTTGTTCAGCAGGGATGTTCAACTTATGGCCCATTTTTCCCCGCAGGATCACACCTTCGATTTTCTCCATGAGGTAAAAGGGGAAACCCAACATGCTTTCGTCGTCACAACAAAGCAAAACTTGAGGTATTTTACGGTATCCTGCCTGATGTAGCGTGCTTAGGATCTGGTACTCCCGGGCCATGTCGTGTCCTTTTTTGATGTCTTTGGCACCGAAAGGGGGGCGACGCAGTACGTAAGCGTGGTCTGTTGTTTGTAGAAGATAAGTTAGATTAGAATAACCTCCGCCAAATTGGCTTACCTGCATGATATCGCCAAACCCCGGAATAGCTGCATGCAAATAGTCGTTGAGCTTTTCCAGGGGCAGCTCCTCTCCTACTCTGGGTTCGCCGGCTGCATCAAGTCTGATGTTGGTCATTGCTTAGCGGATTTTCGCTAACAAAATAGGAAGATTTCTGTGCTAATGAAAAATTTCTGCTAAAGTCAGGGTCAATGGAACATTTTTGGCCTGGATGGTATCCTCAAGCTGAACTTTTTCGCGAAAACGATAGTCAGCGCCATTTGTTTCCCAATACACCTGAATTTCCTTTTTAGCTAGGTTGATGATCCAACATTCAGGTATACCACTCGCGGCGTAGATGGGCAATTTTACTTTGCTGTCATAACTTAAGGTGGTGTCGGCTACCTCAATGGCCAATAAAACGTCCTCTCCTTTGGGCAATGCATTTTCATAAAAATCACTACGGTATTTGAGTACTGCAACATCGGGTTCTGGCTCCGACAAATCGCTGGCGACAATCGGGTCTTGCACACTAACGATGAATCTATCACCTACCAGCTTGTTCAGCAGACTGTTTAACTTCTTGACAATTTTGGCATGTTTACTTCCAATTGGACTCATCTCAATAATTTCTCCATTGATTAATTCTACACCTCGCTCAGGCAAGATACCGGCCTCCGCCATCTTGTGGTATTCGGCCACTGTGAACAAGTGTTTTTGAACCTGGATTGCCATGCGTTTTTTGTATTTCCTATGCTTCTTTCAACAAAAATAAGCAATTTTGAGGAAGTTTGCACAGGCTTGCACAACAAGCCTATACAACATTTGTTTTCCAAATAAAAAAGCCACACTGTGAAAGCACTCGTCCTTACTGAAGCCAACTCGCTCCCCGTTTATCAAGAAGCTGCCGATCCCATCCTTGCCGAAGGGGAAGTCATCGTAACCATCAAGGCTGCAGCGCTCAACCACCGTGACCTATTCGTTACCCAAGGTAAATACGCGGGCATTCGGTTTCCCATTATTTTAGGATCGGATGGTGCGGGCATTTGTGACGGAAAGGAAGTGGTGATCAATCCGGCGCTAGACTGGGGTGATGATCCCCGTTTTCAAGGCAAAAACTTCCAGATTTTGGGTTTGCCCAGCAATGGCACATTGTCCGAAAAAATTGCCATTCCAGCAAGCCAGATCTACCCAAAACCGCACCATTTAACTTGGAAAGAAGCAGCAGCACTACCCTTGGCCGGATTGACCGCCTATCGAGCCTTGTTTACCAAAGGGCGTTGTACCGCAGGAGACCGGGTTTTAATCACCGGGATTGGGGGTGGAGTAGCCTTGTTTGCCCTGCAATTTGCCAAGGCGGTAGGTGCGGAGGTTTGGATTACTTCCAGTTCAGATGAGAAAATCGAGCGGGCCATTGCCTTGGGTGCTACCGGAGGGGTCAACTACCAAGCGCCAGACTGGAACAAACAACTGGAGGCTGCCGGAGGATTCGACATCGTGATCGATGGAGCCGGTGGTGAGGGTTTTGGATTATTGTTAAAACTGTGCAAATCAGGTGCAAGAGTAGTTTCTTATGGTGGGACCATTGGAGCGGTGCCCAATTTTAGCCCCCAGATTTTGTTCTGGAAACAATTGGAGGTTTTAGGCAGTACGATGGGAACCGAAGAAGAGTTTGTAGAGATGCTCGCATTTGTTGCTGAACACAAGATTCATCCCGTCATCGATCAGGTATTTAGCCTAAAAGATGGCGCACAAGCTTTTCAACGGATGGAGGAAGGTGGGCAGTTTGGGAAAATTGTATTGAAGGTACACTAGTTGACAGCAGCTTAGTAGTGGGGCAAAATGATCACTTATTTTTTTATCGCCCCTTACAACACGCCAAACTGAAACAGTAACAGAAAGACAGCAGCAAGGGTCATGATGGTCAATGCCGCAAATCCCAGGACGTTTGCAGTTCGGGTATTCGTGTGTTTGCCCATAATGGACTTGTTGTTGGCAATGTGTAAGATAATGGCGATCAATACTGGTGCGGTCATGCCATAAAAGATGGCAGAATAGATCAAGGCTTGAATCGGTGAAATCCCAATGTAATTCAAGGATAGCCCAAGCATGAGTGAAATCGCAATCACGATGTAAAAAGCTTTGGCCTCGTGGAATTTTTTATCCAGGCCCTGCTCCCAGCCAAAGGTTTCGGTGATGATGTAAGAAAGACAACCACTTAACACCGGAATGGCCAGCAATCCCGTACCGATGACACCAACGGCAAAAAGCAAGTACGCGGCATTACCTGCCAGGGGTTTTAAAGCCAAAGCGGCTTGTTCAACCGTATCTATTTGATGGATGCCCCCTTTGAACAATACGGTGCCCGTGGTGAGGATGATAAAAAACATTACCAATCCCGAAAAAGACATGCCAAAATCCACATCTTGCTCCATCTCGTGAATCACTTTTTTATTCACGACCAGATGTTTGGTTTTGTGTTTCATTTCTTCCACTTCCATCGATGCCTGCCAAAAGAACAGGTAGGGGGAAATTGTAGTGCCGAGAATACCGACCAGGATGCTGATGAATTCTTTATTGAATTGGATGCTGGGGATAAACGTAGCTTTTAATACGGCCAGCCAATCTTGTGGGTATAAAAACGGGACAATCAAATACACCAATAGTACCAAGCAGAGGTATTTTAGGATCGAAGCGATTTTTTGATAGGGCAAATAAACGATCAGCACCAGCAGGAGTATGGTAAAAAAAACACTAAAATAGGTGGTTTCAATGGCCGGAAACAACAAATTTCCAACAGCACCCATCGCGGCGATGTCGGCACCAATGTTCATGACAATGGCCGGAAAACTGAACAACACCATCAAATACAGCACCGGCCGTGGATAATGTTCTTTCAATGCCCCCGTTAATCCATGTCCGGTGACCAGGCCAATTTTGGCACACATTTGTTGCAAGGCCGCCATGAGTGGAAAAGCGATCAGGGCCGTCCAAAGTGTGGAAAGCCCAAACGCAGCCCCTGCTTGTGAATACGTAGCGATGCCCGATGGGTCGTCGTCGCTGGCACCCGTGATGAGGCCAGGGCCTAACACTTTCCAAAAACGGAAAAATTTACTTTTCCTTGGTGTCGGTTTATTCATTGCATTTGTTGGCTGGTATCGAGTGCTGAAACCTAATACACAACGTTATCCTTCATTAAAAAAGACGTACAAGCCATCTTTTCCCGCCACAATGATGTCCCTTCGGCCAGTACCACGCAAGTCTACTACTTCAAAATAGATGCCCGTGCCTTTGCCTTCACCGAATGGGCCATAACTGATCACTTGTTTGGAAAACGATTCTCCATTCCATTGAAAATAATACAAGCCTATCGGGTCAAACGAGCCGGGGTCCTTTTCATTGTGCGCCCGGTAGCGTTTGCCAGTGATCAATTCCTTTTTCCCATCGTTGTCCAGATCCTCCCAGGCCATGGTGTGGTATTGGGAATTAAAGGGGTCGATCGGGTGCTTCAGCCAAGAGCGTTTGCCAGCGGGGTCGATTTTTTGTTCGTACCAGTCCAGTCCGTAGTCGTGTCCTTTGCCAGCAATACAATCGTTTTTTCCATCTCCGTTGACATCAGTGATGATGACGGGGATACTTGCGGATTGCAAGTTGAATTCCTGATGAAAAATCCACTTGTCCACAAAAGGATTTTTGGGCGCTTCCAGCCAACCCGTGTTGAGGACGAGGTCGCCTCGACCATCGCCATTTATGTCGCCAAAGCCAAGGCCATGTCCTTGGGTGTCCCACAGCTGATAAACCTGAAATTTCCCGCTGCCTTTGCCCGCAGCATCCAGGATCAGTTTAAAGATGCGTAAAGGCTTGCCAGGGTTGTTGGGTACAATTTCCAGGGTACCATCCCCATCAATGTCCCAGGCTCGTGTGGTCTCGATATTGCCCGTTTCACCAATTTTATACTCCTTCCATTCTGCTTCCCCATTGCCCGGATTTTTGCGCCAATTGACGGAATTGTCGTTCCATCCTCCGGTGATGAAATCGATCCAACCATCGCCGTCCACATCCATTGGTACAGTAGAAAAATCGTCGTAATATTCGCCAAACCGCCGGGGTTGGGCAACCACATGTCGTTTGACAAAAAGTGGGCCTTCGTACCAAAAAGCACCGGAAACAAGGTCGAGTTTCTGATCATTGTTGACATCGAATACCCCGACTGATTCAAAACTCTCGGCAGCAATCATTTGCTTGCGGAATTGGATGGGTGCGGGTTTCATGTCCAGCGACATCAGTACGAGCAAAAGAAGTGGTGTGTAGAATGGCATAGCAATGGACGGATTAGGAACGGTTTCAGAATAAAGTAACAATTTGACTGGACTCTTTTTTGATTTTGCTGCGTTGCTCCTCAGTTACATAGTTTACTATGCGCCTTCCTCGCGCCTTGCCAAATCAAAAAATAGCCGACTCAATTTTGTTACTTTATTCTGAAACCGTTCCTTATTTCAATGTGCAAAATACATTTTCCATACAAACAAACTATCTTCCACCCTACAAACGATTTTCTCATGATCCGCATCGGCCTCCTCTCCGACACCCACAGCTTCCTCGACGAAACCATCTTCGACTACTTCGACGAATGTGATGAAATCTGGCACGCTGGCGACATTGGTGACCCCAACATCGCCGATCGACTCGAAGCCTTCCGCCCTTTCCGCGCCGTATTTGGCAACATCGATGACAAAGACATTCGACTGCGTTACCCCGAAGATTTGCGCTTCACGGTGGAAGGTTTGGACGTGCTGATGACCCATATCGGCGGCTACCCAGGCAAGTACAACCAAAGGGTACGGGAAATTTTGCGTGCTGACCCACCTAAACTTTTCATCTGCGGCCATTCCCATATCCTCAAGGTGATGCCCGACCCTGCTTTGGGTTTGTTGCACATCAATCCAGGGGCCTGTGGCCAGGAAGGTTTTCACAAAATGCGCACCATCATTCGTTTTTCAATCGAAAATGGTAAACCGAAGGATTTGCAGGTGGTTGAGTTGGGGAAAAGAGGAGCGATTGGAGAGATGAGAGATGAGAGATGAAAGATGCTACCGCAGCAATTTTGACAAAAACTTTCTCAAAGTCCCTGCGGTAGCATCTTTCATCTTTCATCTCTCATCTTTCATCTTTCCTCTTTACATTTGCCTCTATGAAACAAATTTTTCTCAAAGACAAACGCGACGCGGCGGTGCTCCGCTTTCATCCCTGGGTATTTTCGGGAGCCGTGGCGCGTAAGAGTGGAGCCATTGAAGATGGTGAATGGGTAGAAGTGCGTTCCAACAAGTCGGAATTGTTGGGCATGGGCCATTATCAGGATGGCAGCATTTGTGTACGCTTGTTGAGTTTTGAAGCATCGACGATTGATCAGAATTTTTGGAACCAAAAAATCGAGCGGGCTTATCAATACCGCAAGGCCATTGAACTGACGGATCGCGATCAGCTCAATTGTTACCGTTTGATCCACGGCGAAGGCGATGGATTGCCTGGTTTGATTATCGATGTATATGGAGAGGCGGCAGTTATCCAGTGTCATTCCATTGGTATGCACCGGGATCGGGCGATGATTGCCCAGGCTTTGCAAGATGTTTATGGTTCCAAACTCAAAGCGGTGTACGACAAAAGTGCCGAGAGTTTGCCCAAAGAATTTGCCAAGACCATGGCAAATGGCTATTTGTTCGGCACTGGAGCAGAAAATGTCGTCAAAGAATACGGTGCATTGTTTACCATCGATTGGGAGGGTGGACAAAAAACTGGGTTTTTCCTCGATCAGCGTGAAAATCGACGGTTGTTGGCAGAATACGCCACTGGCAAAACCGTGCTCAATACCTTTTGTTACACGGGGGGCTTCTCCATTTATGCTCTCAAGGCTGGGGCTCACTCCGTGGAATCGGTCGATGTATCGGCTAAAGCGATGGAGTTGACCGAAAAAAACGTAGCCCTCAATGGTTTTGATGACAGTCGGCACCGTTCTTATACGACTGACGTACTCGATTTTTTGCGCAAAACGCCTAATACCTACGACTTAATGGTGGTGGACCCGCCCGCTTTTGCCAAAAACCTCGAAAAACGCCACAACGCCGTCCAAGGCTACAAACGCCTGAATGCCCTGGCGATGGAAAAAATAAAACCTGGGGGCACACTTTTTACCTTTTCTTGTTCCCAAGTTGTCAACAAACAGCTATTTTACGACACCATTGTGGCTGCGGCACTGGAAGCAGGGCGCCAAGTGCGTGTGATGCACCAGTTGAGCCAAGGTCCGGACCATCCCGTTAATTTGTTTCACCCGGAAGGGGAATATTTGAAGGGGTTGGTATTGTATGTAGAATAAGTTGAGAAGGTTGAGGAAGGTTGAGAAGGTTTAGGCTACCGCAGCGTATTTGACAAGGACATTTTCCAAGTTGCTCGCGGTAGCCTAAACCTTCTAAACCTTCCTCAACCTCCCTAAACCCTTTAGCCTCACAACCCATAATATGGAGCGACTCCACTATCCGATTCTCTACTACCCCATCAGCGAACAAGCGGTGCTGGGACTTTTGGTTGGCTCCGAACAGCAGGCCATTGCGGCCAATGTGGATACTTTGAAGTTGAAATTCCAGAATCAATTACAACGAGACTATAAAAAAACGGGCGCTTATCCCGATATACGCATCACTGATCCGAAGTTGAAAATTTTCACCATTTCATTTCGGCCTTCCTTGCGCGACAGCAATGGGGTGTATCCTTTGCCCAAGGAGGTATTGGTGCCCATTCCGGCCGTATTTGGTCCCTCTGATTCCGGCTTTTACCACTGTTATTTGCCCGTTTTTCAGGAACATTTCACCTATTACTCGCCTGAGCATTTTGAGGCCTTGACCGACTATGTGGCCATCAGCAATTTGAATCGCTCCACGCCAGAGGAGATTTATAAGTTGATGCGTTACGGAGCGCCGGGATTGACCAGCATTGAACTCCGGGTGAATCCCCGCAACAATTATTACTGGAAATCCAACTGGAATTTCCGCAACCAACAGACCACCCTGGCGCGGCTGGGCGAGGCTTATCCCCCATTGAAAGCCACCCGCCGCTTGAATCGACAAACCCCGGATGTTGCCTGGGAGCGAGAAGCGATAGTGGAACAAGTGGTGGATAAAGTGCTCAGTTCACGGGCGAATGTGCTGATCATTGGCAATCCGGGCTCGGGTAAAAGTGCCGTATTGCAGGCCGCCATCCGCAAAATGACCAACAAGGCCAAAAGTGCCAAGTTAAAAATCAACTTCTGGCGCATTTTGCCCCAACGCATCACCAACAGTGCACGTTACCTGGGGGAATGGCAAGCCACCTGTGAAGAATTGATCGATGAAGCCGCTAGCACCAACAGCATCCTTTGGATTGTATCGATGGTGCGTTTGCTGATGACGGGTGGTTCGGGGCCAGAAGACAGCGTAGCCGCTTTTTTTCGCCCGGTACTGAACCAGGGCAAAGTACAAATGATTGGCGAAGCCACGCCCCAGGAACTGGAAAGTATGCGCCGCCTGATGCCGGGCTTTGTAGAAGCATTTCACTTGGTTCATTTGGAAGAAATGGGTGAGTTTGAGGTGCAAAGTATACTGGGCAAATACGCTCAGTTTGCGCAACATACCCATAAAATTACCATTGGGAAACCTGCGTTGGATCTCTCCTATCGACTTTTGTCGCGCTTTTATCCTTATGAAAGTTTTCCCGGCAAGGCCATCAAGTTTTTGGGCAAATGTTTGGCTGAAACCCGTTTGAACCGCGCCGAAGAAATCAGCGTGGAGGATGTCAACCAGCATTTTATTCAACAAACTGGCTTGCCCGAATTGTTGCTGAACGACAACCTGGACTGGGAAGAAGCCGAATTGTTGCAGTTTTTTAACGAACGAATCATTGGGCAACCCCGCGCCGTAGAACAATTGTGTAGTCTGGTCAAAATTTTCAAAGCGGGCATCAACAACCCTCAGCGCCCCATCGCGACCCTGATTTTTGCGGGGCCAACGGGAGTGGGCAAAACCGCTTGTGCTAAGACTCTGGCGGAATATTTTTTTGGCAAGGGGCAACAAAAAACGCCACTCATTCGCATCGACATGAGTGAATACCAGCACGCTTTTCAGATAGATCGTTTGATTGGTGCCGACCGGGAGCCCGGGCAATTGGTCAAAGAAGTACGGGAAAAACCTTTCTCTGTTTTGTTGCTCGATGAAATTGAAAAAGCCGACCCGGCTATCTTTGATGCACTGCTGGCGGTACTCGACGACGGGATGTTGGTAGATGGTTTTGGGCGCGTCACCCATTTCAAAAACACCATCATCATTATGACCTCCAACCTGGGTGCTTCGGGGCGGCGAAATGTGTCTTTTTCAGATACCACCAGTGCAGAAAATCGTTACCTTTCAGCCATCCTGAAACATTTTCGACCAGAATTTGTCAATCGCATTGACTCACTGGTGGTCTTTGATGAATTGAGCAAAGAAGGCATTCGGGAGTTGGCCCGACGAGAATTGCGGGAACTAGGCAAACGGGAAGGTTTTACCAAGAAAAAAATCCAGCTCGTTTTTTCAGAACGGTTGATCGATTACCTGGTCGCCATTGGTTTTGATGAACGGTATGGTGCCAGACCTATGCAAAGGGCGATCGAACAAGGCATTATCGGCCCGCTAGCCCTTTGGTTGTTGGAAAACCCAGACAAAAGCAATCACACCTTGTCGATAGACTATGATGGAGGGATTGTCATAAATTAGGAATCGTTGTGAAAACAGTACAGATCGCATTTCAGATATTGGTGATTTTGGGTTTTCCTTACTTGGCCCAGCGCACCAAACATTGGGGAAAATTGGGTAATTTTTTAAGCCCAGTGGTATTGTGCTACATTTTTGGCATGATTCTGAGCAATTTCAACCTCATTCATACTCCCATTAAGTTTCGGGAAGCTTGCAGTCAAATCAGCATTGCGTTGGCGTTGCCCCTTTTGTTGTATTCCTCTGACTTGGGCTTTGTCTACCGCAACCTCAAAGTGTTTCTAGTCTCGTTTGCGCTGGCGATCCTGGCTGCTGTTGTGGCTACGGGTGCCATTGCTGTTGCTTTTTTTGCCCATTTGCCGCAAATTGATCAAGCCGCAGGAATGTTGTTGGCGGTTTATGTGGGTGGCACCGTAAATTTATTTGCTACGGGTTATGGCTTGGGTGCTACGCCAGATTACATTGGTCTGATTAACGCTGCGGACATTGTGGTAGGTGGAAGTTATTTGTTGATTTTGACTTCGGTTGGTCCCAAGCTCGTTGCGCTGGTTTTGCACCGCAAACCGAGCACAGCATACACTCACACAATTGAAGAAGAAACTGCAGCTACCCCTGCACCCGGAATGATCCTAGCTTGTTTGGCTTCCAGCATTGTCATTTTGGGCATCAGTGTAGGACTTTCTTACTTGATTTTTGGCAACCTAAAAAACAGTACTTTTCTCATCCTTTGCCTGACCACCCTCAGCATTGCGGCTTCCCGTTTGGAAGTGATCCAAAAGTTGAAAGGTTCTTTTCAAGTGGGCGAGTATTTGTTGCTGATGTTTTGTGTAGGTTTAGGCTTATTGGCCGATTTGGAACAATTGGTAGGCGGTGGTTTTCCGATTGTGCTACTGACCATCTGTACCATCCTGGGCACAGTAGGGTTACATCTTTTGCTGGCCAAAATTTTTAAAGTAGACGATGAAGCCTTTTTGGTTACTTCCACAGCAACTATTTTTGGACCACCCTTTATTCCTCAAATTGCAGCCACCATCGGCAATCCTAAGGTGATTTTACCTGGCATTGCCGCCGCCCTGATGGGCATCATGCTGGCCAACTATCTGGGGATTGGTTTGGGTTGGTTTATCAACTGGATATTATAAACAGCTATTTATGCAACTATCAATCTATCAAGTCGACGCTTTTGCCAACGCAGTTTTCCAAGGCAATCCAGCAGCTGTCGTCCCTTTGGAAACCTGGCTTCCTGATGAAACCCTGCAAAATATTGCTTCTGAAAACTATTTGTCTGAAACGGCATATTTTGTTCAGGATGGAGAAGGATTCCACTTGCGGTGGTTCACGCCATCTAAAGAAGTCCGTTTGTGTGGGCATGCTACTTTGGCTAGTGCGCACGTTTTGTTTGCCCATTTGGGTTATTCCAAAGCTGCGATCAATTTCAACACACTTGGAGGCTTGTTGAGCGTACGGAAAGAAGGTGATCATTATGTAATGGACTTCCCGACTGATGCCCCACAGCCCTTTCACGTATTGCGAAGCCTAGAAGACATTCTCGGCGTGCAGATTTTAGAAATGGCAAAAGGAACGGATGATTACCTGGCCTTAGTTGAGTCTGAAGCAGTCTTGATGGCCTTGCAGCCAAATTTTCGTGCACTTTCCGACCTCAATACTCGTGGCCTGATCGTTACCGCCCCTGGAACAACGACGGACATAGCCTCCCGTTGCTTTTTTCCAAATGTAGGCATTGATGAAGACCCTGTTACAGGCTCCGCGCATACTGTACTTACACCCTATTGGAGTGAAAAATTGGGCAAGACCAGCATCAGTGCTACTCAGGGCGGGGTACGTAAAGGTCAACTAAACTGCATGTTGAAAGGCGACCGAGTGGATCTGATGGGTAAAGCCCAAACGTATATGCAGGGGACGATTTGGATATAAACACCATTCAAAACGAAGCCAATTAGCCAAGTAGTGGGGCAAAAATAAATATTCATTTTTTCTAAGCCATAGGATTAGATAAGACACTCGAATTGAACCGTTTACTTATCTAATCCTATGGCAAAATGAACACTTATTTTTTTATCGCCCAACGCGCTGCATCCGAAAACAACGGTGGATTTTTTTATTCTTAAAATCTTGCGGAATGGTGCGTTGGCTAATTTCTTCGATTTCTACTCCCTTGATATTCGCTTCGTCTAGTTTAAATGAGCGGTAATTGGTAGAAAAATAGATGGTGCCGCCTGGCCTGGTGGCAAATATGACTTGATTGAGCAAACCGACATGATCTCGCTGGGTATCCAGCTCTTCTCGCATCATTTTGCTGTTGGAAAAAGTAGGTGGATCCATCACCACCAGATCGAATTGGCCTGGCCGCAGACTGTCGAGGTATTGTTTGACATCAGCTTTGATGAGGTAGTGTTTTTTGCCAATTTGATCGGCAAAATTGTTGACGACCAAGTTGGCTTTGGCCCAATCCAGGTAAGTATTGGATAAATCAACCGTAGTGGTCGTAAGTGCACCACCAGCCGCTGCGTAGACGGTAAATGAGCCAGTATATGCAAATAAATTCAAAAAGTGCTTGCCCTCAGCCTGCTCACGCAGCATTTGGCGGGTATTCCGGTGGTCGAGAAACAGGCCAGTGTCGAGGTAGTCGCTCAGATTGACCAAAAAATTGAGGCCATTTTCCTGAACCAATCTTTGTTGTTTTTCCGTATCGACCTTTTCGTATTGTTGCTGGCCTTTTTGGCGTTTGCGTTCTTTGAAGAAAACCAAAAAACGTGGAACTTCCAGGATTTTGGCAATGATGTCCAGACAGGATTCCAGCCATTCCTGGTGCTGATTGTCGCCCAAACTATGGTGGCGTTGGTATTCGGCAACATGCACAGCCTGCTCGTAACGATCGATGACAAGCGGGAAATTGGTCAGGTCGTTGTCGTAAATGCGGTAACAGGTTATGCCTTGGCGGCGCGCCCATTTGCTGATGTGGCGATCAACTTTTTGTAGGCGGTTTTCAAATTCTGACAAGTCTCCGATCATGATTGATGATGTTAAATCCATCAAATGGCAATTTTGCGTTTGCGGGCTATCACATTCCAGGTATCGACCCATTCCCCATTTTGGATCACGAAGGCGTCTTCATACAAGTTGATGGTAGGGCAAATGTGATAGGGTACGCCATACAGGGCATCCCCCACTTTCCAGTTGTCCCAATCAGACACTTCCAAAACCAGGTGCTCTTCACTTTGGGATACACAGCGGTAATTCTCCAAATTGAGGAATTTCACCCGTTTATCGATGGGGTTTTCTGCAGCAATGGCCTTGTGCCCAAGGTCTACAGTGATGAATCCCGCTTTTGGTTTGGAAATAACCCGGGTGAATACCAGACCCGCCCATTGAAAAGGCTGATCGGGCAATCCTTCGCCATAGCCCCAGTCCCAAACCAAACAAGTGCCGGGGCTAATGTGCACCCCTTCTCGCAGGGTATGCACCGTCTGTGCGGGTGATCCGCCAGCGATTACCAGTGGTTCGGGCAAGCCGGCGGTGCGAATTTGCTCCAGTAAGACCTTGATCCCTGCAAAGGCTTGATCACTTTTGGCTTTGCGCGCAGCAAAATCGGCATCGCGAAAATTGCCATCGTACACGTGCAAGCCCAAAACTCTCAAATATGGGTAGCGAAACAGAGATTGATAAAAAGGGAAAAGTTGATCATCCACTGGGTGCCCCGAACGATCCATGGCGTTGTTGACGTCGACCAGTACATTGGCCGTCAATCCAAAACGTAAAAATACTACCTGATACGCCGAAGCTGCATCTGCACAATCTACCAGGCTTACAAATTCTACCTGCGGATAGGCTTGTACTAGTTGAGCCCAACGTTCAATTTTAGGGCCAACCAGTTGGTGCGCGATCACTACCGTGGAAGCTCCCGCCTTGGCAGTCATTTCCGCCTCGGCGATGGTCGCACATTTAAATTTGGTGATGCCCCGCATGATTTGCATCCGCACCAGTTCCGTCATTTTGTACGTTTTCACATGGGGGATCAGGCGCTCGGCGTCGCCAGCAATTTGCAACATCAGGTTGATGTTGTAGGCCACACGATCTTTGTACAGCAGCAAAGCGGGTGAGTCGATTTGAGTCGTGTCGGAGAGGATAAACCAATTGTTGTCCATAGGTGCGGTATACTTTGTGGGCGAAGTAAAGCAAAAAAGTTGAACAGTTTAGGCTTGAGGGCTTGAAAAGTATTGACAGTCTGCTTCCAAAACAATTATCTTGCGCCACCGATTCTTAAATTGGGCACCCGCGAGGGGTGCCGCAACAACCCAATTTGTATGAACATTGTACGCGATGCCCTGATTGGACTTGCCGTTGGAGATGCCCTCGGCGTCCCCGTAGAATTTGAATCTCGCGAAAGTTTAGTGGCCAATCCAGTCACCGATATGCGCGGTTATGGTACTTACAGCCAAGCAGCAGGCACCTGGTCGGATGATAGTTCATTGACTTTTTGTTTGGCTGAAAGCCTGACGCAGGATTTTAACCTGGCCGGCATGGCTCAAAAATTCGTGGATTGGAGCGAAGCCCGCATTTGGACGCCACATGGAAGAGTGTTTGATATTGGCATTACGACGAGTGAAGCCATGGAAGTTCTAGAACAAATTTTGATCAGTGGAGACCATGAAGCTTTACAATATTTGCACCACGAGGCCGATGAAATGAGCAATGGCAATGGCTCTTTGATGCGCATTCTTCCACTATTGTTTTACCTCAAACACCAGCCTGCTGAAAACTGGTTTGATATTACCTGGAAGGTGTCGGCCCTTACCCATGGGCACATCCGCGCTGCTATTGCCTGTTGGTATTACCTGCGCTTTGCCTGGCATCTGTGGCAAAGTGGTGATAAACGCAACGCCTACCTCGAAGTACGGACAGAGGCCCGCGAGTTGTTCCGCAAAAAAAACATTGCCTTCAGTGAGCAGCGCATTTTTGATCGGGTAGTCGAGCACAGCATCAGTTTTTTACCTGTGTCTCAAATTTCTTCTGCCGGGTATGTCATGCACAGTTTGGAAGCGGCGATGTGGTGTGTTTTGCGTCACAATACCTACGAAGAAACCGTATTGGCCGCCGTCAATCTGGGCCACGATACCGATACCACCGCAGCCATTGCCGGAGGCTTGGCCGGGATTTTATACGGCTTCGATTCCATCCCTAGCGAATGGGTCAATCAATTGGCTCGCCTGAATGATGTCCTCCAATTGTGTGATGATGTGAATAAGCGCTGGAGCTAAAATTCCCCTACCCTTTTCAGTTGCGATTTGAATTGTTCTTGATGTTTTTAAATTCATAAGAAAATTTAGTCTGAGTAAAAAAAATCTACTCCTAAGATAAAGATAGTTTTTTAATAAATAATTTTGTTTTAATCAAAAAAGTGATAATTTTGCAATACACAGCATATCAATCAGCTATGAAAAAGCAATCAGTACACCGTCAATACAATTTTCCCGATGCCGACCTGTATTTGTTGTGCATGGAACGGATTCGGGATGCCCACCGCGATGTGCAATATTTTGAGCAGTATGGCTATAGCATGGATCGCTTGAAGGGTTTTAAAAACCTCTGCGATCAACTCAACACCTTGCCCGACGATGACGAGCTGGTTGGAGAACAAATGCTCATGACCGAAAAAAAGGATACTGCCTCTGAGAAATTGAAAACCGCTATTCGCAGTTTGATGACAAGGGTGGCCATGAAATACAACAATCGCTCTGGCCGCTACCGCAAATTTGGCACTGCCAAAATGGGAGACATGACCGACGCCCAGCTCTTGTTTTGCGGCCGCAGAGTGGTACGGGTAGCCCGCCAACAAATTGACTTTTTGGTTGAAGTAGGGGTCAATGATACTCAGATCCAACGCGTAGTGGATGCCCACCAGGATTTTGAAAATGCGCTCAATATTCAACAAGACAAAATTGCCGACCGCGATATTTCCGTCGAACGCCGCATTGAACAAGGCAATAAATTGTACCAGGAGCTGATCGTATTGTGCAACATTGGTAAGGACATCTGGGCGGAACGGGATGTCAGCAAATACGAAAGTTATACCATTTACGAAAGCAATAACGATCAGAAAATAGCGCGAAAGGAAAAAATGTCCGAATCGTAGGGGCGATCCTATGTGATCGCCCGGTAATTCGGTCGCCCAACGGTTGGGCAACCACAGAGGGTCGCCCCAACAGGGTCGCCCGTACCATTTAAAAATTTGTTAATTTCCATTTTTTTCAAACCCTTCTCTCCCACCCTACCGTCTTACCGATCAGTTATGCCAATGAGCAATCTTGGCATACACACGGAAAAACTCATCATTATTCAATTAGGAATCCTTACGGCACCGACTGGCCAGAAGGAAACCCAAAACCTTTAGACATGAACATGTTCAAAGCATCAAGATTCCTGGCAATGGTAGCAATTGTGGCTACTTTTTGGGCCTGCGATCAAAAAGACGATGCAAGCCCAGACCAAAATGCAGTAATAGGAAAGTGGAAATTGGAGGACATTTCCGGTGGATTTATAGGTAGCGGCTACGACGCCGATTGGAATTACCTTGAATTAAAAGCCGATTTGACTTACCGTCGCCTGCAAAATGACACCTTGCGTTACCAAGGCACTTATGCCATACAGGAAAGAGATGGTAAAACCTTCATCGACTTTAAATCATCCGCTACGCCCAGCAACGCTCCTTTTGAAGATCAAGACAAAGAAGCAGTGCTCGAGAAAGACAAGTTTATATTGAGTGATCCTTGTTGTGATTTGTATCAGTACGAGTTCTCTAAAGCGAAGAATTAGCACTCCCTTGTGCTAAATGAATGAGCGGGGTGCCAGGTTTAATCTGAGCACCCCGATTATTTTTAGGCTTTAAGGAACGGAAACGAAATAAGTTCTATTTATTCTCCACAAAATTCAACGAAACAGAATTGATGCAATAGCGCAAACCCGTTGGCTGCGGCCCATCGGGAAATAGGTGCCCCAAGTGCCCTCCACAGCGTGCACAATGCACTTCTGTACGCATCATTCCCAAACTATTGTCCGATGTACGAACCACATTACCTTTCATGTACTCATCCCAATAACTCGGCCAACCTGTGCCTGATTCAAATTTGGTCTCAGAATCAAACAAAGGCAAATCACAAGCCCTACAAGTGTACACCCCTTTTTTGTGGTTGTTCCAATATTTTCCGGAAAACGCCTGTTCAGTGCCGGCTTGTCGTAGTACGTGGAATTCAAACTCATCGAGTTCGTTTTTCCATTCATCGTCACTTTTGATCAAAGGACCCAGAATGTCGCCATCGAGCGCGACGAATTTCCCCTTGGGATCAACCTCGTTTTTGTAGTTGGACTTTGCGCTGTTGCAGGAGGCACACAGCAATGCAGAGATTGCAAGTAGCAACACTGTTCTTCTGAATTTCATATCGATTACCTGTTTAGCTGGAAATACGAACTTAAAAGAGGATTAGTTTTGTCTTTGCCAAGTTAACGAAATAAATTCGCTGAATGAAAATTCAACTTGATTATGATCAAGTGCTTATGGTTTACTTTCTTTTGTTCTGTCTATAGCGGGGGTGATTCCATTCTTCTTTTTGGGCAAAATTGACAATGCTGCGAATGGTATTGACGAGTGCTAAAAAAACCAGGTACCCAAAAGTTACGACGATGAGAATCCACCAATATGACCCTGCCTCACTCAAGCGCAAACCAGATAAAAACCAAGCCAGGGAAATGGAAACCAATACCAGGCCCAAAAAACTATAGATCGATTTTCCCCAATATTGTAATGTGTTTGCAGCTGTAAGTGAAAGTACTGCATTGAACATGGCAAAGCACAATAAAAAAGAGGCAGCAGTCAGGTAAGCGAACCGAGGTTCCAGAGTCACCATGCCAATCCATTGCAAAAACTCTGCGATTAAGTCAACCAATACAATACCCGTCAAAGCAACCAAAGCTTGAAAGATTGGATTGGAAATATTGACCCAGCTTAAATTATTCACTTTGCTCATACCTATACAATAGGAAACAGTACATATGGTTCAAATGTAATGAATAAAAATGAAGAACACCAGTAAAAAATTGAGCAGTACTTAAGCTACGATCTCGCCATAAATATCATACTCCGTAGCTTCGGTGATGCGCACTTGCGCAAAATCGCCAATACGGGCAAACTGCTTCTTGGCCGGCACCAGCACTTCGTTGTCTACTTCGGGGGAATCTCCTTCAGTACGCCCTACAAAATAGCCACCCTCCTTACGATCAAAGAGCGTTTTAAAGGTTTGGCCCACCTTCTCGTGGTTTTTGCGGGTGGAAATTTCTTGCTGGATTTCCATCAATTCATTGGCTCGCTCTGCTTTTAACTCGGGCGAGATATCGTCTTCGACATCATACGCTCTGGTGCTTTCCTCATGAGAATATTGAAAAACTCCCAAACGATCGAATTCCATTTCCTTAACAAAGTCACAGAGCTCTCCGAATTCCTGATCGGACTCCTGTGGGTACCCCACCAGCATGGTCGTACGCAGCGTAAGGTTGGGAATGCGCAAACGAGCTTGTTGGATCAATTCCACCGTTTCTTCCCGCGTAATTTGACGGCGCATGCGCTCAAGTACGGTATTGGAGGCATGCTGCAGTGGCATATCCAGGTAGTTGCAGATTTCAGGGCGTTCGGCAATCACGTCCAGGATTTCCAGCGGAAATTTACTAGGATAGGCGTAGTGCAAACGAATCCATTCAATACCTTCCACGTCGGCGAGAGCGTGCAGCAAGCGGGGCAAATCGCGCTTTTTGTAGATGTCCAGGCCGTAATAGGTCAGTTCCTGGGCAATCAGCATGATTTCCTTCACTCCCCGACGGGCCAGGCTTTGGGCTTCTTTGACCAACTCCTCAATTGGGCGCGACACGTGTCCACCCCGCATCAACGGAATGGCACAAAAAGAACAGGTACGATTGCAGCCTTCCGAAATTTTCAGGTAGGCGTAATGCATCGGGGTCGTGATCCAACGCTCCCCGATGAGTTCGTGCTTGTAATCGGCATTGAGCTTAGCCAACAAGCCAGGCAACTCCAGTGTGCCGAAATAGGCGTCTACCTCCGGGATTTCTTGCTCCAGGTCTTCTTTGTACCGTTGGGACAAACAACCGGTGACGAACAATTTATCAATCCCACCTGATTTTTTCACATCGGCGTATTCCAAAATGGTGTCGATCGACTCTTGTTTGGCCAAATCGATGAAGCCACAAGTATTGATGATGACGATGTTGGCGTCTTCATCCTGGCTATCGTGCACAACATCGTAATCGTTGCCACGCAATTGGGTAATCAGGTTTTCGGAATCCACCAAATTCTTCGAACAACCCAGGGTAATCACATTGACCTTATCCTGCTTTAAGGTTCTGGCTTTCATCGGCGCTTATTGTTCTTCTTTAGGGATGACTTTGGTTTGTTCACCAAAATATTGGACAAAACGTTGCATGTCGCGGGCCATTTCTGCGTTTTGAGTCGCCCGGAAATAGGTATCGGCCATCCCGCGTAAGGTTTGAAAAACGAAACGATCCATTTCGCCCACCTGCATATCTTTCACCCAAAGGTCAATTTTGACGGTTTCGAGGTGCTCGCGGTCAAAAAGGGAAATCAACATGGCTTTGCTGTCCTGAGTGGTTTCGCCACTTGGATTGTCATCTGCGTCCCAAGAAATGCGTACGGGCATGTTATTGTCGTCCAGACCCACCTTGATGCGGATTTCTTTCTCCGTTGCTACTTGATCCATTTGTCGTTTTTAAAATCCGCTGCAAAATTAACATTTTAGCGCAGCTTCACAATAAAAGTGTATCCCGGGAACCAATTACCTAGCCATTTGGTTTAGCAACACGAGTAATTTATCAATGGATAAGTTCGCAGCAAAAATAAATGCAGTAGTTCCTTGGTAACCAATTGTTTTATGGTTTTGGATAAAAAAAAGGAAAAAATTTCCCAAAAACGCTTGCGTATCCGAGGTCTTTGCTTTTATATTTGCATCCACATTTTACGGTTAGCCGTAGAGAGGGCAACCACATAGGGTTGCCCCAACACACCCACACCATCACACTCACACCCACACCCCATTTCGCGGATGTAGCTCAGCTGGTAGAGCGCAACCTTGCCAAGGTTGAGGTCGCGGGTTCGAATCTCGTCATCCGCTCAACGCCTTCTTCGGAAGGCTTTTTTTTTAAAAAGAGTGCGACAGGAATAAAGTTTCCTGCTATCTTTGTAGGAGACGGTTAGCCGTGAGGGCAACCACACAGGGTTGCCCCAACACACACTCACACTTTCACACCCTCACACCCACACCCTATTTCGCGGAAATAGCTCAGTTGGTAGAGCACTAGCTTCCCAAGCTGGGGGTCGCGAGTTCGAGTCTCGTTTTCCGCTCCAATTTTTAAACGCAAGGCAAAAGTGCCCTGCAAACCACTGCCCAGATGGTGGAATCGGTAGACACGCAGGACTTAAAATCCTGTGGCCATCCGGCCGTGCGGGTTCGAGTCCCGCTCCGGGCACGAAACTTCTGTCGAGTAAATTGGCAGAAGTTTTTTTTATTTCAGGGCAAAAAATGAAAAGGGATAAACTATGTTCATCAAATTTGGTTAGTCTTAAAAGCTAAACAGATGAAAAAGATCCAATTAACCTTTGTTTTTATTCTATTCGCTTCTCTTGGTTTTTCTCAAAGTGATTTCACTGATCTAAATAATTCTCGCCTCAACAAACAACGCCAAGGCATGCTCGTCCTCGGCACTTGGGCGCTAGGCAATATGGCCGTTGGCGCAATCCGCCTTGGCCACACCAGTGGTGAAAACAAAGCCTTCCAACAAATGCAAATCGGCTGGGGTGCGGTGAATCTGGGGATTGCCACCCTCGGTTATTTTAGTACCCTTAAGGTTGACCCTGGCGCATGGGATACTTACCAGAGCGTCCAGGAGCATTACAAAATCCAAAAAATCCTGTTGTTCAATGCTGGCCTGGATGTGGGTTACATGCTGGGCGGCGCGTATTTGATGGAAAGAGGAAAACGAGAAGTAAAAAACGCAGAGCAGCTACGTGGCTTTGGGCGCTCGATCCTGATTCAGGGTGCTTTTTTGTTTGTATTTGACCTGTCTTTGCACAGTATCTTGAGTAACGATAATAAAAAACTCAAACCATTGTTGACACAAAGCAGTATTGGTTTTGCGCCCAATGAGGTACACCTTCGTTTGACTTTGAGTAAATAAAGGCTGGATTGGCTATTTTTTCCCATGGTCAGCAACTTTGAATAAGCAAGTTGTACTACTTTAGCCTACTCAAGCAAACCACCATGTCTTCTACCATTCTGATTCCAGCCTTACAAATGCAAGCCATTTTTGAACAAATTTTGATTCAAAAAGGCATGCCCAGCGACCGCGCTTATATCTGCGCCGAGATTTTCACCCAAAACAGTGTAGATGGGGTCTACACCCACGGGGTCAACCGTTTTCCCCGCTTTGTGGAGTACCTGGTTGCGGGCTACATCAAAGCGACCGCCAGCCCAAGTTTAGAGCACCGCTTCGCTGCCATTGAGCAATGGAACGGTAATTTGGGGCCGGGGCCACTCAATGCCCTTTTTGCCACCGAAAGGGTCATCGAATTGGCGAAAACGCATGGTATCGGTTGCCTGGGCTTAGCGCACACCAACCATTGGATGCGGGGCGGAACTTATGGTTGGAAAGCAGCGCGCAGCGGTTTCATTTTTATGGCCTGGACCAATACCATTGCCAACATGCCCGCCTGGGGGGCTTTGGATGCCAAACTGGGGAACAATCCTTTTGTGCTGGCTTTGCCATACCAAAATGAAGCCATTGTATTGGACATGGCCATGTCGCAATTTTCATTCGGGGCGATGGAACAATCCGCCATGAAGGATGAAAAATTAGTCGTACCAGGCGGCTACGATGCAGCAGGCAAACTCAGCCGAGACCCACAAGCCATTCTGGAAACGGGGCGTTCCATACCCATCGGGTTCTGGAAAGGTGCGGGCTTGTCACTACTTTTGGATATTCTGGCCAGTGTCATCTCGGGTGGTGCATCCACGCATGAAGTAAGTAAAACCAAAGTGGAATACGGGGTATCCCAGGTTTTTATCGCCATAGATCCGAGTCGCTTGGGTCATGCCGATGAAGTGGAAAAGATGGTAGCGGCGATCATTCAGGACTACCAGGCTTCGACACCAATGGAAGGAGGTAAAAAGATCAGTTTCCCTGGGGAAAGGGTATTGGCGACCCGTGCTGAAAATTTGAAAAATGGAGTGCCAGTATTACAAACAGTGTGGGATTCAATCGAATCGTTACTGTAGAGACGCACGGCCGTGCGTCTCATTATGTTTGCCAATCAGACAAAGACGCACGACCGTGCGTTTCTACCAAAGTCAATGCTTCTTCAGAAACTTTGTCTTCAACACTAGGTTTTTCACCTTTTCCGCGTGGCATTCCACCTCTTCCCGATTGTCAGTCAGGCGGATATTTTTGATCAAGGTACCCCGTTTCAGGTTCACCGAGGTACCTTTTACTTTCAGGTCCTGGGTCAATGTTACTGAGTCCCCATCTTTCAGCTCATTGCCATTAGCATCTTTTGTAACCTGAGTGTCAGTAGCATCGCCGCCGTCGTAGTTGTAGTACTCGCTATCGTAATCGTAGTCGGAGTAGTCTTCTTCGTTGTTGTGCATAACAAGCAATTGTATTTGGATAAATGTGGAGCAAAAGTAGGGCTAAAAGTTTAAGGTTGAAATGTTGAGGTGTTGAAATATTGGCTACCAAGGAGTAATCCTGTTTTTTTTTACGGAAAAATCAATTTTTTAGCAAAAAAGATGTATCTTTGTCCCGGCAAATCGCCATATCACCATTTTAGTTTTTTCCAATGCATACTGGAACAGTAAAGTTTTTTAATGAATCTAAAGGTTTTGGATTCATCGTTGATGATGCCTCAAAGGAGGAATTTTTCGTACACGTTACGGGTTTGGTTGACAAAGTCCGTGAGGGTGACGCTGTCACTTTTAAAGTCGAAAATGGCAGAAAAGGAATGAATGCAGTAGAGGTTAAGCTTGCCTAATCGCAAGTGTTGATCTTTGATTGATAAGAATCCTTACCCCCGGCAATCCTCCAATTTTTGCCGGGGGTTTTTATTTTTTAGTAGTGGGGCAAAAATAAGTATTCATTTTTATTGAGCCGCAGGATTAGGTAAGACACTTGAAATGAATCGTTTACTCATCTAATCCTGTGGCAAAATGAATACTTATTTTTTTGTCGCCCCTTAACGAATTAACGTTACGTCTCCTTTAGCTTTAAAAATCTCACCGTCCAATCCCTCTATTTCCACATACCAGGCAAATACTGCCGAAGCCATCCGCGAACCTTTGTGTACACCATTCCATCCATGCCCTTCTCCTTCTCGCTTAGGGAAGAAATTTTCGCGGCTGTACATCATTTCTCCCCAACGATCGTAAACCTGGAATTTGATTACTTTTTCGATGTCTTGCCCTAGTTTGATGTCAAAAAAGTCGTTGATGTTGTCTCCATTCGGAGAAAATGCGTTCGGAATGTAAAATCCTGGTTTAGGATCAACGATGATGATTGTTCTCGCCACTGCCGCACAGCCATTGGTATCTACAATATTCGCAGTAAAGTCTGTGGTTTTAAACAGTTGAATGCTGAAATTGCGGCAAGTATCACAAGCAATGGTAGTACTAGTAGCTGTAGTGCTCCAGCGGAAATTTTGCACTGTATTGAGGCTAAGGTTGGTCACCGATTGTAGTTGCACCGTTTCACCCCGTTTAATCGTTTGTGCTGGCGTCACTTGTAAATCTGCTGCAACACCCGGATTGATGAGCACAGCTTGATTCCAGGTGCAACCCCGCACGTCTTGCACAGCCAGGGTATACAAGCCATCTTTCAAATTGTTGAAGGAAGGATTGGTGCCAAAAATACCTTGTCTGCCCAGACGATAAAGGAAAGGCCCTTCACCCCCACGTACATCCACAATTTCCAAGGCACCATTGTTTAAGCCAGCACAAGTAACGTGTTTGACGTTTAGGCTCAAACTGTCCGGTGAATCATTGAAGACCAGCACCACTACCGTATCGGTACTGCGGCAACCATTCAACAAATTTTCAACCTCCAGGATATAAGTCCCTTTTTCATCCACCAAAGGTTGGGCTTCCTTGCGGTTAAAAAAGGCATTTTCAATTTGGTACCAGCGAAAACTGGCATTGCTTTGACCGCTTTGGCCAATTTGAACACTTGGGTTGTTACAATCCAGTTCCTGGTCAGGGCCTGCATCGGCCAGTGGAGCCAGGGTATCATTGACAATTTGTACCGAATCCAGGGCGATACAGCCATTGCCTTCGTTTTGCACCTGCAGGCGATAAATGCCAACTTGCCCCAAGGTCAAACGGGGGTTGGTACTCAGATTCATCATTTGTCCCGCATTGGAGCGTTGCCACTGGTAGGTCCAGGTCTCCCCTGGCCGAGCCTGAGTGATGCTCAGGGTGACCGAATCGCGCTGGCAAGTCAAAGGCTCTGCTCCATAAATATCCGCTACCGGAACCAGGGTATCCGGTACGGCAGTATAACTAGCGTCTCCAATACAGCCCGTGCGGGTATCGATCAACTGTAAGGTGTATTTCCCACCTCGATTGATCAACAATTGAATGTTTTGAGCATCGAGAATATCCTGGCCAAAAGCGTCTTGCCATTGGTATTGATAACGGTTGCCAACTAATGTAGAGTTTCCAAGCAATCGCATGGTATCCACTCGGCAAGACAATCCTCCTTGTGGACTGATGCTCAAGGAAGGACGATAAGCTAAATCCTGTAATTGCATGGAATCCAGCTTACTAATGCACCCATATTGCGGGTCTGTAACCACCAATGTATAAAAACCGGGTTGGCCCACTCTGGGACTGCGTAAGTTGCGGTTGATGAGGGTGATGCCTGGGCCAGTCCAGTTGTAACGCCCTTCGCTGGTATTCAAACCACCCAGATGCACATCGCGCCAAATACAGTTCAATACTGTATCTGGTCCGGCATTGGCAATGGGTAAAGCGATGTTTTGTATCGAAATAGAATCGAGTTTCCGGCATCCCGTCGCATTGCTCACCTCAAGGTAATAGGTTCCTGCCGTATCGATTGTCCTGCTAGAGCCTGAAAAACCATCTCGCCAACGGTATTGCTCAAAACCCTCAGTGACGCGAATGGATGTTTCAGTGCCTGCACAGAAATAGGGTTTACCGGCAAAACTGAATTGGGGTACTGGTGCTTGCTTCAACAAAAAGGTGTCCTGATTGAAACAACCATTTGCACCCTGTACCCTTACTTGAATGGTTCCTGGGGTATTGACAATATAAGCTGCTGTTGTATCCGCATTGTTCCATAGGTAGGCTCCGAATTGAGTGCTGGTGCGTAAATTCACCGTGTCGCCGGGACAGATTGTGCGTGGCCCCACGATTTCAACAGTTGGTGCCAACTTGGGAAATACACTGATCAACGCATTCCCCACACAATTGAGGTGATCCACTACTGTCACACCATACAAGCCAGGTTCACGAATGACAATGCTGTTGTCGGTTTCACCATTGGTCCAGTTATAGGTAATAAAGCCGGTTTCTACTTCCAACACTAAAGTATCCTTTTCACACAAAAAACGATCACCTTCAATGATGGGAAAAGGTAATCTACTTTGTACAACTTGAACCGTGGCACTCCCGGGACATCCGTTGGCCCCCATCACTTGTACAGAATAAGGCCCTGGGGCACCTACCATAATGGAACGAGCGGTATCATTGTTGGAATTGGTCCATAAGTAATCGGGATAGCCGGGGCTCGCGGTAAGGATAGTGGTTTCGTTGCGACAAATGATCAAATCCCCCGTGATGCTGATGGGTGGAGAGGGTTTACCAATGATGTTTTTCTGAGCTGTGGCTCGACAACCATTTAAATCAGTCGTAGTCAGGGTAAAGTTACCCCCTGCGCGAATTTGGATCGCACCAGTCGTTTCACCAGTAGACCAAGCGTAGGTTCTAAAGCTGCCATTGAGTGCAAAAAGTAAAGTGGATTGTCCTTCACAAATCTCAGTTGGCCCGGAAATGTCGGGAGTATCTACACTAACCGCTTTCACTGGGTAAAAAGTAGAAGTAGAACAGCCATTGCTGTCGACGACCATAATCTCAAACCTGCCACCTACACCTACACTTATGGCTTGCGAAGTTGCGCCTGTCGACCATACATAACTGTTAAACCCGGGCCCTGGATCCAGCACAACACTTGAGCCTTGACAAAGGATTTTTTCCATCCCCATCCCCCTGGGAAGTTTGGGCTGCACCAAGGCCAGATCAATTGAATCCCGGTTGATACAACCATTGTCCGAAGTAACTTCCAAGGTGTACAACCCTGGATTGCCTACTGAAATACTGGAGGTGTTGCGTCCATTGGACCACAAATAAATGTTGTAACCTAGCGTCGCATTTAAGTTGGCTCGGGTGCCATCGCAGATGACTTTATCTCCGGTAATTTCCGGTTTGGGATTGCTTAACAATTGAACGGTAAAAGAAGTATCTCCCACGCAATTGTTGAAGTCCGTAACGGTCAAGGTATACAATCCACCCTGTCTGATCATAATTTCCGTAAGGGTGTCCCCAGTTGACCAGCGGTAGGATTGATACCCCCGGCCACCGCTTAGTTCGGTTGTATCGCCAGCACACAACTGAGTGGCCCCTTGAATTGAAGGGATGGGGTTGCTGACGCGCATGACGTTGACGGAGTCCTTTCCTGAACAGCCATTGATATCAGTAACTCGAACCGTGAGAGGACCTGATTGGTTGATTTGTACACTGGCTGTAGTACTACCCGTAGACCAGGCGTAACGGTCATAATTGGTAGATAGTCGAACAGTAGTCGTTTCACCCGGGCACAATACCAGGTCGCCCTCAATATCGGGCGTAGGGCTTGAAAAAACCTGTACTGGCAAGGAATCAACCCCCATACAGCCATTCGCTGTGGTCACTGTTACAACATAAATACCCCGAGTGTTGACCGAAATACTAGATGTTGTGGCTCCGTTAGACCAAAAGTATGCTTGATAATTGCCAGGAGTAAGAATGGCTCGCTCTCCGCTGCAAATGCTGCCACTCCCCGCAATAACCGGACGCGGATACGGAATGGTATCAATGGTTGCAGAGGCAACACCTTGGCATCCAAATACATCTGTAACGGAAACACGGTAAGTTGCAGGGGTATTGATGGTAATACTCGTACTGGTATTACCTGTTGACCACAAATAAGCCCGGAACCCGGGATCAGCGATCAAAATTGCGCTTTCATTTCCACAGAAAACCTTATCCCCGCCTACCTGAATAGCAGGATTAGACCTTTCGATTACGCTGAGGCTACTTGATGCGGTACACCCAAATTCATTGGTAACGGTTAGTCCAACGACTCCGGTATTGCTTATTTCGATATCCTGCGTCGTTTCATTGGTAGACCATCGATAGGTAAAATTACCATTTGGTGCCACTAAAATGGTGCTCTTGTCCTGGCAGAAAAATGCCGGACCACTGATATTAGCCGGAGGATTGCTTTTTACCTCCACCAATTTTGAGCCCACAATCGTACAATTCTCATCATCCGTTACGGTTACAGAATAGGTTCCCGTAGTATTGACCAAAATAGAATTTGCGGTTGCACTCGTAGACCAGCGATAAGTAGCAAAGGTATCTACTACACTCAAACGAGTACTTTCACCAACACACAGAATGGAATCACCAGTGATCAGAGGATTGGGAGCCTTTTTTTCAAAAATCCGAATGTCATCCGTTCCCTTACAGCCATCGTTAGAAGTTACAGTTACGCTGTAAGTACCTTCACCAACTGAAGGTAAAGAGGAATTTTGGGTTCCGTTTTGCCATAAATAACTGGCAAATCCGGCAGGAGCCAGAACAGTGGTCAAGGAGTTGGGGCACAGGACGGTATCGGCGACAAGTTTTACCACCGGTGCCGGCGTAACATTGATGACTATCGAATCGGAATGCACGCAGTTCCCCTCCTCAACCGTAAATTCGTAGACCAAACGCCCTGAAAAATTGAGAGGGATATTAACCACGGCATTGGTTGTATTCATTGGGTCTTGCTGGATGAAACTGGCACCCGGTCCTCTCGCTTTCCAAATATAGGTCTCGCCGTTATTGGTGAAAGTGGCAGAGCCAGTCAAGTTGAGGCTGGTACCTGCACAAACGGTAGTGTCATTGCTGGTCGTGAGTTCAACCAGATCGCAGTTCGGATTCGCGATACAGTTTAAGAAAGGAGCAGCAGGGCCATCCCAGTCAAAAATATAGTTTTTTACTCTAGTTGAATCGAACCCTCCATTTGGACAAAACCCGACGAAAAAGTCAATCAGCATAAAGAAACCTTGACCAGGTTGTACCACCATTGGTTTTATCCAACCATCTACCCCTGGCCCTAAAAAACTCTCAGTGGTGTCTGGCTCTCCTGGTCTCATCCCTCCAACGATTGGCTGCCCTAAAGTACTGGTTGGCGGCTGAAAAAAGGAGCAGCGCAATGGGACGCCTAAACTATCACAATTGACATCGGCAGGATATATAGCAAAGTCAAAGTCTTGAATACAATTCTGCGTTACCCTATCGGTGATGCTAAACCAAACTTGAGAACCTGGAGGCATGTCCTTACGGAATTCAAAATAAAACCAACTACTGATGTTTTCCCCCCTTTGTAAACAGCCCTGGCTGTTGTTAAAGTTGGCAAAATCATCAATACCTCGTCCTAATGGCAAAAATGAAAAGGTGCTATCGCTACAAATCACTTTTGCGGTTCGACAATCGGTATTTGGCTTTTGTGCCTGTACATAAAACGAAAATAAGATGGGTAGGACCCAAATCGAGTTTTTGAGATAACGAATTCCCATGATTGCTTTTTTAGTTGCCCCCCAACTCCAAAGACAACGGTCTCTGAAGTGCCAGTGTTCCAATAAACGACACCCCGGGATAGGTGCAATTTACCAATCATATGTTCACAGGAATGCTAAGGCTGGAATGCAGACCTGAATGGATAGAATAGATGTCATTTTTTTTTAAGTAACGCAAAAACGGCTAGAATGGTACGTGAGGGGACCCGCACACAAACAAAAATAAAGTATATTTTTTAAACGGGAAGGGATTTTTAAAAAACTTGTCGTTAAGATGTCTATAGAAAAGGGTTCGCAGTAGCGAACCCCCTTATTTTGCTAAAGGAACGGTTTTAAAATAAAGTAATAAAAAAGAGTCCAGTCAAATTGTTGCTTTATTTTGAACCCGTTCCCAGGGCTTCCGCCGTTGTAATGTTTTCATTTTTATAGTCTCTTTCAATCAGTCCATCCCGCATGCGCACGATCCGGTGGGCGTGATCTGCAATATCGGGTTCGTGGGTGACCAAAATGATGGTATTGCCTGCTTTGTGAATTTGTTCGAACAAGACCATGATTTCATAGGAGGTGACTGAGTCGAGGTTACCCGTAGGTTCGTCAGCCAGAATGATCGAAGGATCGTTGACCAGGGCGCGGGCAATCGCCACCCGTTGCCGTTGACCACCTGAAAGTTCGTTAGGATTATGATCCATCCGGTCGCCAAGGCCCACTGCTTCCAACATGGCACGGGCTTTTTCCAGGCGGGTGCTTTTGTTGATGCCTGCATAGACCAGGGGTAAGGCCACATTTTCAAGGGCCGAAAGCCGGGGTAACAAGTTGAACGTTTGGAAAACGAAACCAATTTCTTTGTTGCGCACCTCTGCCAGTTCCGCATCAGTCATGGAACTTACATTAATGTTATTGAGGAAGTAGGCCCCATCTGAGGGTGTATCCAAACAGCCCAGCACATTCATCAATGTTGACTTTCCTGAACCAGACGGCCCCATCAGTGCGACATACTCATTTTTATAAATGTTCAAACTCACCGACTGAAGGGCATTCACCCGGGTATCTCCCATGATGTAAGTCTTCTTGAGCTCGCGAAAAGAAATGATCGGTTCCATGTACAAAGATTTGTGTTGTCTGTGCAAATTGCACCTTAAAGATCTATCACCTTTGGCACCATAAAGAAAGTCCCGTCTTGTTGGGGCGCATTGGACAAGGCTTTTTCCCGTTCTACCTGGTTTTGCACTTGATCTTCACGCCAGACGTTTACATCCTCGTTTAGGTACACCAATGGTTCTACATCAGTGGTATCTAATTCCTGAAGCTTTTCCACCATAGTCAAAATATTACTAAGGTCCTTTTGCAAGGATTGGCGTTCGGCATCAGAAAGTTCTAAACGGGCCAAATGTTCCAGTCTCGAAATTAAAGTTCCAGTGATTGTCATAATAAATTCTTAGATAAGTAGGCGATTTTGTTCGACAGCGGCAAAAATACACTTAATCCTTTCATTAATTTTCTAAACTTCTCAAAGGATAATTCGTGCTGCTCAACAAAAAACGTATTTTAGCCGCGTCACAAAGGGGCGATAAAAAAATAAGTGATCATTTTGCCAGGGGATTAGATAAGTAAACGTTCCATTTCAATTGTTTTATCTAATCCTCTGGCTCAGGAAAAATGATCACTTATTTTTGCCCCACTACAAAGCGTAGTACCGCATAAGTTAGTTTAGAACAAAGTATGAATCAGCAAGACCAAGTCTCCAAAATCAAACACGTGGCCATTGCCGGAAATATTGGCGCCGGAAAAACGACCCTTTGCACCCAATTGGGCAAGAGTTTCAACTGGGACATCCACTACGAATCCGCCGACGACAACCCCTACCTCGTTGATTTTTACAACGACATGAACCGTTGGTCTTTTAACCTGCAGATTTACTTTTTGAACAGCAGGTACCAGCAGATTTTGTCTATCTTGAGTGGAGAAAAAACCGTGATTCAGGATCGGACCATTTACGAAGATGCCTACATTTTTGCCCGCAACCTTTATGACATGGGTTTGATGACTGGGCGAGACTACCATAATTACCTGGATTTGTTCGAAACCATGTCTTCCCAAATCCAGCCACCCGACCTGCTCATTTACCTGCGTGCCAGCATCCCAACACTGGTGGACCACATCCAGATGCGCGGCCGTGATTACGAGGGCAGCATTAGTTTGGACTACCTACGCCGCCTCAACGAAAAGTACGAAAGTTGGATCGATACCTACAGCAGTGGTCGACTGCTGATCATCAATGCCGATGACATCGATTTTGCCCGCAGCCAGGATGACCTGTCCAAGGTAGTCGATATGGTGCAGGGCGAGTTGCACGGGTTGTTTTAAAATCACATGAAATATCTACTGGTTATTCTGTTTTCACTGTTTGTTTTGAGCAAAGCCATTGCTCAAAAAGCAGCATTCATGCTCGGGCATGTAGATACGCTGTATTCCAAAATCCTGAGTGAGAAAAGAGTGTTAAACATCTATTTACCCAGTGGTTATTCGCCAGATTCCGCATACACTTATCCAGTGATTTACCTACTTGATGGCGGTGCAGACGAAGATTTTATCCACATCGCTGGCTTGTTGCAATTTGCCAGTTTTCCCTGGGTTGAACATTTATCACCCTCCATTTTAGTGGGCATTGCCAATACCGATCGCAAGCGGGATTTTACTTACCCGGCTGCGCCTGGTTTCAAGTTTCCAGCCGAGTTGGCGACGTATCAAAGCGCCTACCACAATGCAGGTGGTTCGGCACATTTTATTGACTTTGTAGAAAAAGAATTGCAGCCCTATATCGATCAGCAATACAAGACCAATGCTGAAAAAACTTTGATTGGGCAATCCCTGGCTGGGTTAATGGCCGCGGAATTCTTGCTAAAGAAGCCACAATTATTCAATAAATACATCATCATGAGTCCAAGTTTGTGGTGGGACAATGAATCCTTGTTAAAGCTACCACTCAATCAACCCAATCCTGGCACCAAAGTATACATAGCAGTGGGCAAAGAAGGGAGGAGAATGGAAAACGATGCCCGCGACTTGGCAAAATTGCTCCAAAAAAGCCAAAAGCTTCCCAACTTACTTTTTGAATTTTTACCCGAGGAAAATCATGGGACGATATTGCACCCCGCTGTAGGCCGAGCGTTTAAATGGATGAAACGGAATTGATTTTTACAACTTGTATCCGCATTTGAAGCAATAGTTTAACTTTGATCAAGCGTTAACCAAATACCAAAAGCGATGGTGCCTACCAAACATTTGACCATGTTCCAATACTTCTTCTTTTGCCTCTGTTTTTTCTTGAGTTGTACTACCTCCCAAATAAGCTCCGAAGCTCCAGAACCCATCCCCCAAACCCATGATGCCAATCGACAAATCATCCCCATCGGTGGCAATGCCTGGGTGAGCAACGGAGGTAAAATCAGCAAAACTGGCCTGGAAGATTGGACGAGCCCAGCGACTATCTGCACTGTTTATGTCCGCTTCACCCAAGCTGGCAAACTCAAGTTGTCCCTCCTACTCAACGCTCAAAACAGCCAGAGCAAAATCAAAGTCAGCCTTTTGGGCAAAAGTAAAACCATCAGTGCCGATGGGGCTGGTGAGAAAGAATTTTTTGCCGGCGAATGGAGTATTGCAAAAGCTGGATATGTGGTCATAGAAATCCAGGGAGTAAGCAAAACCGGAGCGAGCTTTGGCTCCCTATCCAATGTAGCCATCAGCGGCACGGCCCTCACCCCCGAGCTCAGTTTTGTACAGAACAACCAGGACAACTATTTTTACTGGGGCCGCCGGGGCCCATCGGTACACCTGAATTACAACACCGATGGAATGGACAAGATCGAGTGGTTTTACAGCGAAATCACCGTGCCCACTGGCAACGATGTGATTGGTTCTTACTTTATGGCCAATGGTTTTGCCGAAGGTTATTTTGGCTTCCAGGTCAATTCGACTCAAGAACGTCGGGTGTTGTTCTCCGTCTGGAGCCCATTTCAAACCGACAATCCCAATTCCATTCCCGCCGATCAAAAAATCATCATGGCTCGAAAGGGAGAAGGTGTTTATACTGGTGAATTTGGCAACGAAGGCGCGGGTGGCCAGAGTTATTTGAAATACACCTGGAAAGCAGGCAATACTTATCAATTTTTGCTCCAGGGCAAACCCATCGAGCAAAACTACACACAATACACCGCCTATTTCTTTGCACCTGAAGAAAACCAATGGCGCCTGATCGCGAGTTTCAAACGGCCCAAAACTTCTACTTATCTCAAACGCCTCCATTCCTTTTTGGAAAACTTTGTCCCTGAAACGGGCAACACCACCCGCATGGCCTTGTACGGCAATCAATGGGTGCTGGATGCAAATGGCCAATGGACGGAGCTAAACCGGATGAAATTCACCGGTGATCAAACCGCGCGGAAAAACTTCCGCAAAGACTACGCCGGAGGGCTGAGTCAAGGGCAGTTTTTTTTGAAAAACTGTGGGTTTTTTAGCGATTTTGTGGGGCTGGATCAGCAGTTTACGCGGCCATTCGCTGCGAAAAAACCGGTGATAGATTTCGCTAAATTGCCCTAATTAAACAGCATCCCCAAAAACAAACCTGAAAAAGCAGTACAAAACAGTTCTAAGTGGCTTATGGATCTAGACCTTAATTTCTAACACACGCTAAAACCTGTATCCGTGACTGCTAAAATACTGTTCCTGCTTTGTTTGTTGTGCACCACAATTTCCCTTTTCGCTCAACGCAACGTCATCCTAATCATTGCTGATGACCTGGGCAGTGATTATTGTGGGTTTTATGAAAACCATGTTGATACAGCCAAAATGCCCAATATCCGTCGGCTGCTGGCACGGGGTGTACGTTTTCGCAATGCCTGGTCAAATCCCCTCTGCTCCCCTACTCGGGCTGGAATTTTAACCGGGCGGTACAGTTTTCGGACTGGAGTAGGTACTGCAGTGGGTGGTAGTTCACCCGTATTGGACACCTCCGAAATCACCATCCCTAAACTGTTGAACAAATATGCTCCCGGAGGCTACGCCAAAGCCAACGTTGGCAAATGGCACTTACAAAATCCGGTGCCCGCCAATTATTTATTGCCCAATAAAATGGGGTATGATCACTACGAAGGCAATTTGGCCGGGGGAGTAACCAGTTACACCAATTGGACCAAGGTAAAAAATGGTGTTGCCAGCAATGTAACTACTTATGCCACCACGGAAACCACCAATAATGCCATTACCTGGGTAAAAAACCAGGGCAATAAACCCTTTTTCTTGTGGCTGGCCTACAATGCGCCCCACACGCCACACCATTTGCCTCCAAATAATTTACACTCATCCAGCAATTTGAGCGGAACTGCCGCGCATATTGCAGCTAACCCTGAATCCTATTTTAAAGCTGCGGTGGAAGCCTTGGATCACGAGATTGGTCGCCTTTTTGATAGCCTGCAAAAGCTCAATCTATGGGACAACACCGACATCATTTTTATTGGTGACAATGGCGACGATCCTACCGTCGCCCAACGCTCGGGTGGCAATAAGGGCAGCATTGCACAAGGTGGAGTGAGTGTACCTTTCATCATCGCCGGGCCCTCGGTCAACAACCCGGGGCGAGTCAGTGACGCATTGGTCAGCACCCAGGATTTGTTTGCTACCATCCTCGAACTGCTAGGGCACAACAACTGGGCTGCTCAAATTCCGAGCAATAAACCCGTGGATAGCAAAAGTATCGTCCCGATTCTCAAAAATCAAAGCAGCAGCATCCGCAGCTGGATTTTTACAGAAGTGTTCCGCACGCCCAGCGTGGCTGCCGACGGCAAAGCCATGCGCAATGTGGAGTACAAATTGCTGGATTTGGACAATGGCACTCAAGCGTTTTACCACTTGGCTAGCGATCCTTACGAAACGAATGACCTACTCGAAAAGCCCTTAGATGCCATTGCCCAAAGCAATTACAATACATTGTGTGCCGAGATGAGTAATCTGGTGGGCAAAGGTGGATTTTGCAGTTTGACTACGGCTACCCTAGAACCCCTTGTAAAAGCAGATCCTTTGGAGATTTATCCCAATCCCGTTACAGACTATTTCAACATCAAAAATACAACTCCAGATGCTTCCTATCAAATATGGAACATTAACGGACAGATATTGTATCAAGGGAACAACATCACCCGAGTGAACATAAGCAGCTGGCCAGCTGGCGTTTATTCCCTGGCAATATTGCGAGCGCAGCAAAAGCAGATTGTTCGTTTTGTGAAAAAATAATTTACTCCAAAATCACTACCTTCTTCGTTAGCTGTTCCCCATCACCAGTAATGCGCAAATAGTACACACCCGGCCTTAAACGACCTCCTTCATGCAGTGAAAAACCCGCTTGAAACTGATCCACATTCATCTGCCAAGTTCTGAGTTTTGCCCCCTGCTGATTGATCAACTCAAATTGTAGGGCGGGATGAGTGGTAGGTAGTTCCAGTTTAATTTGGCTGGTGCTGCTTGAAATTGGGTTGGGATAAACTTTGACCGCCATATTTTGAAAATCAGACAAACCGTCTCGCGTTGGAGTACTGGTTTTGCTGAAATATTGCTCCCCAAAGGCAAAAGCGTCTTTGCCAATTTTTTCTCCAATTATCCGGCCAGGAATATCATCTGCGGGTGGGTGAATGCCTCCCCAAATGCGTGACAAGCTCGACTGATCGGAAGCGTCCCGGTAAGTGGCCCATTGCAGGATGACATCTATACTGGGGCCTTCTTCAAATTTGAGGTATTCGTTCTTTTTGGCTACAAACTCACCCATCCCCCCCGGAAAATAAGCGTCACCAGTCAACATCGTGAGCACTTCCGCTCCCGTGCGGGAGAAAGTGGAATGCCCGGAAATCAGGCCAGCAAAAGGAGGTGAAACAAAAGTAGGTCGTTGGTAAGGCCACCAGCCTTCTGCCAAAATCCAGCCAACTCCAGCATAAGTCGTTGCGGGGTTAGAGATATAGTTGGGTCCACGCCAGGCACGCACTTTGACTTTGCCCAAATCACCGCCTTTTGCCCAGCTGAGGGTGTCCGCAGGTTGTACAGTTTCAATCAAGCCAGGTACCAATTGCATTCCCTGCGCCGAAAAATGACTGAGCTTATTGTCACTGGATTGCCCTTTGGTGCCCATGTACCGAATGGCGCTGACTGGGCGCACATAGTCGTACCAACCTTTGATGCCCCAGGCTGTGACGGCGGCATCGTGCATGGCACCACCCAGGATAAAATACGTTTTGACATCCCATTCCAGAGAAGTGAGTTCTTCGCCCTGGCCTTTGAATTTACGTTGGTGCGCTGGGTGGTCGGCTACGTAATTGGCGATGGAAAACCAGTGACCGGGAGGAGTTTCCGAATTGGGACCATCGGCCCAAAACTCCGCCAATACTCGGGTGTAATCCCCACGCGGCACCATTTGCGGCGCATAGGGTTTTCCAGTAGCGGGGTTCAATTGGTGCCCTGATTGGGTCACACCTCCCTGGCCGATATTGTAAAATGCCATGTATTCTTCAAAGGTTTTAGGCAAAGTACTTGTATTGCCAATACCCGCTGGCGAAACATCCCAAAGCACCCCATCGGTGGGGTCAAGGTGGGCTGACCAACAAGAGACCAAATCAAAATTCCATTGATAAGCGTCACTAGTGCCAGTTCCGTCCGGGCTCAATTGGGGCGGAGTTCCAGGGTCGTGGTACACCCAATATTGGTTGTTGTCACGGGTGAAAATTTTTAAGTCCTGGCCTTTTAAGGAAAAAGGCACCACTCGCCCCCATTCCGGTGATAAAAACAAAGGTGTATTGATCGGAATGACATTCCCGGACTGGTCGATAAATACATCCAGGGAAAGGGGTTGCCAACGGTTGGGGTTTTCCATGTTGTTGCCCAACAGCTTGGTCAACAAAGGTGAATTTACCGGTTTATAAAAAGTATTGCCGTAACTATTGCGCTCATTAGAGCCATCCTGCAGGCCAAAGGCAATGAGTTGTTCGGCAATGTAATTGCCCAGTGCTGCAGCAGTTCCATTACTGTAATTGGTGGAGGTAAAACTGCCATCATAACCTAAGGCTACAAACAAACTATCGATGTAAGGCAAACTTTTGCTCGCACCAGGCGATCCCTTAAAACGATGATTCAGTAGGCGATACATAGCATAACTAATGGCTTCTTCTCTTGCAGTCTGGATGTTCAAGGGTGTTGGAACTCCATTAAAAGGGCAAGTATAAGTGCCCAGTTTTTTACCCAAAAAGAAGGTTTGGACCGAAGGGTCGTAGGCAGCCCAGGCATCGTACATGGCCACGGAAGTGTGAAAAAGATTGCGCGCATGAACTGTAGGGCGCGCAAAATCGTTGCGAATGGCCAGCAAAGTCGCTTCATTCCATTTTCGGGCGACTGAATGCTGGGCAAGGGATTGGTTGGCTGAACCAAGGAATAAGCCAAAGAACAGGAAAAAGTGTAGAGTGCCTTGTCGCATGGGAATGGTGTTTTATCTTGTGGCAAATAACTAAAAAAAACCGAGATGATCCAAAGAATTACGCATATGGCCAAAGTCGGAATTGTTTTTTGGCTATGCTTGTGCTTCAATCACATTTTACCTGCCCAGACTTTGCAAGTCATGACTTTTAACATCCGTTACAATACCGCTCAAGATGGTGAAAACCAGTGGTCGAAACGCAAAGAAAACCTGGCCAGTATGTTGCCTTTTTACGAGGTCGACATTTGTGGCATGCAAGAAGCCCTCGTCGGTCAAATCAGGGATGTAGTCAATGCTCAACCGCAATATACTTACTTGGGCGTAGGCCGGGATGATGGCAAAGAAGGTGGTGAATTTTCACCCATTTTGTACCGCAAAGACAAATTTGAAGTACTCAGCAGCGCTACCCTCTGGTTGAGCGAAACGCCCGATGTGCCCAGCAAGGGTTGGGATGCCAACCTGAATCGAATTGTTACCTGGGCAAAATTTAAGGATAAAAAAAGCAAAAAGGTTTTTTTCGTCTTCAATACTCATTACGACCACATCGGCAAAATTGCCCGGCGGGAAAGTTCAAAATTACTGCTACAGAAAGTTAAAGAAATTGCGGGAAACACGCCTACCATCATCACGGGAGACTTCAATGCCACGCCCGATGATGAGCCCATCAAAGTATTGATAGATGAAAGCAATCCCGATAAGTTAACGGATACTGAAAAAATATCCCTCAGCCCCCATTTTGGCCCCTACAGCACCTTCAATGGTTTTCAAGCCCAGGAGCAGGAGGGGCGACACATCGATTACATTTTCACCAAAAATCCGGGTAAATTCAAGGTGCTCAAACATGCAACTTTGACCAACACCTGGGGTGGAAGGTTTGCTTCGGATCACCATGCGGTGATGGTGGTGCTGGGTATGGTAAAATAACCATATCCTTTTGTGTCCCGCAAAAAAGGGGATTTTCGGATCAATGAAAGACAATTTCCATCACATCGGCGGCTTCAAATCCTTGTAATGCCCATTCAACAGCGCCCTTTGTTGCAAATTCCGCATCTCGCGTACCATCGGCAAAAACTGCTCCAGGTGGCTGATCAAAAAAGTTTGGCGTTCTTTTTCCGTTTGCAGGGTCAACAATTCGTATTCCTGCTCGGTCGACATTCCCGTATGGTGGGCCACATCAAAGGTGATGAAATCGCTGGGGCCGTCTGGAAGTGGTTTGTCGATGTTCAATAGATCGAACAATTCAATGAGATGACTTAGAATATTTTCATTCAAAGTCCAGTCAAACTCACGATCCGTTTCAAGCCGAACGATGGTCGCACCCGCATACAATTTACCTGGGATGGGATTGATAAATTGCTCCGTGCGGTACACGCCTAACCCCTTGGTTTTGATGTCCATCGCTCCGCCCTCATGGCGTTTTTCGATACTCAGCAATTGAATTTCGGTACCAAAGGGCATGACCCTATCGTTCAGAAAAGTGGGGATACCAAAAGTTACCCCATTTTCCTCACTCTCTTTGATGAGTTGACGGTACCGGGGTTCAAAAATATGTAGGTTCAGATTTTCGTTAGGATATACGACAATCTGCAGCGGAAATTGTGGCAACAAAACAAAATCCATACTGCTTTTATTTTTTAGTTGACTTATTAAAAAAAATATATGTAACCTTTGTTTGAAATCCTCGTATATCAACCTAAATTGAACGAGTGTTCAGAGAGCGCAATGGCGGAAAAACTCAAAAAGCCTGTTTACTGCACATGCAAAAATACAAACGTGAACTAAGCCCAATAGTTGCAATTTTAGGAAGGAGAAAAAATAAGTTACCGATTTTAGCAAAGTTATTTTGAGTTTAGTCAACTATCTTTTGAGGCGAATAGCAAGCCTATTTAACGAAAAAGATAGGAAGAATAAGCTCAAAAGAACGAAGTTAAAATGGTAAATTATTTTTTCTCCTTCCTAAATCCTATAAAAACCATTTTAACAACTTGCCATGTTTAAGCTCAACACCAAAGCCCTGCGGCCACTTGTTTTCGGAACAAGTGTGGTTATCCTTTTTTTAGCCCTATTGAGTACAGGATGCCGAAAAAGTCGCGAGGTTAGTACCCTTTCCGCCGAAAACCCTTTTGTATACGCCTATACATCAGGAGTCATTTCAAAAACAGACCCGATCCGAGTACGTTTTGCTCAAAATGTCGCTCAACCTGATGAAATTGGCAAAGAGGCACCCGCTGTTTTGTCGATTTCTCCCAATGTAAAAGGTACACTGACCTGGGAAAATGCCAACACCCTGCGTTTGGAGCCCAATCAGGAACTCAGTTCCGGCACCACTTACGACGTTACGGTGAATGTAAAACAAGTCATCAAAGATGCCAAAGGTGAAAACGCCAATTTTACCTTCCAATTCCACACCCGTGAGCAACACTACCAGGTTGAACTGGAAGGTATGCGCTCGGCCAGCACGACCGATTACAGCAAACAAACCTTGAAAGGAGCGGTCTATACCTCCGATGTGGCCACCACTGCTGAGGTAGAACAAATGCTCGACGCCACTCAAAATGGCAACGACCTCAAGGTGGATTGGAAACATTCCGGTGACCAATTGGTGCACTACTTTACCGTAAAGTCGGTCAATCGCGGCCAGCAGCCCTCGGAAGTTAAATTGGCTTACGACGGCAATTCCATTGGGGTCAAAGAGGACAAATCCGAAACCTACAAAATTCCTGCGGTTGGCAAATTTACAGTCATGGATGCGGAGGCCATCCAATTGCCCGAGCAATACATCCGCATTGTGTTTTCTGATCCACTGGAAAAATCCCAAAACCTCGATGGTTTGGTCAGCATTGACGAATACGAAGGAACCCTACGTTACATCATTGAAGACAACACTGTACGTGTTTATCCTGATCAAACCCTCAATGGCGAATACCGGGTCAGAGTGACTACTGGTGTAAAAAACACTAAAGGCAGTACTTTTTCCGAAACCACCGTTTGGGATGTCACTTTTGAAGAAATCAAACCAGGGGTAAAACTGGTGGGTCAAGGGGTGATTTTGCCCAATTCCGAAGGGCTGATGTTCCCCTTTGAATCCGTTGGCCTCAAAGCTGTAGACATTGAAATTTTCAAAATTTACAACAACAACATCCTCCAGTTTTTGCAAGACAACCCACTGGATGGTGAATACGACTTATTTAAAGTAGGTCGGGTGATATTGCAGAAAAAAGTAAATCTTTCGACCCTTAGCCCCAATGCCAAGGCCGGTCGTTGGTCGCGTTACGCCATTGATTTGGGCAAATTGATCAAAGCCGACGAACAGGCCATTTATCAGGTGCGCATCGGTTTCCGCCCGGAATACGCAGCCATTGCCTGTATGGCCGAGGCTTCCACGGGCAATGCCGAGCTCGGCGGCGATCCTTTCTCCCGTGTGGGTGAAGACGAAGACGAGCCCCTCGAAAGCATCATGGACAATTATTACGGCTACGATGGTTATTTTGAAGACTACGATTGGGACAACCGCGATAACGCTTGTGCTCGCGAATATTACAACGCTGATCATTTTGTACAGCGCAACGTCATTTCTTCCAACCTGGGCTTGATTGCCAAAAAAGGTGGCAACCGCAAACTCATGGTCATCGTGAGTGATTTGCGCAGCACCGATCCGATTAGTGGCGCACAAGTTGAAGTGTATGACCGCCAAAATCAGCCCATTGGCAAAGGCAGCAGCAATGGTGATGGCATCGCCGATGTGGCGTACAAAGGCCGGCCTTTTGTAGCCATCGTCACCCACAATGGTCAACGCGGTTACGTTCGCCTGGAAGATGGAGAGTCTCTTTCACTGAGCAAGTTTGACGTCGATGGTTCCGTAACTCAAAAAGGACTGAAAGGTTATTTGTACGGCGAAAGAGGCGTTTGGCGTCCTGGCGATTCGGTTTTCCTCAATTTTATGATCGAAGACCGCGAAAAACGCCTGCCCGAAAGTTACCCCATCACCATGGAATTGTACAATGCACGGGGACAATTGCAGGAAAAACGCACCACTTCCAAAACGATAGGTGGCATTTATCCGCTCTATTTCGCAACCCGGCCTGATGCACCAACGGGCAACTGGCGTGTAAAAGTAAAAGCTGGTGGGGCCATTTTTGAAAAAATCCTCAAGATTGAAACCGTCAAGCCCAACCGCATTCGCATCGACCTAAATACCGGCGCTGAGAATGAACTGTACGCCACTGACGGCAAAATGAGCGCCGAATTGCAGGCCGATTGGTTGACTGGATCAGCGGCCAGTGGTTTGAAAGCAGTGGTGGAGGTGCAACTACGCGAGTCCAGCACCAGTTTTGCCAAATACCCTAGCTTCGACTTCGATGATCCAGCACGTAAACTGACCAAAACAGAGCCAAAGGTCATTTTTGACAATGTATTGGATGCCGCTGGCCACGCTAAAGTCAGCGCGACCTTATTGGAAGCAGACTTGGCGCCGGGCATGTTGAGCGCTTCTTTTCAAACGCGCGTGTTTGAAAAAGGCGGCGATTTCAGCACCGACAACATGACGGTAAAATACTCTCCCTACAACAGCTACGTGGGGCTGGAGATTCCTCGCAACAAATACGGTGAGCCACAATTTGAAGTGGGCAAAAACAATACCATCGGCCTGGTCAACGTGGACAAAAATGGCAAACCCCTCACCAATCGCCGCTTATCCATTGGTTTGTACAAAGTAGAATGGCGCTGGTGGTGGGATCAATACCAGGAAAATGAAGCAAACTACAACTCTGGCGAGCACGTTGGTGCGGTAAAAACCGCAGCAGTCACGACCAATGCCAAGGGTGAAGCTTCCTGGAATTTTAAAACCGACACCTGGGGCCGCTACATGGTCCGCATCTGTGATACCGAAAGTGGACACTGCACGGGTGGTTTTGTGTACATCGGTACACCTTGGTACGAAGGGGACGAAATGGATGACAGTTTCCGCGAAGCTGCAGCGATGTTGAGCTTCCGCTCCGACAAAGAAAAATACAATGTAGGTGAGTCCGTGACATTGACCATTCCTGGTGGAAAAAATGGCCGGGTATTGGTGTCGCTGGAAACGGGCACTAAAATCCTACAAACGTTCTGGGTTAAATCGGTAGAAGGGGAAAACAAAATCACCTTCAAAACTACGCCGGACATGTCTCCAACAGTTTATGCCAACGTAGCACTGATACAGCCGCACGGACAGGTCGAGAACGACTTGCCGATTCGTTTATATGGGATCACCCCAATTCAGATTGAAGACGCGGAAACCATCCTGACTCCAACCATCGAATGCCCGGCTGAATTCCGGCCTGAAACTACGGTGAGTATAGAAGTGGCTGAAAAAGCAGGTAAGGCAATGGCCTATAGTTTGGCGATTGTAGATGAAGGGTTATTGGGCTTGACGCGCTTTAAAACGCCCGATCCCCATGCAGCTTTCTATGCGCGTGAAGCCTTGGGCGTACAAACCTGGGACATTTACGACAAGGTGCTTGGCGCTTATGCCGGAGAACTGGAAAGCATTCTCAGCATTGGGGGTGACGGGGCCATCGATCCTAGTGCCTTGAACAACACTGCCAATCGTTTCAAACCGATGGTCGTTTGCCAAGGACCTTTCCAATTGGCCAAAGGCCGCAGCAACAAACATCAAATCAAAATACCCAACTACATCGGTGCCGTACGAGTGATGGTGGTGGCCGCTCAAGACCATGCCTACGGCTCGGCCGGCAAAAGTGTGCCCGTCCGCAATCCGCTGATGGTGCGCAGTACCCTACCCCGAGTGATTTCGCCGGGTGATCAATTTGAGTTACCCGTCAACGTATTTGTGACCGACGCCAAAATCACCAATGTGCAGGTAAAAGTAAGCGAAAGCAGTGGTTTGGTTACCGTAGAAGACGGAGATCAAAGCATGAGTTTCAGCCGCAACAACTCGGATCAGATTACGGGCTTTAAGATCAAAGTGAAGGATAAAATTGGCATCGCCAAATTCAAAATTGTCGCTACGGGTGGCGGAGCTTCTTCTTCGGAGGAAATCGAAATTGATGTGCGCAATCCGAACCCATACCAAACCAAAGTCTTCGCAGAAGTGGTTGAAGTGGGCAAATCCTGGGAACAACCCCTCGAAATATTTGGTACAGCCGGTACGCGTAGTGCAACGCTGGAAGTATCCAATGTACCACCACTCAACCTGGGTGAACGTTTGGGTTACCTCCTCTCCTACCCTTATGGCTGTATTGAACAAGTCACTTCGTCGGCTTTCCCGCAATTGTTCGTCAGCAACATGATGGAACTGAATGAGGAGCGTCAAAAACAAGTATCCGAAAACATCAAAGCGGCCATCGAGCGCATCAAAGGTTTCCAGACCAACGAAGGTGGCTTTACTTACTGGCCACGCGGCAGTGGTACGCCCGATCATTGGTCGACCAGCTATGTGGGGCATTTCCTAGTAGAAGCCAAAGCGAAAGGTTACGATGTGCCCCAAAACATGCTCAAAGACTGGGTGAAATTCCAGAAAAAAGTGGCGCGGATGTGGGATTCCAAACTGCCCGATTATGGTTTCTGGAGCAATGACGGCCATGAACTGAGCCAGGCTTATCGCTTGTACACCCTGGCCCTGGCGGGTGAAGCTGACATGGCTTCGATGAACCGCTTGCGCGAAAATCCAAAGCTTACCCTGAGTGCTCGTTGGCGTTTGGCAGCTGCTTATGCATTGGCAGGCAAAGCTGAAGTGGCCAAAGAGTTGGTTCAAAGTCAGGCGACTGAGGTACCCGAATACACTGAATTGAGCTACACCTACGGCTCAGGTATGCGCGACCGTGCGATGATCCTCGAAACGCTGGTGCTGCTCAAGGATATGAAAAAGGCTGGAGCACTGGTGCAATACATCTCCAAAGGACTGAGCAGCCAAAGCTGGTATTCTACCCAAACTGTCGCCTACAGCCTCATGGCCGTATCCAAATACCTGGGCGATGACAAGGCGACGCAGGCCTTCAGCTTCAGTTATTCACTCAGTGGAGGAAGCGCTACATCGGCCAACTCCAAAAACGCGTTGATGCAAATCAACTTGCCAACTGGAGGAAGCAATACCTTGATGGTGAAAAACACCAGCAAGGCCAAACTCTTCGTGCGGGTGATGCAAAAAGGTCAACCTACCGCCGGGCAGGAAACGCCCCAAGCGAATGACTTAAAAATCAACGTAGTGTATACCGACATGGCGGGCAAAGTGCTGGATCCGGCTAGTTTGTCCCAAGGCAAGGACTTCATCGCTGAAGTGCGGGTGAATCACCCGAACTCTCGCCCGATACCTTACATGGAATTGGCCTTGAATCAAACCTTCCCCTCCGGCTGGGAAATTTCCAACAGCCGCATGACGGACATCGAAAGTACTTCCTCATCAGGCTACGACTACCAAGATATTCGGGATGATCGGGTGAACACCTTCTTCGACTTGGGCCAAAGCCAAAACAAAACCTTCAAGGTGCGGCTGAATGCGGCTTACCCTGGACGGTATTATTTGCCTGCGGTGTCTTGTGCAGCGATGTACGATAACTCGATTAGTGCAAATACGAAGGGAATGTGGGTGACGGTGAGTAAGTGAGGAGTGAATAGTGAAAAGTGAAAAGCAATTGGCAATCAATGTCCTGGGATGTTGGTTGCCAATTGTTTTTTTCGCCTGAAATCTGTATAGCTTAGGTGCCTCTCTAGTGCCTAAGGTTTCTTAGGTGGTGAATAAAGCATACATCAAATCCATACACTTTTAATAAAAATTTTCCCCCTCCCACATCCCACCCTTTTTGTATTTTTGCACCCAAAATCACCCCAGCTACTCATCAAAACCAAATAAGCCATGCAAAGCCCAACCATGCTTGCTTCATTGGAAGCTTACTTCCAGACCTTCCGCAAAAACGTCATTGGTGCGAATCAGAAATTCCAGAGTCCTTACGGCGAAAAAAGCATCATTTACGCCGACTGGACGGCCAGTGGCCGGCTTTACCAACCCATCGAAGACATTCTGACCCACGATATAGCCCCATTTGTAGGCAATACCCATACCGAAACCACCATTACCGGTAGCGCCATGACCCAAGCCTACCATCAGGCCAAGGCCATCATCAAATCTTACGTTGGCGCACAAACCTCGGATGTATTGATTTCCTCCAACTCGGGTATGACCGGGGTAGTTAATAAATTCCAACGCATTCTGGGGCTAAAAGTCCACGAGCGGCATCAGCACATGGTCAAATTGCCCGAGCACCAGCGCCCGATTGTGTTCATCAGCCACATGGAGCACCACTCCAATCAAACCAGTTGGTTGGAAACCCTGGTCGATCTGGAGGTCATTGCCCCAACTGCGGATGGTTTGGTAGATTTGGATAACCTGGAGGCTATGCTGCGACGTTACGCCAACCGTGAAACCAAAATCGCGGCGGTAACCTCCTGTTCCAATGTCACCGGCTTATTTACCCCCTACCACGAGATCGCTAAAATCATGCACCAGCACGGCGGACTTTGTTTTGTCGACTTTGCCTGCTCCGCCCCCTACATTGACATCAACATGCGCCCGGAAGACCCACTGGAGCACCTGGACGCGATTTTCTTTTCCCCCCACAAGTTTTTGGGTGGCCCTGGCTCGACGGGTATTCTGATTTTTGACGCCAAACTGTACAAAAACCGCATTCCCGACAACCCCGGTGGTGGCACCGTGGATTGGACCAATCCCTGGGGAGGCCACAAATACATCGAAGAGATTGAAGCACGGGAAGATGGTGGCACACCCGCCTTCCTACAAACCATGCGGGTAGCCCTCTGTATGCAGCTCAAGGCCCAAATGGGCGTAGAAAACATCCTCCAACGTGAGCATGAACTGCTCGATCTCATTTGGGATCGCCTGGAAGCCATTCCCAACCTGCACATTCTGGCGCACGGGCACCACGATCGTTTGGGGGTGATTTCCTTTTACATCGAGGGTTTGCACTACAACCTGGGTGTACGTGTCCTTAACGACCGTTTTGGCATCCAGGTTCGGGGTGGCTGTTCCTGCGCAGGTACTTACGGGCATTACCTGCTCGAAGTTTCCCGTGATCACTCCCGCTCCATTACCGATAAAATCAATATTGGTGATCTGACCCAAAAACCAGGTTGGATTCGCATGTCGATTCACCCGGTGATGAGTGATGCCGAAGTAAAGTACATTGTGAGCGCGATCGAACAATTGGCGCAGGAGCATAAGACCTGGGCCGCGGATTATGTGTACAATGTACATACCAATGAGTTTCAGCATCAGAGCAACCTCAATGTGGAAGAGGAGTTGGTGAATCAATGGTTTAGCAAATTAATTTAAGTTGAGGGGTTGAGGAGGTT
>NZ_JBGSLK010000051.1:0-44306 GCF_041740695.1 Haliscomenobacter sp. | reverse complement strand
ATTGCGAGAAGAAACGCTGAAATGGGGCAATCTCTTCTGCAGTTGTTTCAATCCCAACTTAATCCAATTGCGAGTTAATTCTCCAGGCTCGTAGCGATCGATGATGTCGAGTTTCAATCCCAACTTAATCCAATTGCGAGAAATGCGCAAGGCCTTGGGCGACGGCATCCAGTTAAGTTTCAATCCCAACTTAATCCAATTGCGAGCTGTCACAAAAATATACATTATTCCTTAACAACCAAATAAATATCCAAATGTCAAAGAGCGTTTTGGAGCATCAAAAATCGTCGATGTACAATAAGCGGATTTTACCGGGAGATCGACGACTTTTTGTGATGACCCGCCGTAGAAAATCATAAGTCTTTGATTTTTAGCCTATAAAAAATTGTCGGTACTCATTCTTTCCAGTCCAATCACCTCTTTATCCAGCCAACGGGCGTCGCGGCTTTTAAAAAGGATGAAGCTATCCTCGTCTTTTTTCATGATTTTTTGGGCTTCGACGACAAGCTCTTGCAATTTCACCGGGGTGATTTCGCCCTCGAAGACCGAATTCTGGATCCAATTTAAGTAACGGCGGCACAATTTCAGCATTTTACCCACCCTTTTTTCATTGACATCGTAAACGGCGATTACATACATACAACTCAATTTAAAACTTGAATTCAATGCACTAAAATTGGCCTACCGACACAATCACACCCACATAACACACCCACACCCATTCTTCACCACCACATTTTGAACGGTTTGTACTCCCCATCGCCCAGTAGGTGTTTGGTGAGTTTGTAACATTCGAGGCGGATCAGGTGTTTGTAGCTCACTTTTTTGTTGAGGCTGCGGTGTTGGATGGTTTCATTCATGCGTTCGTCCCAGTGCTTGGCGAAGGTTCGGGCACCTGATTCTTTGAGCAGGCATTTGTTGAGTTCCCAGCGGAAATCTTTGTCTTGAATCACTTTTTTATTGAGTAGGGTAAAAATGAGTCGGTCTACCAATACGGGTTTGAAGATTTCGGCTAAATCCAGCGCGAGGGAATAGCGTCGATAGCCGGGTTCGTGCAAAAAGCTGATGGTGGGATTGAGCTGGGTGTGGTAAATTTGTTTGAGGCACTGGGTATAACAGAGCATGTTTCCGTAGGAGATCATGGCATTGACCTCGTTTTTGGGAGGCCGTTTGCTACGTCCGCCCATGTCAAAATCGAGCAGGATTTCGTCAAAAGCCTGGTAATAGTTTTGGCGAATGTTGCCTTCCACCCCCATCAATTCACTGCTGGTTTTGGCCTCCGCCAAGCCTTGCCGTAAATCTTCGATGGCCGCAATTTGCAGCCCCAAATCCCGCTCGCGATTGCCGTAATAGCGCAGCACCCGCAACATATTGGCAGCAGCTCCTTCCAGCAGACTGCGGGCAATGGGCATACGTCGTTTGGCTTCGGTGTAGGCGCGGGTTTGGGCAATTTGCACCTTGCCCGCCAGCAGGTAGTCCCGGGGCATGAATGAACCGGTGTAGTGCTCATAGTAGTTGAAAAAATGCACACAAATGCCTTCCTGCCCCAGAAAGTTGAGTAAGGCCGAGTTGACGTCCAGTGCGCCAAAGATGTACAATTCCTCCACCGACTCGACGGGCAAATGCCGGGGCTGGCCTTCGACGCCCTGCTCGTCCACGGGGCTGAATTTCAGGGTGTTGTCTTTGCGCGAGAGGCGACCGGGATTGAAGAGGTAATAGGGTTTTTTCATGGAATGTACTTGATTTATCGTCACTTAGTTTTATGCTTGCATCCAACCGCGGAGCGGTTAAATTTTGAATAGCCCCGGTCGTCCGGGGTGAAAATAGTGCCGCGTGTTTAGCAACCGCGGCAGCGGTTGAACGGATTGGATTACTGTATTCAACCGCTGCCGCGGTTGTGAAACACATCCATTTTCGCCAAATCCCCGGACGACCGGGGCTATTCAAAATTCAATCGCTCCGCGATTATACGGGTAGCTCAACAAGGAACTTTTTTGATCAAAAATCAACAGCCTTTTTTTCAATCCTCGTCGCCTACGTAGCAATAATCATAATAAGAGCAATTCTTACAAATGCTTTTGTTGATCACTGGCGGGCATTCTTCCTGGGCCAAAATCTGTTCGATATCGCTCAGCCATCCTTCAATGAGGGGAATGTCCTGCTCGGGGTCAAATTCCAGCTGTTGCCGTTGCCGCAGCGTGGGGTACTCAATGATGCCCCGTGCCCCCTCAATGCCATTGCGGTGCAACACGTAGAGGTAATAGCGCACCTGGGCGAGGTGCGCTTGCTCCATTTTGTCGCTCTTTTTGGTTTCGTGTACGGTGTTGGTCTTGGCGTCGTAGTAGTCGATTTTGATGCCGTCGAGCTCCAATTGGGTGTTTTTGGCCGCCCGTTCGGGGTAGGTGCTTTCACCAATGAGTTTGCCTTCGTACACCACGTCGGAGGTGTGCTCCATGCGGATGCCGTGGTGGTGGAGGTACATTTTCCGCTTGCAAGTGTGGAAGTATGCAACGATGGTAGCTGTAAAAAGCATTCATTTAGGTTTAGAGTTGATTGTCATTCAAGTCCAGCATCGATAATTCCAGATATTTTAGCAAGCCTAATTCGTGATCGTAGGGTTTTTTCAACAACCAAACCGGGATGTCAATCTGTCCAGTATTTTTTTTCACAAAAAATCTTTCTGATACTAAAGTTCCATCTTTTCTCCAACGTTGGAATTCATTCTTCCGAATCCCTACTTTCAGCATGTCCGCATGGATAAAATCGAATCGCTTGATCCTTTCCTGGAAGTCCGCTTTTAACTCGATAGGAAGCACTTTAACTCCATCAAATTGATCGTAAAAATCCTGTTCACTCTTTTTGTCTTCATTAAAAGGTACCAGCACATGTTGAATGGAATACCTCAGACTGTCAGCTACTTGATTGAATGCCTGCTGTTCTTTTTCAGAAAACCCAGGATAGACAAAGTCTATTTTGTGTTGCAAGCCTAATTCATCAACAATGCCATCATTTTCGGCTTCTATTTCGCGTAGCGTGACTAAAGTTCGTTCACATACATCGGTAGGATAAATGAAGCGGTCTTTGTCATTGCGCTGTTCAAAGACAAAACAAGGGCAGGGTGCTTTTTTAGTAGCTCGATTCACCCGCCCAAAGCGTTGCAATAAAGCATCCAAAGGAGCAAGTTCAGTATAAATGACGTCGTAATCGATATCCAGACTGACCTCTATAGCTTGGGTGCCCACCAACAAATCGGGCAATTGATCACTTTTTAATTTTGCTTCTTTGGCTGCCCGATCTTCCCCGTTGAAAGCACTGTGTAAGAGCAGGCAATTTAGCCCAGTTTGGGATACTGTTTGGTAAATGTCCTGTGCCCTTTGGACGGTATTGCACACCACAAGTACTTTTTTGCCAGCAGCTACATCGCCACTGATCAAAGGCAGCGAATCGGTGATTTCGCCACCAAGAACCCGAACTCGATGGCGTTTGAATTTTTGGTACAATTCAGTAGAAGCGGCAAGAATACTGAGCTCACCGATGGTTTTGGCAATCAACGCCTTTAAAAAGGAGGGTAGGGTAGCGGTCATTACAAAAGCCTTTACCCCACATTTGCTGATGCTGTATTCCAAAAGTACCATGATTTGGGCCAAAACACTCGGATCATAGGCGTGAATTTCATCAAAGATAAAGTAGGCACCAGTCCATTCAAATATTCCTTTTTCGTACCCCTTTAAACCAAAAATATGCTTGATTAACTGAAAGGGTGTCACTACCCTGAAAGGAGTCATCATTTCACGGAACTGCTTTTTGATGACGGGAATTTGCGCTTTGATTTTTTGGGTATCACCTCCAAATTCTTCAAAAAGTTCGCGGTACAATACTGCATCAAGGTTACCGTGCAACATACCAACCATTGGACTTAGTTCAAGCCCTGGAGTGCCAAGCCTCTTCCACATGGCATTAATTGAGGCGGTAAAAGGCAAAATGTAAAACACCATCCCTCGGCCATGCTCCTGCATTTGTTTGCGCGTCCAGAGTAGTGCTGTCTCCGTTTTGCCCGACCCAGTTGGAGCAGTGAGTATTGCTGAACCAAGGATTTGTGCGGCATTAGTTTGATGCGCATAAGGGCTGCTGAGTTTTTGATCTAAAAAATCGAAATGACTTGGATCAATGATCTGCAAATCTTTTTTGCGGATGAATGCAGAGGCCAGATGATCACAGTGTTTTAGGGCACCCGTCAGCATTAGAAGTGGATGCGCATGGGGAATATTGCGCTCATGCATTTGTTTTTTGTATCGTAAAAAAATGCGCTTGGGGTCATTCACTTTGTACGAACCTATTGAAAATCCATACTGTTTGAGCAACTCCAGCACGGCATTGCTGTCTACCGACTTAAATTGATTGGCAAAATCTCCCTCATCATATAACTCAGTACAGTGCTGTAACAACTTGTTGAAAGGTTTGTGGTGCCCAGCTACCAATTTTTCGATCATGCTCAGGTGCTCGGCAGGAATTTGTAAACCAGACACAAAAGGCAATGAAAAAAGTTCGTGCCGCTGTCGTTCCCATCGCTGCTTCCGATGATGCAACAACACTTTTTGAAATTCAGCATGGGCCTTGCCCAAATCATGGAAGACGATTGTGGTATGCAACAGCTCCCAAAATTCAGGCAAGGCGGCAATCTGTTGAACTTGTGGAAATGCCTCCAGCAGATAAGCTTTGATGTCTAGCAAATCGTCATTGTGTTCGGCCAGGGTTAGCGGCCGGGTGTTGTCCTCATTACTAGACTTGGCTAAGATCACTGATGACATAATCCTGGAGTTTGAAATGGTGGAAATAAATGTCTACTCCATCCTTTTGTAAACTGTTGTCGCGAAAAGCAGGGATTTTAGTTGGTAAATCAAAGTTGTTGAATCGAATGACGGAAAAAGGTTCTGTACCAATGTTTTGCCGAGGAAAAGTATTGGTAAAGTACTTCGGCAGTGCCTGAATCACCCCGGGCAAATAGTTGCCTTTTAAAGGAACAATTTGGCCTCTGACCTTATTGGCTTGTTCGATTTCGACTAATTCAATTTCTGAAATTTGCTCCACACTTGCCAAATCACTTGATCTCCCCAACAATAATGGATAGACAGGTGCACGGAAGTAATCAACAATCTCCGGGTTGCTGCAATAAAGGGAAAGCCTGGTTTCAAACAAAAACTCCCGCTGGATCACATTTGACTTCGCCGAATTACTGCCTTGGCCCTTTTTCCCGGCCTCAATCATATAGATGGTTTCCAGGTCAACCTCTTTGGCTGCAAACTCAAAGTAATAGCCAATCTCCAACGCTTCGTGTTCGAGGTATTGGCCCGCTGCTGCATTGATCAGCCCCAAAACTGTGCTCAATGGTGGGACTTCCAGAGTGGGTTGAAGCCCACTAATCAGATTGGGGTACCGAAAACTAGCCGTCCAGGAGCTGATGTCCAAGCGGTAAGTTTTCATGGAATCTGACTTTTGACCTGAGTAACGTACTTGTCTATGCTTTCGTTGATGGAACCAAGCTCTACCACATCAGGATATTGGCTTTTCAACACTTCCAACTTTTGGACATCATCGCTGCCCAAAAAACCACTGCGATGACCAATGAATACTTTGCCTTGGATTTGCGCTTTGAAATCGCGGATGATTTCTTCTATGCCATCTACATTCAGCTCGAAAACTTGATCACTAATCCCTTTTGAAGTAGCAATGTGTGAAAAGGGGTGATTGCCCGAGTTGGTAGTAGCTAGGATGACGAATTTAGGCGTAACATCGGCCATGTTATTGGTCTGCATCGCGCCTCCGCTCAAGAATTTTAGCGCAGCCAAAGTGTCCTCAATGCGCTGAATTCGAATGGCTTTGTCCAGTCTTACTAACTGATGCGCTTCGCCTTTTGCAGTAGGTAAGTGTGGATCGGCTATTTCGCTCGAACCTGCTTGCGCAAGTGCTTCTTCACGGAGTTTGGCAGATAAATTTTTGAAACCTGTTTTATTGTAGGAGGCAAAAGTACCGACAGCTTCCAAATCCAGCGAGAACATCCCTTTCATGATCGCGCTGTATTCCTGTTTGGTATAAGGAACTGCGTCCCCTTCATGGCGGGACATACTCGACCAGTTTTCTTCTACTTGTACCGATGTAACGGACACAATAGCCGAGTTTTTAAGCGGAGAAGCCCTGGTAACAGTAACATCCTCTTTCTTTTCTTTGCCTTTTTCATCCACCACTACCTCTTTGGCCGCTTTCATGTACCCAAATACATCATCATCGGCAAATTGGATTGGGTTGGCGGCAGTAAACGCTACCTTAGCTTCTCTGGTGATGGGCGAAAGACCCCAATTGAAAGTTTTTTGTAGGGTATTGCGCCACCAGTAGCGCCAGGCTTGGCCAGAAACATAAGTATAGTTGCGGCCGTTTTTGCGAATACGCTTGGTCGCTACACCGTTCTCGGCGTCGGTTGAATTGGATTTTCCAGCATTGTTGAGTGCAACAACGTCTACATCAATGAGGATAAAGCCTTGTGTCTTTAAGTTTTTCATTGTTGATGAATAATTGATGATTAGTTGAATTGTTGTTCTTCCTCTTTTAACTCCTCTTCGCCTTCTAAATCTACGGGAATGTTTTTGTCGCAGAGCTTTTCATACAGGGCAATTAGTAACAGGTCTTTGATTTCCAAACCATAAGCACCTTCTGGGAAAAGTTCTTCTACAAATTCCTCCAAAGTAATGAGTGGGCGCGCAGGCTTTTTTTCCTGATAATGGTCGCCAATCGTTTGGATCAAAAAGCGCTTGAGTTGCGAGACATTGGCTACCTCCAACCGCAATCGATTCAAGCGGCGTTTGATTTTGTCTTCATCCTCAATGAGGTAATCCGCAATTTGGCGGATTTTGGCCAAGGTTGTTTTTTTCATGTTGTGAAGTTGAGTTTGGTACAATTCTACAATGGGCCAGATATTGAATGCCTCTTGCTGATGGTATTTGTTTGCACTCCATTTCAAGAAGTCTTTTAAGATGTTTTGACCTTGTAGAAGTTTAGTGTAAATGATGTTGAACCAGATGCGGTATTCATTGAAACCAAAGTGCTGTGTTTCTTTTTTTACTTCCAGTTCGTATTGTTCAGTAGTGCTGTTGTAGGTTGCGCCGCGATTCTTTGAATTGCGGTAAAAATCGCGCACAAAATTTTGCCAGGTATTGCGGTAACTGATTTTCATTACTTTGCGGTAGAAGGCAAAGAGTCGCTCCGAAAAACAATAGAGATTGATTTCTGGAGAAGCACCAAAATTGGTGAAGTGGTACAAGTGAATTTCTACAGGCTCATCGTCTTCAATCACTACTTGCACCGAACCTATGCATTTACTGGCAAAATCAAATAAGGCATTGGCAGGGTTGGTAAACTCGGATTTGAGCACTCCTTTACCTTGTAGTTGACTCAGCTCACGGATGTTCGAGGTGAAAATTTCTTGGACAAAAAGCTGCTCGACCTTTTCGTTGTTGCTACCCAATACGGCTATGTTTTTACCAAGCTGTAGGGCACCTAAGGGGACAAAAAACATCCGAATAATCACCTCTTTGGCTACTTTGAGCCCTTCTTGGAAACCGTGATGGAAGTTGATAAAAGTGCCAGAGCCTGCTAGAATGTGATTGTCACGCCCCGTACTGAAAAGTCTGGTTGCTTGTCCTAGAATCCGACAATAACCTTGTTCAAAAGGCTCCTCGTTGCTGAGTAACCTGCGGAAATAGGCCATTGATTCTTCTTTTTTTCGTTCGCCTACGAATGCGGGCTGGGTTATTTTGGAGTTGAGAAAAAAAGCATTGATACTTCCGCCCCAATTCCGAACATAGATATCGGTTACCTCCTCAATCAATTGGAGAATGTTTTTGTCTGGGCTTTTCTCTTGGAGCAATTGGAAAATATGTGCTCCGGTATCGGCAAATGGATCACCTGTTCTTTGGGTGAGGTATTCCAGATTGTAATCTAGTGTTGCCATATGGTTAGGTTTAGCAATTTATCAATTCGATTTAATTTGTATTTCTCATAGGTCTAGCCAACTCCACACCCCCAAACCCCATCGCATTTTTCTCCCCAACCCCCGCCAGCAACGCCAACTTCAACAACTCCGGCGACCCATACAACCTGAATCGATACTTGTACCCCCTTACCCGAGTATACTGCGGCGTGCCCGCCATCAAGTCAATTTTTTTCTCTTTGGCCTCGTTCGAGAGCATTACAAAACGAGCAGCACTGGAGTCGCCTGCAATCAGTCCAGCCGTTTGAGCGGCAGCAAATTTGCGTTCCAGGTTGCCGATGATCTGGGCGGGGTACTGTTCATCAAAGGGGCGCAGGTATTCGCGGCTCAGTTTGCCTTCGGGCGTGTTGATCACCGTACTCACCACCACCGGGGAAACCGTAAACAAATCGATGCTTTCACCCAGTGGTGGGAGCATGTCCATTTGAATGGAGCGGATGACGAATTTTGCACCAGATACCTTGTCGCCCAAGAAAAAAGCTCCGGCCTCTTTGAACAGGCCCATCACCATCACTTGCGCGGCCTGTTCGGCCAGGAAATGGATCGAAAAGCTAATCTCGGGGTGCAACAGGATCAGGCGATCGCGCTCGATGCGGTGTTTGACGGTGCGCAATTCGCTGAAGGAATAAAACTTGTAGCGCCGATTGCCTTCTACGTAGCCTTCCTGGTGCAGGAGCTGCGCCAGCACAGGGTCACCGTATTCCAAAACCCGGTAAATCCAGGAGGAGAGTGGGTATTGGTAATTGATGGGCAGTACAGCGTTCTTTTCTAATGCTTGCAGGGTCAGTGTGAATTTCATGGATAGTGGTTTTCGGTTTACAATGTATTTACGAATACGTGAGAAAAAGGTTACAACCCTCCCTCTTTTTATATTGACAAAATTAGTCAAGCACTGTGCAGAATTACTGCATTTTACTTTTTACCTTGAAAAAAAAATCAAAAGGCATGTCGCGCAATGGTCAAGCTTTTGACAGGTATTTGGAAATCAATAGGTTGTTTAATCTGCGTAAAGGCGAAACGGCGGTCGTTACCACCGAAGAAATGTTGGAAAAACTGGGCATCAGCGAGCGGCAGTGGCGTGAGGATGTAAAAAAGTTGAAAGAAATGGGCGCACCCTTGGCCTACGATGGCCGCAAACGGGGTTGGCGCTACACTGAGCCTTTTAATTTTTCGGACAATATTCCGTTAACGGTGGAAGACATCTACAATTTGCGCTTGGCCGTTAGCACCCTGGCCCAACTCAACCAGATTGCCGATTTTAAAGACCTGCCGCAAACGGTGAATAAAATCCGCAAATCGGTGGGACGTTGGGTCGACCACGAAGCCCAGCACAAAGCCATTTATTTCGACCCCTTGCCGCATTACGAAGGCAGCCGCCATTTGCCATTCTTTATGGAAGCCATCGAAAAAGAGCGCCAGGTGCAGTTTGATTATTTTTCTTTTCAGGCAACTGCCCCCAAGAATTACCTATTTGATCCCTATTTTTTGCGGCAGCACCACCAGCGCTGGTATGTGGGTGGCTGGTCGCACGACCCCAATGAACAATTTATCCGCACTTTTCCACTGGAACGCATTGAAGGAGAGCCCCTTTTGACGGGTTCATTCATTGATTTTGCCCAGAAACCCAAAGATTTTAATCCGGTAACCTATTGGCAGCATGTGATTGGCATCAATCGTCCCGCTAAAGGGCCAGTGGAGGCGGTTATCCTCCAGTTCAATCGGGTCCAAGGCAAATATTTTGAATCCCAACCTTTTTATCAACCTTACCAAATCCTGGAAAGAACCGAAGAAAAACTGGTCGTGCAATTGGATTTGATGATTGAAATTGAATTGAAACGCAAGATCGCTTCTTATGGGGATGAACTGCTGGTGCTCAGCCCAGCAAGTTTGAAGGAGGAAATGACGCGCTTTTTTCAAAAGGCGGCGCAACGCTACGGAAGTGAAACAAGCTGAGCAATTCTTTTACAATCAATCACAAAAAAACAACCCAAAGCAAAGCGCTGTCAACGTCTAACTTTGTGTCCTCCGAGTCCTCATTTTTTTTCCTTTGTGGTAAAAAAATGCCGCTTTGGCTACACGTTATCGTTCAAACATTAAGGTGCGTGGCACCGGAACTTTTCCACTGTTTCGGTGCTACGCACCTTAAATACACTGCTTGGCCTAAATGCTATCGACGTTTCGCGGCTCTGCCGCTGGTCGTAAACACTGAATGGTGCAAATTGTATAACTTTTTGTCGCAACAACTTTACAAAACTAAGAGTCGGGCGACAACTCTTCAACCTTTCAACTTTTCAACTTTTCAACTTTTTTTGCTGACATACGGATAATACCGCACATAATCCACCTCCATCTCCGCCGGAAACGCAGCTTTATCGATCCCTTTTTGGCCGCCCCAACCACCACCAACCGCTACATTCAAAATCAAGTGATGAGGATGATCAAATGGCCATTCCTTCCAGGTTGCATTGTCGGGTTTGTCAAAACTGAAATACTCCTGATCGTCCACGAATATTTTGATGTTGTTGGGCGTCCAGTCGCAGCGGAAGGTGTGGTAGGCTTCTTCCAGGCCGGGGACAGCTTTTTTGGTGCCTTTCTGGGTGCCTTGCACGTGGTTGAAAGCAGCGCAGTGGATGGTTCCATGGACATGTTCTACATCAAATCCCACGTGTTCCATGATGTCGATTTCACCATTGTCGGGCCAACCCTTGCTGCCATAAGGCGCATCGCTGAACAACATCCAGATCGCAGGCCAGGTGCCCACACCTTTGGGTAGTTTGGCCCGGGCTTCAAAACGGCCATAGGTGAAATCGCCCTTGCCTTTAGTGACCAAACGGGCGGAGGTGAATTCGCGGTGTTCCATTTTTTCGTTGCGGGCTTCAATGGTCAAATGGCCTTTTTCTATCCATACGTTGGTCGGGCGATCGGTATAGCATTGCACTTCATCGTTGTACCAATTGCAGCCCAAGTCGTAGCTCCATTTTTTTTCGTCGGGTTTCCCAGCTTTGTTGAACTCATCTTTCCAGGCTGGTTTTTTGGCAAAGTTGCTTTTTTGCACTTGGGAAAAAAGAAGACAAGGGGCTATTAGCCAAAGTAATACACTCCAAAATAAACAAGAAGTGATGGCGTTGCGAACTGCGTTTTGCATGTGTATCGTTTTTTTATCCATTAGAAATCGTGACGAAATAACTAAATGACTACAAGAAAGCCTATATTTGCAGCTAAATAAATATTGACATGTTAAGTCGTAGGAACGTCCGCATAAAAGTCATGCAGATGCTCTATTCCTTAGGGAGAGATAAGAGCCTGAAATTTGATGAAGCCATGTTGAGGTATCGCGATAAGGTGAACAAATCGTTCGAGCTATATCTTTTCAATCTGTTGTACCTGATCCGAGTTGCCCAGTTTTCCATTCAAGATGCCGATTCCCGGCGTACCAAGTTAAGACCAAGCGAAGATGACAAAAAGTTTGAGGCCAAATTGGCTCACAATCCCTTGATGGAGTCTTTGAGTAGAAATGAAGGCCTCTATCGCCTATTCAAACAATACAAGACGGAAACTTTCCTGGACGAAGACCACATTCGCTCGTTTTACAACGAATTGTCCAAAAAAGAAGAATACAACCAATACGTTTACAATGATGCGACTACCAACAAGGATCACGAAGAAATGCTTTTGTTGTTGTACCGCACCTTATGCGCCAATGAGCTGTTTTTAGAACTGAACGATGATACCTTCGCGCAGTGGGAGGATGATGAGTCTTTGATCATTGGTTCCATCAAAAAAACGCTGAAGGCACTGCCCGCCGAAAAGGATTTCTTCGAAGCTTACAAGCCCAATGCCGAAGCAACAGTTGACTTTGGTGAATTGCTTTTGCGCAAAGTTCATCACGAAGACGAACAATTGCTCAAAGTGATCGAACCCACCCTGCGCAATTGGGATGTAGAGCGAGTGGCGGTCATTGACATGATTTTGCTCAAAATGGCTTTGGCCGAGCTAATGACTTTTAAATCAATTCCTTCCAAGGTTACGCTCAACGAATTTGTTGAAATTGCCAAAAATTACAGCACAGATAAGAGTAAGGATTTCATCAACGGTATTTTGGATCGCCTGCTCAAACAATTGGCTGAAGAAGGGAAAATTTCCAAAGAAGGCCGTGGTTTGATTGGTGACTAAACGCATTAGGTTTCGTCTACAATTGAATATAACAAATATCATTGGGAAAAGTCAGTTTTTCTAATGAGATATAGTTATATTTGTTACAAAACCTATTTGAAACCAATCTACTGCAACATGAGAACGCTTTTACTTACCCTCACGCTCGCATTCGTGCTGAGCCTCCCAATTGTACAAGCACAACACGATTTGACCAAAGATTACATCGCGGTTCGTGCCCTGTTTCCCAATTACCAATATCAAATTGCCAATGAGTGGAATTGGGATGATTTTTCTGCTGGCTTTGAGTTTGAATATGGCCGCCATTTGAGTGGCCCCCTCAGCCTGGCTTTCCCTTTTAAGATTGGCAAAGCCAATTACCCCATCGATGCCACTGGCAATAGTGTAACCGAAGGTGGTTTATTCAACCTGGACGCCTTGCTGCAGCTCCGGCCCTTCAATTCCAATGTTTTTATTAGCCCTAATATTTTTGCGGGTTTGGGCGCCAATTATGAAGATTTGCGCAGGATGAATTTTGCCCTTCCACTGGGGATTGGGCTCGACTTCAAACTGGGTGGCGGAGTTTACCTCTCTACCAAAGGGGAATACCGCATTGGGTTTACTGAGCTGCGTGACAACATCCAATTGGGTGCTGGTCTGAAATTCTTCCTGGGTGGAGTCCCAGACAATCCTGCCGGAAAGGACACCGACAAGGATGGCATCGTGGATACCGAAGACCAATGCCCCACCATTCCTGGTACGGCCAAAGCCATGGGTTGCCCCGATAACGACGACGACGGTATCGCCAATACCAAGGATGCCTGCCCGGAAGAAGCGGGCCCTGCATCTACCAACGGTTGTCCCGACACGGATAACGATGGAATCATCAACAGCAAAGACGAGTGCCCGACCGAAGCAGGTACGGCCGCAAATAACGGCTGTCCCGACTCAGACAACGACGGCGTCATCAACAGCAAGGATCAGTGCCCTAACGAAGCTGGTCCAGCCAGCAACAACGGTTGCCCGATTCGGGATGCTGATGGTGATGGCATCGTAGATGCCAACGATGAATGTCCCAACGCTGCTGGCCCTGCCTCCACCAAAGGTTGCCCCGACCGCGATGCGGATGGTATTGCCGATAAAAACGACGCTTGCCCAGACGTGAAAGGTACTGCTGCCAATCGGGGTTGCCCGGATACGGATGGTGATGGCGTAATTGATAGCGTGGACAAGTGCCCCAATCAGCCTGGCCCTGCCAGCAACAATGGTTGTCCAGAAATTACCCAAAAAGACAAAGAAACCCTGAGCTTTGCCGCACGCAACGTACAATTTGAATCGGGTAGCTCGGTGTTAAAAGCTGGCTCCAATGCCATTCTGGATCAGGTAGTGGACATTTTGAAGCGTTACTCAGACTACAGTGTACGCATCAGTGGCCATACCGATAGCTCGGGTGGTGATGATTTGAACCTCAAATTGTCCAAAGCACGGGCCAAGGCTTGTAATGATTACCTGGTGTCCAAAGGCATCAGCGCCTCAAGGTTGACTTATGATGGTTTTGGTGAAACGCGGCCAGTTGGCAACAATGCTACGCCACAGGGACGGACACTGAACCGCCGAACTGAGTTTGAATTGTATCAGAAATAAGTAATCAATTGATTCGTGGGGTGCCAGTTTAGGGCGCTCCACGAATTATTTATACAAAAGGCTAATCTCCTCAACCTACCTTCAACCACCCCGTAATACTCATGCGTGGTGCCTGCGTCAGCAAGACCTCGTGCTCCAATTCGCTGCTTTTAAAAAAGACACATTGGCCACTGAGTGGGGCAATGGTTTGCACCCGATCGCTGTGGTAAATGCACAATTCACCACCATCTTCGGGCAGCCAATTTTCATTCAGGTATAAAATCATCGAAAAAGCCCGGCTTTTGTCGCTACGAAACTGATCGAGATGACGCTTGTAAAAACTCCCCTTTTCATACAAGGCGTAATGGAATTCGTAGCCACTAATGCCTGTATAACAACTCTGATTCAGGTAAAGTACAAAGCGATCCATCAGTTCAAAAAAGCTGTTTTCCAGTGGATGTTTGTGTTGGCGATCCAGCCAGTAAATCTGGTCGCCCCGGGTGCTTTGATCCTGATGGTGTACCTCTTGATTGCCGATTCCGGCGGAGTGGAATTGTTGGCCAACGTGCAGCTCGATCAAATGTGCTTTTAACTGGGCTGCGAGCTGCTCCCCCAGAAAATCTTCACTTAACCCTACTTTATCTGCGATAAAACTGTCGATGAGGCAATCAAACTGCTCGTGCAATAGTTTGGATTGAGGTCTGCATGGCGTAAAACCCTGAGAGGGGTAAGGTAGGGCTTTAATCTATACATTCTGGTAATTGAGGGTCAAATACCTGGACTATTTCTAAAACCAGTTATTGCGCTCAGCTGTATGCTTAAATTTGTTGAATTAAAAGTGATTATAGCGCATGAAGGAAATTTTGGATGAGGATTTTGGTGAAAAGGCTAAAGGTGATTTTTATGCAAAATTATCCTTTGGTGCAGCCATGCTGACCTTGTTTTTGTTGGGATATTTATGGGTTACAAGACCGCTTAGGATGAATGCATGTTTTGGCATAAGTCATCATATGTTGGCCCTAAACATAATTCAGTTTTCCACATTGTTTGGTTTCATTTTTGGTTTAATCAGCATGATAAAAAAAGAAAACTCAAAAACCATGGAGCGAGTAGGAATTGGTTTAAATTTTGCCTTTGTATTTTTTATTCTTTGCCTCATCATCGCTAGACAAATAATTGCCTTTTAGTACGAATTTTGGGGATTCGAGGTTTTGGCTACGCATAACGCCCCTCAAACGCTAGCACCACCTCCAAAAGTTCCTCATCCAATTTCCCCACTACAAATTCTAAAATCTCCTGCGGAACTACTTTGTAATAGGCCGCCGCTATCCCACCCGCAATACAAGCTATCGTATCACTATCCCCATTCAGCGAGATGGCTAGTCGGATCGTATTTTCATAATCGCTACCGTCCAAAAAAGCAACAATGGCCTGTGGCACCGAGCCTTGGCATGAGACATCAAAGCCATAATGTGGCCGCAGGGATTCAATCGTAAAATTCAGGTCGTAAGCAAAAGTATTGGCGATGTATTGCCGGATTTCGGCTTTACTCTTGCCCGTCCGGGCCAGAAAAACCGCAGCGGCCGTCGCTTGAGCACCCTTGATGCCTTCGGGGTGGTTGTGGGTGACTTCGGCGGATTGTTTGGCTACCGCCAGCACCTGATCCAGATCATCATAAGCAAAACCAACCGCGCTGACCCGCATGGCTGAGCCATTGCCAAAACTGCCATAAGGCTGCCGTTCTTCGGATTCGAGCCATTTTCGGAAGGTGCCACCAAAACCTCGGCCGGGGTATTTGCGGCCATATTCCCAGATGGTTTTGGCATAATCTTTTTGGTTCAGGATACAATCGGCAACAGCTACAGTGAGGATGGTATCGTCGGTGAAGCGGCAACGCTCATCGTAAAAGTCGAAGTCGAAACTGTCGATTTCCTTCATTTCGTAAATGGAACCAATGACGTCGCCAGCAATGGAACCGAGGATGGTCGGGTGGGAGGGTAGTTGAATCATGTACTTAGTTTTGTTTTGAAACGAAGTCAACTTATTTTTAGTTCCCAACCGATCAGTTATTTTAAAAAAACTCCGCCAACCCACAAGAAAGGGTGTGCGTGTGAGGTGTGAACGTGTGAGTGTGTCGCCAACCCATGGGAATCCCACGATTTAAATCGTGGGTTATATCCGTGGGAGGCCACATCACAATTCAGCCCATGACTTTAGTCGTGGGTTGTATCGTGGGTTGTATCGCGGGTTGTATCGTGGGTCGCAGGGAAAACATTCCGCACAAACCCCAACACCTCCGGAAAAAACCACCGAAACTCCTCATCCATTTCCTCCCTAAAAACCTTCAGCGTCTCCACCGCTCCCTCCAAATGCTCCGGCATAGAGGTTCGGCTTTTCATGCGCATAAAGGTGTACTCCAGCCCCTCATACACGCCATAACTGCGCAACCAATCCGCTTCGACCATACCTTGCACCCTTTTTTGCATGATCGCTGACATACTTGGCAGGTACAGATGCAAAGCCGCATAAGCCTTCTGGCGGAAGCTGCTAAAGTCCTCAGTGGTATACTCCGCCCAATTGTGGGTCAAAAAATAGTCGTAATACACGTCTACGAGCACCGGCGCATACTTGCGGTGGCGCGGATACAAGCGCTGGATGCTCTGGCGGACTGCTGCGTGGCTGTCCGTATAATGATCGATCTGCCGGTGCAGCACAATGCCTCGTTGCACTTCGGCTGGCAATTCATTCACTTCCCGGTTGCTAATAAAATCAGCCAGAAAATTTCCCGCCATCAGGCCTGGATCGTCGCCAGATAAGAAAAAATGAGCCAAAAAATTCATGGTAAAGTTTATCTTTGCCGCGCCTTTTAAAAAATAGTTGAAAAGTTGAAATGTTGAAGAGTTGAAAAGCAGTCTGAAAGATTTTTAGTTGATAAGACCAATGGCCTTTTATACTATCAAACTTTTGAACTTCATTTCAACATTTCAACTCTTCAACATTTCAACTTCTCACAACTTTCTCGCAATATGGCACTAAAATGTGGAATTGTTGGCTTACCCAACGTAGGAAAATCTACCCTTTTTAATGCGTTGACCAATGCCAAGGCACTGGCGGCCAATTATCCTTTCGCTACCAAGGAGCCCAACGTGGGCATGATCACCGTGCCTGACCGCCGGATGGACAAGTTGGTGGAACTCATCGGCCCGCGCTCCGTGGTGCCTACTACCGTAGAAATTGTCGACATCGCCGGTTTGATCAAGGGCGCCAGCAAAGGTGAAGGTTTGGGCAACCAATTCCTGGGCAATATCCGGGAAGTGGACGCCATCATTCACGTGGTGCGCTGCTTTGAAGATGGCAATGTAGTGCACGTAGATGGCAACGTGAATCCCGTGCGCGACAAAGAGGTGATTGACACCGAATTGATCCTGAAAGACATCGATACGGCTGAAAAACGCCTCGATAAAGCCAAAAAAGCGGCCAAAAGTGGCGGTAAGGAAGAGTTGCGCGTGGTCGACCACGTAGACAAAATCCTGGCGCACCTGCAAGACGCCAAACCAGCCCGTTCCTGTGATCTGGACGATGAAGGTGAGGCCATTTTGAAAGACATGATGTTGCTCACCGGCAAACCCATTCTTTACGTGTGCAACGTAGATGAAGCTTCCGTGATCAATGGCAACGCACACTCCGAAGCCTTCAAAAAAGCAGTTGCTGCCGAACCTGCCGAAGTCATCCTGATCAGCGCGGCCATCGAAGCAGACATTGCCGAGTTGGAGAGTTACGAGGAGCGTTTGGAGTTTTTGGGGGAGATGGGCCTAAAAGAACCTGGCGTCAACGTGTTGATTCACGCGGCGTATAAGTTGCTTGACCTGATCACCTATTTCACCGCTGGCGAAAAAGAAGTACGCGCCTGGACGATCCGCAAGGGCACCAAAGCACCAGGAGCAGCGGGCGTGATCCATACCGACTTTGAAAAAGGTTTTATCCGCGCGGAAGTGATCAAATACGACGATTACATCAAATACGGTTCTGAACCTGCGGTAAAAGAAGTGGGTAAAATGGGCGTGGAAGGAAAGGAATACGTGGTGACCGATGGGGACATCATGCACTTCCGGTTCAACGTGTAACTTCCTTAGGTGAGTCTTAGGTGTCTGTGGTTTCTTAGGTGGTGAAATTTTGCCTCGCTTCGCAAGGCTTTTCTTTTTTTACCACCTAAGACACCTAAGGCACTTAAGGTTCACCTAAGTTAGCGTGATCGTTTAGACTTATTCGTCTTATAATCCCGAAACACAAACTCACCCAAGCCATCCAGGCTACTGTAAAAAGCCTTACCGTTGTTCGCCCGCGTGAACGAGTCCACAAATTTGACCAGGTAAGGATCCCGCGCAATCATAAAGGTGGTGATCGGAATGCTCAACTTGCGGCAGCTTTGCGCCAGGTTCAGCGTACGCGTCAAGATTTTGCGGTCAATACCGAAGCTATTCTTGTAGTACTTTTTCCCTTTTTTGATACAAGTTGGTTTCCCATCCGTGATCATAAAGATCTGCTTGTTGGGGTTACGGCGGCGGCGCAGGATGTCCATCGCCAGTTCCAGCCCGGCTACAGTATTGGTATGATAAGGCCCCACTTGTAAGTATGGGAGGTCTTTGATTTCGATTTGCCAGGCATCGTCGCCAAATACGATGATGTCCAGGGTGTCTTTGGGGTACCGGGTGGTGATGAATTCCGAAAGCGCCATAGCCACCCGTTTGGCGGGCGTAATGCGGTCTTCGCCGTACAGGATCATCGAGTGTGAAATGTCGATCATCAATACGGTGCTGGTTTGGCTTTGGTAGAAGGTTTCGTGCACCTCCAGGTCTTCGTGGGTCAGCTTGAACTCTTCAATGCCGTGGTTGATCTGGGCATTGCGGAGCGATTCGGAGATGGCCAATTTGTCCAGTTGGTCTCCAAATTCGTAAGGACGGAGTTCAGCGGTGAGTTCATCACCGCGACCTTCAGATTTGGTGCTGTGGTTGCCTTGTTTGGCTTTTTTGATGTTGCCAAAAACGTCTTCCAGAGCTTTTTGCCGCAGGGCAATTTCCATTTTAGCCGCAATGGTGAAACCACCTTGTTGCTGATCGGGTTGGCGCAGGTACCCTTTGTCAATCAGGTCTTGAAAAAAGTCGGCAATGCCGTAGTTTTCATCCGTCAGCTTGTATTCCTTGTCCAGTTCCGTCAACCAGGACATGGCTTCATTGACGTCACCAGAAGTGTGCAGCAACAATTCCTGAAATATTTTGAGCAGCCTCTCGAAGGGGGTGCCTCCTTCTTCGCCGGGTTGATATTCACCAAATTTCCATCCAATCATTGGACTCTGGGTTATTGTGAAAATTTTGAGCAGAATAGCTTAAACAATGCTAAAATAACTGGAACACCAAAGTAGGGGTATTCGGTTTATCGAAGATAAGAAAAAAATGGAAATAGACTGATTTCTTATTCGTTCCTCAATCCAGGACACAACACTTGAGCAACTCCTCGTAGTCGGGGCGGTCGGAAGAAAGACTGTGGATAAAACTTTCGCGGATTTCGCCATTTTGGATCACAAAAACCCCGGGCATTTGAAAACCGTCCCCCAGCTGAGGCCCGGCACCGTGGCCAGCTACCACTGCTGCGGAAAAACCCCGAATCCAGGAGTGCAAGCCGAAAAGTTGGTTGAAATTGCCTTTCATCAAGCCAAAGGCGCGGTAGAAAGTACATTCTGGGTCGCTGATGTGAATGGCATCCTCTAAATTGTAGCGGGAAAAATAACGCTCGGCGATATCCTGGTCCGTCATGTGGACAAAAACAATTCTGCTTCCGGTTGATTCAATTTCCTTGCGGCGTTTGGAAATATCGGATAGTGCTTCCCTACAAAATACGCAGCCGAAATGGCGCAGGAAGACAAGCAAAACCGGAGCTTTGGCAGCTGTTTTGCTCAGGCTGTCTCCAGTATTGGTGATCATTAGATCAAGAATCTCTCCTTGCATTTCCCCAGAAAGCATAAACAGAATTTTATTAGACAACAAAGGAGAGGGGAAAAGGTTCAGGAGTGGTCGGCAATGAGCAATCAGCTTTTTAGGCCTTGACAGGAAGCTGATTGCTCATTGCTGATAGCTGATGGCTACAGTCCCATATTGTCGTACACGTCCATCACCGACTTCACGGCCACAGAAGAATCGTGCAGCAACTTCATTTCATCGGCATTCAGTTTCAACTCGATCATCTCGGTGATACCGGATTTACCCAATTTGACGGGAATACCTACAAAAGTATCATTCAAGCCGTATTGGCCACTCAGGTTTACGCAGCAAGGGAAGATGCGATTTTCATCTTTCAAAATGGCTTCTACCATTTGTGCAGCAGCAGCACCTGGAGCGTACCAGGCAGATGTACCCATCAGGTTGACCAATTCGCCACCACCTGATTTGGTGCGTTCAACGATGGCGTTGAGTCTATCTGCATCAATCAATTCGGTGACGGGGATACCAGCCACCGTGGTATAACGGGGCAATGGCACCATGGTGTCGCCATGACCACCCATGAGCACAGCCTGGATGTCTTTAGGCGATACTTGCAGGGCTTCCGCCAAAAAGGCACGGTAACGGGCAGTATCCAAAATACCAGCCATACCAAACACTTTGGTGGCGGGCAAACCTGCTGTTTTGAAAGCAGCATACGTCATTACATCCAGTGGGTTGGACACCACGATGATGATTGGCGCTTTGGTGTGCTCGAGGATCGAGCGGGTAACACTGTTGACAATTTTGGCGTTGGTCGAAATCAAATCATCGCGGCTCATCCCGGGTTTGCGGGGTACTCCAGCGGTGATCACCACGATGTCGGAACCAGCAGTATCCGCATAATTGTCGGTTCCCCGTAGGTGAGTGCTGTAATAATCGATGGGGGCTTGTTGCCAGGTATCCAGAGCTTTGCCTTTGGCCATGTTGCCCTGAATGTCCAACAATACGATTTCTTTAACAATGTCCCGGTGTGCCAATACGTTGGCTACGGTAGCTCCTACGTTACCAGCGCCAACAACGGTTACTTTGCTCATTTTATATTCTTTTATGAAAGTTAAAATTGACTGATTTGAAGGTGTAAGGGGCGATAAAATAGTCAGAAAAGCCCAATTAAACCGCCCTTTGGGTAAACCCCGCAATATTAGGGAATTATTTCTGCAATGTTTGGCTGCGGACAAAAGATTTACTGAATTTTTGCAAAACTTTCAAATTCGACTGATTATTATTAGTTTCACACTGAGTTTTACGAGCTTTTAGAGAGACACTAGTTTACATCACCACTTAACACCCCCATGTATGCGTTTTGTACGCTATACGTTATTATTTTGTTTTCTGCTGTTAGGCTGGCTGTTTTTACAGGCCCAACCGCTCATCCCTTGTGCCACTCCTGCAATCAAATCAAGCTGGTTGACCGAGTTTCAAAAGCGACAGCGGACACCCCAATTGCGCTCCGACGAGAACAAATACATCGCCATGACGATCCATGTAGTTGGCACTGATGAAGGCAAGGAGTACATCGGTGGCAATGTTATTTTGGATGCATTGTGCGCACTCAATGAAAAGTACGCGGCCACTGGACTGCAATTTTTTGTCAAAGGAGATGTACAATACATCAACAACAGCATCCTCTTTGACCACGATAAAACAACTTTTCCACAAATTCCCAATCTGTTTTCCCGCTACAATGTCGCCGAAACGGTCAATGTATATTTTGTCCGCGACCCCATGGACGCTTGCGGATACAATTACATGCCCGGTGGAAAAAGTATGGCCGTTGTACTCAGCAATGATTGCACCAATGGCAAAGACGCCAATTGGGCCCACGAGATGGGTCATTATTTGTCTTTGCCACATACCTTTTATGGTTGGGAAATGGAAAATGTTGACCTATCAAAACCCGCACCACATGAAACCAATATGGGGGTTGAAGTGGAAATGGCCAATGGTAGCAACTGTGGCTTAGCCGGGGATGGTTTTTGTGATACTCCATCCGATTATTTATCAGGTCGCTGGGAATGTGACAGCAAAGGGATCAGTGTGATCAAACAAATGGATCCCGATGGGAATTATTTCTGTTCGGACGGTTCCTTGATCATGTCTTATTCTTTGGGGATCTGCGCCAATCGTTTTTCCCCCAGTCAGGTTGGGGCCATGCACAGCTATTTGGGCGAGGCTTTGAACACCCATTTTATGCCTACTGCGCCCTGTAGCAGCATCGAACCAGTAGGAGACATTCTTCAGTTTCCTGGCAATAAAGTGGTGGTGAGTTCTTACAACCGCAAAATTATGTTTCAGTGGAAGCAGGCCGAAAATGCCAGTGGATATTTACTTGAAGTGAGTTTGTTGGCCAATTTTGGCACGGTGGTGTACCGAGGGATCACGCGCGAAACGGCAGTAGAGGTAGCCAATTTAAGCAGCACTAGGCCTTATTATTGGCGGATCCGGCCTTTCAATGCCATGTATGCCTGCAAGTCTTATTCCACTTCCCGTTCATTTACCATCAATCAAACAACTGGTGTACCTCTATTGGAAACAGTACACGAGCTTGAGCTGTTTCCCAATCCTATCCAGCCCGGTGAATCCATTCGTTTGCGATTTGAAGCTGATGAAAACATGGCTTTAAATGCCGTTTTGGTCAATGCCTTGGGCGAAGTAGTGCATCAACAAAAAATCCAGACCAGTATCGGGAACAACGATTATTTGCTCAAACCCAATTTGCTTCCTGCGGGCTTGTACCATTTGTGGTTGAGAGGGGAGAAGGGGGCGATATCGAGAAAAGTGATTGTACATTAAATAAAAAATCGGAACCCTGCATACAAAACGCGGGATTCCGATTCCAATACTGATAATCAATATTTACTTACTGCTGATAATAAGCCTTGTCATTCTTACCACCACCTTGGATCACATCCAAACGGCGCTTGAACTCTTTGGAAGCTTCCAAGTCATTTTTCTTGGCATGGATCTCTTTCAAAGCGATCAAGGTGTTGGTATCGTTAGGATCCAGTGATTCGGCACGTTTGAAGAAAGGCAGGGCCTTTTCAAATTGTGCGAACACTTCGTCTTTCATTTCCTTGTATTTCTTCAAACCCTCTTTGGAATAATCGTTTTCCAAAGTGTTCATTTTTTGCGTAGTTACCGCAGCCTTGTTGTAGTAGAGTGCACCAATGCTGTACACAGCGTCTACGTTTTTAGGATCTTTCGCGATGGCCTGGTTGTAATAATCCAAGGCAGCGTTGAAATACTCATCCCCTTTGGCTTTGTCGCCAGCTGTATCCATCTTTTGGTACAAGTTGTCGTAAACACTGCCCAAAACGGTATACAAAGAAACGTTATTTGGTTCTTTGGCAATGGCTGCTTTCAATTTGTCGATCAGCACATCCAGTTTACCCAATTTCAGGTGGTGGTTGATGTCGGCAAAAAGCAAGCTGATTTCATCAGGGTAGCGTTGACGACCTTCTTCCAGGTATTTGTAAGCTGCATTCGCATCGTCCTTGGAATTCAGGGTGTACAAACTTTCGTAGATGGCCGCTTTGTCGTATTTGGCCGCGTACAATTTCTCCAACAATGGCTTGGCCACGTCGTTTTTCTCCGCCAGCAGTGCAGCTGTAGCGGCTAGGAAAACAGCGTACTGGTAAGACTCTTCGGTGTCCAGGATGCTTTTGGTCGCATTCTTTTTCAGGTCCTCGTGAGAGGCGAGCAGGAAGTTGAAGTTGTCGTAAGCCAGTTGGTATTTTTGCTCTTCAAAAGCTACCCGACCAAAGTTGTCCAAATTGCCCTGAACGGCTTGCAAGCCAGTAAGGATGTCTTTGGTTTCAAATTTTTTGGTCACCAATGGCAATGCCTTGGAATAAGCGGTGTATGCTTCGACAGCTGGAGCTTCTGCCTGGGGCAGGTCTTCCAATTTACCCAAATTGGTGGTTTTGATCTGGATAATCTGTGAAGCAATTTCATTGTAAATTTTGCCTTTGGTTAACCAGGCATCCAGGATGGCCTGGTTTTCGGCAACACCCATTGCTTTGTCGATGGCTTCTTTGGCTTCTTTCAGTTTGGGCTTGTTGTTAAAAGCATCCAGCGTGAAAGTATTGTAAGCTTTTTTTGCATCTTTATAGTCCTGTGCATTTACTGTAATAGTGAGGACCAGTAAGAATGACAGAGCCAGGAAAAACTGTTTTTTCATGTTAAAGATGATTTTGATTGAATAAAGTCATTGTTATGACGCAAATGTTCCGCCGTGGAACGGTTGATTGAGCTAATGTAGGGATATTTAACAAAAATTTAAGCCTAAACCTATTCCGTTACTAAGGTTTCAACGATTTCTCCTTCCTCCCCTTCTTCACCGGCTTCATGTTTGACTACGGTTACATCGGCGATATTGTCGTCGTCGTCTAAGCGGATGACCCGTACGCCTTGAGTGGCGCGGCCCATAACCCGCATTTCGTTTACAGCCATACGAATGATGATGCCAGAGCGATTGGTGATCATGAGGTCATCGTCGTCTTTAACGGATTTAATGGCCACCAGCACGCCCGTTTTATCGGTCACCTGCATGGTTTTAACCCCTTTGCCACCGCGGTTGGTCAGGCGGTATTCCTCTACTTCAGAACGTTTGCCATTGCCTTTTTCGGATACAACCAGGATGGTAGATTCCTTGTCGTCGGGTGCGATACAAACCATACCGACTACGGCGTCTCCATTCTCTTCCGATAAGGTCATACCCCGTACTCCGGCGGCACTACGGCCCATCGAGCGTACGGCAGATTCATTGAATCGCACGGCGTAACCCCGGCGGCTGGCCAAGAATACTTCGTGGCTACCACTGGTCAAGCGGGCTTCCAGCAATTGGTCACCTTCGTTGATGGTGATGGCATTGATGCCTCCGGCGCGTGGACGGGAGAAAGCTTCTACCGGTGTTTTTTTGATTACCCCGTGTTGGGTGCAGAACATGATGAAGTGGTTGTCCACGAACTCCCTGTCCACCAAACTTTCGATGATGATGAAGGCTTTAACCTTGTCTTCCTTCGGGATGGCCAAAATATTCTGAATGGCTCGGCCCGTTGCATTTTTCGCTGCTTCGGGAATTTCGTATCCTTTCAACCAATAACAACGACCTGCTGAGGTAAACAACAGCAAATAGTGGTGGGTATTGGTGACGAACATGTGTTCGATGAAGTCGGCATCGCGGGTTTTACTGCCTCGCGAGCCTCGTCCGCCGCGGCTTTGCTGACGGAATTCAGAAACGGGAGTCCGCTTGATGTAACCAAGGTGGGAAATGGTGATCACCACTTCTTCTTCCTTGATCATGTCCTCCATGTTGATTTCACCGTCGGCAGCCTCAATGGCCGTGCGGCGGGCATCACCAAAGTTGGCCTTGATTTCAGACAATTCCTCCTTGATGATTGAACGACGCAGTTCGTCGCTGTCCAAAATCGAGTTCAGGTAATCGATCAGTTTTTTGATTTCTTCGTACTCGTTGCGCACTTTGTCGCGCTCCAAGCCCGTCAAACGTTGCAAACGCATGTCGAGAATGGCTTTGGACTGAATTTCGGAGAGCCCAAAACTGCTCATCAATCCATCCCGCGCTTCATCTACGGTACGGGATGCCCGAATCAGGGCAATGACAGCATCCAGGTGATCCAGTGCAATCAACAAACCTTCCAGGATGTGGGCACGTTCTTCCGCTTTACGCAAATCGTAACGCGTACGGCGAATCACCACTTGCAAACGGAACTTGATGAACTCCACAATCATGTCCTTGATGTTGAGCGTATACGGACGCCCATCCACCAATGCTACGTTGTTGATGCCATAAGAATTTTGCAGCGGGGTGTATTTGTACAACTGGCTGAGCACCACCTTGGCGATGGCGTCGCGTTTCACTTCCACTACGACCCGAATCCCCTCGCGGTTGGATTCATTGGAGATGGCGGAAATGCCGTCGATGCGCTTATCATTGACTAGCTCAGCAATTTTTTCTTCCAGGGAAGAAATATTGACTTGATAAGGTACTTCGGTGATGATGATGAGTTCCTTGCCGGTCCGGGTGGTTTCAATTTCAACCTTACCCCGCAAAACTACCCGACCACGTCCAGTGCGGAAGCCATCACGAATGCCCGACATCCCATAGATAATGCCACCCGTAGGAAAATCAGGTGCTAGGATGTGCTTCATCAAATCATCAATGGTGATCTCCGGGTCGTCGATGGTTGCAATGACCCCGTCGATGACCTCGCTGAGGTTGTGGGGCATCATGTTGGTGGCCATCCCGACGGCAATACCAGTAGCGCCGTTCACCAAAAGGTTGGGGAAGCGGGTTGGCATGACGGTGGGCTCCTTCAGGGTATCGTCGAAGTTGTTGGCAAAATCTACCGTATCCTTGTCAATGTCCGCCAACATTTCGTCGGTGATCTTTCGCATCCGGGCTTCGGTATAACGCATGGCCGCAGGGCCATCACCGTCGATGTTGCCGAAGTTCCCCTGGGGATCGATCAATGGGTAACGCAAGGACCAATCCTGGGCCATCCGCACCATGGTATCGTACACGGAAGTGTCACCGTGTGGGTGGTACTTACCGAGTACTTCCCCGACAATACGGGCTGATTTTTTGTGCGCTTTGTTGTAGGTGACGCCCAAATCGGACATCCCGTACATGACCCGGCGTTGCACGGGTTTAAGGCCATCCCGAACATCTGGCAAAGCACGTGAAACGATCACTGACATCGAATAATCGATGTAGGCAGACTTCATTTCGTCTTCAATGTTTACGGGAATTATGCGCTGATCTAGAGGCATGCAAAATGTGATTTTTAAAAATGCTTTTTGAGCAAAAAAAAATGGTAGGCAAAGATACGATTTTTATTTTGGGAAGGGTGAATAAGTAGGGAAAAATGATGCATTGATTTACGTTAAAAACGCCATTTTGAGTCTTTTTTTGAGAGAACATCAAAAAGGAGAAACTTATGCTAATCTTTAGGTTAAGCTAAAAAAAATAAAAAATAAATTTGCAAATCAAAAAATAGTCGTACTTTTGCACCGCCTTTAGGGCTTACGTGTAACTTTTTGTCTACTGTACAATCAGCCTACCAATAGCCTGCAAATTCAACAGGCATAATATGTCCAATGGGTCGCGCGACAACTTAGAGAATTACGGATAGTGCGCCCCCGGACAGTAACACAACTTAATGAAACAATTGAATTTTTCTGAACTGGCATTGAGCCAGGAAGTGCAAAGCGCGATCACTGACATGGGCTTTGCTGAGGCTACGCCTATTCAATCCGAAGCAATCCCTCATTTGCTCAATGGGAAAGACCTGATTGGTCAAGCCCAAACGGGTACGGGTAAAACCGCAGCCTTTGGTATTCCTCTTTTGGAATCCATCGATTGTAGCACTCGTGAGGTAGCCGCAATTGTATTGTGCCCTACCCGCGAATTGGCGGTACAAGTAGCTGAAGAGCTGCGCAAATTGGCCAAGTATAAAAAAGGATTGTTCATCTCCACTATATATGGTGGTGATTCGATCCAGCGCCAATTGAAAGAGTTGAAAAGTGGCCCACAGGTTGTCGTTGGTACACCTGGTCGGGTAATGGATCACCTCAAACGCAAAACCTTGCGCCTGGAAACCATCGAAATGGTGGTACTGGACGAAGCCGACGAAATGTTGAACATGGGTTTCCGCGAAGACATCGAAAGCATCCTGGCTCAAATGCCAGTAAGCCGCCAAACGGTGTTGTTTTCTGCGACCATGCCCAAGCCAATCATGGATATCGCTCGCCGTTTCCAGAACAGCCCGGTACACATCAAAGTGGTGAAGGAAGAATTGACCAACGCCTCGATTGATCAGGTTTATTACGATATTCCGGTACAAGCCAAAGAAGCGGTGATTGCACGTTTGATCGAATACTACGACCTGCAACGGGTTATCGTGTTCGCCAACATGAAAAAAACCGTTGATGACCTTACCGAAGGACTCAACCTTTTGGGCATCAGTGCCAAAGCCATCCACGGCGACTTGAACCAAAACCAACGCAATGCGGTATTGACTGCTTTCCGTGCGGGCTCGGTGAACGTACTGGTGGCTACGGATGTGGCAGCTCGGGGGATCGACGTGAGTGCAGTAGACGGGGTGTTCAACTACGACCTGCCTTACGACGCTGAATACTATGTACACCGCATTGGCCGTACGGGTCGTGCTGGAAAATTGGGTAAATCTTTCAGTTTTGTGACTGGCCGCAACGATCGTTACCGCCTGCGCGACATCGAAGATTTCAGCAAAGTGCGCATCGAACGCCGCAATGTACCTACGGTACAGGATTTGGCGAAACAACAGCAAGCCAAATTGTGGGAAAAAGTAACCGAAACGATTGCCGAAGGTGACCTGGAGGCCTACGAAATCATGGCCCGCGATTTCTGCAAAACCAACGGTTTGGACAGCCGCCAATTGGCAATGGCCTTGGTGAAACTGTCTATGCCCAACGTCAACGCAGTTGAAATCCCCAACTTGAACGCCGAGCGCGAAAGACGCCCAGCAAGAGAAGGTGAGCAACGTGAACAACGTGGTGAGTACCGTGGTGGCAATGGCGGTGGCAACTTCAATGGCCCAAGAGGCAACAACAACGGCGGTGGCTATAAATCGGGCCCACCAAGAAAAAAAGAATACGGCTCCCCAAAGGGAGATAGTTACGCGGGCAAAAAGCCAGACGGGAAGAAAAAGTATTCCCGTGAGATGGTGTAAGCTTGAATGAATATACTGTACAAGAGCGGGATTCAACTACGGTTGGGTGCCGCTTTTGTCGACAACTCTTGTTCGAGTTGTTAACTTTTAAATTTTTAATCATGAATATTTTCGTTGCAAAATTAAGCTTTGACACGCAAGACGATGATTTACGCGAAGCGTTCGAGCAATACGGAACCGTTGATTCTGCAAAAATCATTGTAGACCAATCAACAGGGCGTTCAAAAGGATTTGGCTTTGTAGAAATGCCAAACGAGAGCGAAGCGCTCAATGCCATCGAGGGCCTAGACAACAGTGATCTGGATGGTCGTACGATTGTAGCTAAAAAAGCTGAAGACCGTGAAAATCGTGGTGGCGGCGGTGGCGGTAATCGCGGCGGCGGCGGCTACGGTGGCGGCGGCGGTAATCGTGGTGGCGGTGGCGGCTACGGTGGTGGCCGTGACAGTTACTAAATGGGAACGTTTTTGTTCATGCACAATGTAGCGTGAATCAGAGCAGTCTCAACCCTGACGTTCAATACTATTCCGCTCCAGTCGTTCCGAATGGATTCAATTGGAGCGGAATGGTAACACCCGCTGGTACAGGTCTGGAGAGACCTGTACCATTATCTGCACGTATCCAGACGTACGTAATCGAAACAAAATGAGCTTTTTAATTCTTTTAAAATAAACGATCCCCAATAAAAAAATTATTGTTTTCGTTAGATGTCTAGTGCATTAACTCATAAGTTTCACCACACTCTAGCTTGCTCTTTTGTGTAGTCCTACTTATAAGTTAATGCACTAGCTATTTTATCCCATAAACCAATCCTATTCCCACTATGGAAGATTACGACAACCTTGTAGACGCCCTGAAAGGCTTAAAAGCCCAGGGCTACGTTGTGGATTTTAACCTCATGGAGAATAGTCTGGAATGCCGTGCCGGACATTACAAATTGTTGCCCGATGAATTTCAGGTGGATAAATCGACCATGCTGCCGAAGAAAATGCTAGTGAAGCGGTGAAGCTCCTCTTGAACTCCAAAGAAGGTGCTAAACAAGTACGCGAGAATGCCAGCATCTTAATAAATGCCAGCGAAGAAGGCGCGCTACCAGTGGTAGGTCAATTGAAAGAAGCCGGTGCCAATGTAAATGCTGCCCATGAAGATGGTACCACGCCCCTCATGGCTGCCTCCGAAGAAGACCAGGAACAAGTGGTGCAATACCTGCTCAGCGTAGGCGCGGAGGTCAATGCAAAAAACAAACAAGGCTGGACTGCCCTCTCATTTGCTGCGAGAGAAAACCAAGCTGAAACGATACGGCTGCTATTGTCCAAAAAAGCTGACCTGGAAGCCCGCTGTACTTACCGCTCAATGAGTTCTTATGGCCATACAAACAAACCGACTACCATAAAACTAATTTTGGTTGCTTCATATAACAATATTTTTTTATTTTAATAAAAAGGCAATATTAGGAATAGCTTCTAATTATTTTCGATATAGCTTTTGATTTCTTTTTCAATGCCATCTGGAAATTTTGATTCTTCCCCTAAAACATAAACCTGACAAATGGATTCATCATTCATGATTGTGTTTTCATATTCAGTATTCCAGATAACTAAATGTATTTCTAGGTCACTTAATCTATGGATTTTTGCTTTAAGAATTGAATTGTCTCGTATTAATTTCAAAATATTATCATTGTGTTTTTTAAGAATATTTATTGTGTAATTTCGAAGTATTTGATGTTGCCTCAATTCTTCAGGTTGCATTTTTTTATAATATTTTGAGAACAGTTCTATGTAACCTATTTCTGGAAGTGTGCTATATCGGTGTTCCAACTTATTTCTAAGTTCAGCTCTAATTTTTCTTATTCTTTCATATATTTGATAATTACTCCTTAGATCAGCCAAGATTTCATTTAGAACATTGGATTCTTTTTCTGAGCTAGGTTCATTTGATTCTTTTTCAAATAAATTGATCAATTGTAATATTGAGTCTACAATTTTATTTCTTTCAATACCCAATACCCCAAAGCTTTCAAGTCCTTTAATTTGGGCCATTTTTAAATTATCCAATCTTGACTGTAGTAGATAAATTGTATGTTCTATTTTTTGATCATTTACAATCGATTTTAACAACAGTAATGCATCATCTAATCTATCTTTTGAAACTAAAAGTTCCGCCTTTGACAATTTCTCTTTCATGTATAATTTTTAAGGAAGATAAACAAAATATGATTGTCAAACAAAAGAGCATGTTTGATTTTTTTGTTTTAACTGAAAACGCAGCCAAAATTGAGCCATTTGCAGCAAAGCAAAAAAATAAACATGCTCTAAATTAGCTTTAATCCACCTTTATCTTAAACTCCTTCGGAGGCTCCACCCCCTGTAAATGTTTCACAAAATAATCCCATCTACGGCGCATCATGTAAAAACTATCGCCACCATAACCATGCCGCGCATTCGGAAAAATCACCAGATCAAAATCCTTGTTGGCTTTGACCAGGGCATCCACCACCAGGTAGGTATTGTAGGGCGGCACATTGTCGTCCATGGCGCCGTGGGCCAACATCAATTTGCCTTTGAGGTTGGCGGCAAAGTTTTGGTTGGCCTGGCCGTCGTAATTGGTTTTGCCCTGGGCATCCTTCACCAAAAGACCGATGTAGCGTTCGCCCCAGTCGTCTTCGTAATTGCGGTTTTCGTGGTTACCCGACTCCGAAATGCCTACTTTGTAAAAATCGGGATAGCGAAATAGAGCAGCAGCAGTAGCGTAACCACCACCCGAATGCCCCCACATGCCTACCCGATCCAGGTCTAGAAAGGGATTTTTTGCGGCCAATTGTTTGAGCCCAGAAATTTGATCCTCGAGGGTATTGTCGCCCATGTTTCCATAACATACATCGTGAAAAGACTTGGAACGACCGGGGTTACAGGTGCCATCGATCACCACCACTACAAAACCCAACTCCGCCAAAGCCTGATGATCACTACGTGCAGCACTGAATGAACGACTACCTACGCCGCCGCCTTGGGGGCCTGGATAGATGTAATTGATCACCGGGTATTTTTTGCTTTTATCCAGGTTGGTTGGCGTAAACATCAAACCGTACAAGTCCCACTTGCCATCCCGCGATTTTACGGTAATGGGCTCGGGCGCTTTCCAGCCACTTGCCACCAACTTGGAGCGGTCGGTTTTTTCCAGGGTAGCAATCAAGGCACCACTCATGTCTCTCAATACACTCACTGGCGCTACATCCGGTTTGGAATAATTGTCGGTAAAATATTTGCCATCTGGTGACAAGGTAACGTTGTGGTTGCCATCTTCGGGGGTCAACAACTGGACAGTTTTGCCTCCAAAATCCACCCGATAAAAATGGCTGAAATAAGGATCCCGCCCCTTTTCCCGACCATTGGCCAAAAAGTACAGCATCCGATTTTTTTCATCCACTTTCAACAAACGGGTGATTACAAATTCCCCTTTGGTGATTTGTTGCTTCAGTTTTCCAGTAGTGGCGTCGTACAAGTACAAATGGCCCCAGTCATCCCTTTCTGAATACCAGAGGATTTCGTTAGAGGCGGGGAGAAAACGCCAGTTGACACTTCCCTGGCCACTTTCGAATTGGGTGGCCACTTTTTCTTCAAAAATGGTTTTTACCTGGCCAGTTGTGGCGTCGGCAATGCTCAATTTGGCTTCCTTGTGGTCGCGAGAGCTGGATACAAAAGCCAATTTGCTGCCATCCGGGCTCCATTCGTTGTCATCAAAAGCACCGGAGCAAGCAATGTCGTCGCAGAGGGTGCCCCTGCGCGCATCGGCAGGCATTTGAAACCGAATGACTTTGTGGTTGTCTACTTCGATGATGATCCGTTGAATTTTGATGATCTCTTTATCCACCGGAAGGGGGTATTTCCAGGTTTCCAGCTTGGGCGTACCCACATTGGTAGACACCAGGTACATGTCGCTGACGTGCCGTTGATCCTGTTGAAAGGTGGCGATTTTTTTGGAATCGGGCGACCACAGCACCACGGGCCGCTCACTGTGCCGCCAACCAGCGTTGTCGGTGGCATACCCAAAATCTTTGATGCCATCCGTGGTGAGTTGGGTTTCTTGTTTGGTCGCTACGTCCTTGACCCACAGATTCCAATCTTTGATGAAGACTGCCTTTTTTCCATCTGGAGAAAGTACCTCTAGGCCCCCACCTCTGCGGCCCATACCCATGGGGCGCTCGCTTGCATTGGGTACCAAAGACTTTAAATCTGCGGCAGTTTTCCGGCTAGCATCAGTAGGATTGATCAGCACAAATTGGTTGCCAGTAGCGGTACTGACCGAATACCAAAATTTGCCATCGGCCAACCAGTTCGGGTTCACATTGCTGTTGTACACCAGCTTGGAGGTATTGGCGCCTAAAAATTTGACGGCCTGCTCGTAGTTGGCCGCCGTGACATTTTGCTGTGCAAATCCAGCTATGGCTAGAATGCTGAGGATTGCTGTAGTAAATAGATTTTTGTTCATTGTTAAAGATGGTTTTATTTAGTTGTTGGTAATCTGTCCCACGGGGTAGGGACAGATCAGGGGTGAAATTAGTGATTTTTATTAGTGGTTTAAAACACTGTGAAATTGTTTGGATTTAGCTCCAAAGTTCCCCAGCTTGGGGAAAACCTTCCCAGCTTTTGCCTAAAATCCCCCTTTTTCCACCCTGGCTTCATTTTTTTACCCATCTCATTGAAGCGTGGAAAACGTGATTGTTAACGGGCTGAGCAAAACTCAACCAAAACTAAACACGATGAGGCAAAAATTGAACTGGGTTGATGCGCTCAATGAATTGATTCGCATCAATTACGATCGGGTATCCGAATATGAAAAGGCCATCCAGGATGTTGAACATGAAGATGAGCGTTTGGTGACGCTGTTTAATCACCATGCCAGCATGAGCCGCCTCAATGTTCACGGATTGCGCCAACTCATTTTTTCCTTTGAAGGGGAACCCATCATGGACCCGGTCATACGGGGAAAATTGCTGCGGGTTTGGATGGACTTCAAAGCTTCGCTGTTTGGCAAAGACCGGAAATTGGTTTTGACCAGCCTTGAATCCAAGGAGTTGAAAGTCCAGCAAGCCTACGATGATGCTTTGGCGCAACATCATGATTTCCCCTACCGGATTCGTCTTGAGCTGCTCAAACAAAGGCAGTTGTTGAGAAATGCTTTGATCAGCATTCTCGATACTTCCATGATGCATGCAGCAGCAGAAGAAATGATCAATCATTAAGTTTATTAACCTAAAATACCTTTGTGTAATGAAAAAAACGCTTTTTTCTGTAGTGCTTGTAGGTGTACTATTAGCTGGATGCAGTAGGGCAAGTGTCCTTGGGTTATCGATTTTGAAGTGAATGAACGCTTGACAGAACGGAAATGAAATAAAGATTCATTTCCGTTCTGTCCCTTAAATTTTTTTCACCAAATAATTGCCAGCATGAAAAATATCAAAAATATCCTGGTGCCAACCGATTTTTCGGTCAGCGCAAGCAATGCTTTCCACTATGCCCAAGGCCTGGCGGAAGCACTGGACGCCAACCTTACGGTGGTACACGTCAAAGAATATTTTCTTCCCACTTCGGAATTGAGCATGACCCCACTTTTTGAACTCGAGGAGAAAAAAATCCTCACTGAGGCCATTGAGAGCTTCATCAGTGAAGAAAACACCTTGGGAGATGCCGATGTACTAATCGCAACCAAGGTTCAAACCCAAATTTTGAGAGGGGACACCGTGACCCAGTTGATCAAATTGTCAAATGAAGAAGACTGCGATCTAATGGTGGTTGGTACAAGTGGAGAGCACGATTTTTTTTCAAAAATCTTTGGCACGACCTCACTCAGTCTGGTCAATAAAGCCCATTGCCCGGTTATCCTGGTTCCAGTAGACACGAAGTGGACACCCATCAAACGTTTGATGTACGTGAGCAATTATGATGCGATGACCCCCGAGATGATTCGGGAAGCTGCAGCTTTTGCTCAGGGAGTCAAAGCGATGATTCACTTTGTGCACGTACCGGATTCGGGTTCAGAACAGGAAGGCGGCGCTGCCCAAATCCTCTGGGAGCAGTTGTTTACCTTGACCGGACCGAACATGCCCTACCAAGCTACCTGTGTTTTTGGGCAGGATCTCGTTGCTGAATTGGCCAGTTATAGTGAACGGCAGGGGATCGATCTGATGGTATTTGTGAGCAAGCAGCGCAGTTTTTGGGAAAACCTTTTGAGCAAAGATATGGCTCAAAATATGGCGCTGGCCACCCATGCACCCATGATGGTGATGCATTTGAATGAGGATGTAGATTAAGTGTTCAAATTGAAGGCTGATCAATAATGTTAATCAATAGAATTGTCACAACGAAAGACAGCCTGGTACAAAAAACAGTGCTCAATTAGGAACCCCCTCCTTCTGTTTTCAATATCGGTCGCTTCCATTGTAACAATTCTATTGATCTTTATATCGCTTTACTGCCGCTGATGAGCCGCAGGATAATGGCAATCGCAGCAATCACCAATAGTACGTGAATCAGGCCGCCGGCATGAAAACCGAGGAATCCGACCAACCAGGCAATTACTAAAATTACCGCGACTGTATAAAGTATGTTTCCCATGATTTTGGCACATTTAATGATGTGTGGAGAAAAAAATTACAATGCAAAGTTGCGGCTTAATTAATTCAGAAGCCTTACATAAATCCTGGAATTAGTTACATAATTCACACAGTATCAAAAAACAAGGAGAAAACAGAAAATTCCAGTTAAAATGTGTGAAATATGTAACTATGTCCTGCGATTGTGTAATACATCTGGAGTAAAAATGGCTCACCTTTGTACTATAAACTCACTATAAATTTATGAACATGAAAAACTTCAATAAAAAGATCGCACCAGCAGCAGTGATTGCCTTACTGCTGTTGTGTTTTACCAAACTTGAGGCCCAAAAAATGGAATTTGGTTTGCGCTTTATGCCGACTTTCTCATCGTTCGAAGTATTCACGCCGGGCAATGGCCGACAAATCGGCGATTACACCAATGGATACGGATTTGGTGCCACCTTGGGCTACAATTTTACGGATCACATTGGCATTCAAGTGGAAGTGATCTACAGCGCCATTGGCCAGAAATACACCGAAGTTGATGTAGAACGGAAGATCAACCTCAAATATGTCAACGTCCCCCTTTTGCTTTCACTCAATACTGGAAAATCAAAGGTGGTCAATTTTAATCTGGTCGGAGGTCCTCAGATTGGAATCAGCGTCGGAAGTGGCATTTTTACCTCCAATGATGGTGTCGACAATTCGGATGCTGTACTGGCTGTAAAAAATGGTGACCTGGGAGTCGCTTATGGAGCAGGCCTGGATTTTGGGGTCAACTCAGCACGTACCTTCCGAATAGGTTTAGGATTCCGGGGTGTTCAAGGTTTGTTTGACATCAGCGACAACAACGCTACCCTTTCAACGGATGGGTACTACCTCTTGGACCGCTCCAAAGTAAAAACCTATGCTGCGTATGCAGGGCTATCCTTATTGTTTTAATTTAAATGCATAAACATGGGACATTTCTCTCCTTTGGTGCACAAATTATACCAGGACTACGGCGCTAAGCTTTACGTCGTAGCCCTGGAAATTGCACCGAACCAATCCGCTGCTGAAAAAATACTCATTGACACCTTTGTGAAAGTCCATGAGCAGCAATTGATCCAGCTTAACGAACACCCACCCCCCATTTACATCACTTTAATCAAATTACTTTTACAAACTGCACATGAGCACCTTTATAACGATCAACTGAAATATAATTTTAAACTAAAACAATTTGAACATACCCCCTTACTGCATAAATTGATTTGTGAACAAATCAGCCTGGAAAACTATTGCCGTGAAAACAACGTCAGCCGAGCAGAAGCTGCTAGAGAGATACGGAAGGAATTGATGTCGATACGCAAAGTAAAAAGTAAAATGCCTACTTCGCAAGAGCACAAATAAACCCATAAAATACGGACTTGCTCAACTCAACTACTACTCAAAATGGAAATGAATACCTTGATTAGGTTGCCTTTTTATGCGAAGACCTCATTGTTTTTGATCGGTTTGTACATCTTTACCAGTATCCTTTTTATTGCGCAAGACATCATACTACCCCTTATTTATGCTACCATTATTGCCATTTCGATTAGCCCAGGCGTCAATTTTTTGGTCAGAAAAAAAATCAATCGAACCCTTGCTATTTTTGCTGTACTGATTTTGGCCCTGCTGCTGATCGTTGCCTTTGTCCTTTTAATAGCCACTCAAGCCAGTTTGATGGGGCAAGCCTGGCCACAATTATTGGATAAATTTGAATCCTTGCTCAATGAAGGCATTGCCTGGGCTTCGGGGTCTTTCGACATCAGTATCCTCCAAATCAATACCTGGATTGCCAAATCAAAGGCAGAACTGTTGAACAACAGCAGTGCGGCCATCGGCCTTACGCTGACCACCATGAGTGGGGTATTGGCTTCCATTTTCCTGACCCCGGTGTATATCTTCATGATTCTGTACTACCAGCCCCATTTGATCGAGTTTACCCATCGTTTTTTTGGCGTACACAACGACAACAGAGTGAGCGAAATTCTGAGCGAAACCAAGGGCATTATTCAGGGTTATCTGGTGGGGCTTTTTGCCGAATTTGCCATTGTTGCGGTGCTCAATACCTTGGGTTTGTTGGTGCTGGGGATGCAATATGCAATTTTACTGGGCATTCTTGGCGCGCTGCTCAATATCATTCCTTACCTCGGTGGCATAATTGCCATGGCTCTCTTTGCGGCAATTGCCCTGGTGACCAAATCGCCAGTGTATGTGCTGTATGTCATCACCCTCTATTCTCTGATTCAGTTCATCGACAACAATTACATTGTCCCAAAAATAGTGGGTTCAAAGGTCAAACTCAATGCCTTGGTTTCAATCATTGTGGTAATTGTCGGAGCTGCACTTTGGGGCATACCGGGCATGTTTCTTTCCATCCCATTAACCGCTGTTGTAAAACTGATCCTGGACCGGATTGAATCCTGGAAACCCTGTGGCTTTTTACTAGGAGACACTATGCCTCCCTTGGTCAAACTGGATTTGAAATTCAAAAAAAAGACAACAAAAAAGAGTGAATGATGTAACTCTTATAAGGAATTATGTAATGCTTTAAGCTTGTAAATCAGCGATATTTGTATAGTGAAAATTTTTTCACTATTAAAGTTTATGAAATTGAAAAAGAGAAAACTACTGACAATTCTAGGCATAGTTTCGGTCTTTTTATTTACTGGCTGCCAAAAAGATGATTTTGAAGAAATCGTCGGACTTTGCCCAACCGTCACGACAAGCAATCCTTTGGCTGGTGCGACCGATGTGGCGCTCAACAACAGCATTACGGTGAAATTCAATGAGAGAATGGATCCCAATACCATCAATAGTTCCTCATTCACCTTGCTGCAAACGCTGAGCCCCGTAGCTGGAACGGTTACTTACACGGATACTACAGCAACGTTTAGACCTTCCAGCAATTTACTGGCCAACACAAGTTACACCGCCCGCTTGACCACTGCAATTAAGTCGCTTAAAGGCAACGCCTTACAGCGTGACTTTGTGTGGAGCTTCAGAACGGCTATCCTGTAAAAACGGGTATTCTTTAGATCAGCGTACCGTAAATCAAAAAAATGCAAGTGAAAATGAATACTATAAAGAGACTCCGCAAGTCGGAGTCTGCTCAAAAGCTGAGCATAAAAAGTCTGATTTTAAGCACAATATTGTTGGGTGTACCCATGCTGCTACAGGCTCAAGTAACCAGTACCTATTCTCAATCTCCAGTGCGGATCGGGATAGCGGCAGGTGCCAATTTTAATTTTTACCGGGGCTCGACCCAAATGTTGAACCCAAACTTTACGGCGCCAGTAGCTTTTAATTATGCCGACGGTGTTGGTTTTTTCCTGGCACCTTTGATCGAATATGTTCATCCAACTAGTGGTTTGGGCGTTTCGCTGCAAGTTGGCTTCGATGGCCGTCAAAGTGCTTTTAACGAGGAGATTACCCCTTGTGATTGCCCAGCAGATTTGACCACCAAGCTGAGTTATGTGACCGTGGAACCAACGTTGCGCGTTGCGCCATTTGGGTCTAATTTTTACTTGTTCGGCGGGCCCCGCATGGCTTTTAATGTGGAAAAATCCTTCACCTATAAGTTGGGTATTAATCCAGCTTTTCCCGACCAAGCCCCAACACCGGATGTGAAAGGAGATTTGAGTGATGTAACGCCTACCCTGGTGTCCATGCAAATAGGCGCAGGGTACGACATCCCACTCTCTGCCCCAGACTACCCGATGCAAGCGATTTTGTCTCCCTTTATTTCGTTTCAACCCTATTTTGGCCAAAAGCCACGTTCGGTCGAAACCTGGAACATCACCACTCTGCGGGTAGGTGCAGCACTAAAATTTGGACATGGGAAAAAAGATCCCGCAACTACCACCAATACCACCAACGAGCCCCTGCCTACTAACCCGAATGTAGCGGTTGTGGATCCACAAGTTCAGTTTTTTGTGAATTCACCCAAAAACATTCCTGTAGAACGCCGGGTGAGAGAGATTTTCCCCCTGCGCAACTATGTGTTTTTTGATTTGGGCTCCACCGAAATTCCCGATCGCTACATGTTGATCACTAGAGATCAAGTCAAAGATTTTAAGGAAGATCAATTGGAAGTATTTACCCCTAAAAACTTGTCGGGCCGCTCCGCCCGTGGCATGACGGTATATTACAACCTTTTGAACATCCTGGGCGACCGGATGGGAAAAAATCCAGGCACGGCGATTACTTTGGTCGGTTCTTCGGAAAAAGGCCCGGAAGATGCGCGCATGATGGCCGAATCGGTTCAACGTTATTTGGTAAACGTGTTCAACATCAACAATTCCAGAATTGGCATCGAAGGCCGCAGCAAACCCAGCATCCCATCTGAACAACCCGGTGGTACACAGGAGCTTGACCTCCTCCGGGAAGGTGACCGCAGGGTCTCAATTGAGAGTACTTCGCCAGCTTTGTTGATGGAGTTCCAAACCGGACCTGAGGTCTTTTTGAAGCCAGTAGAATACACTGCAGTTCAGGAAGCACCTTATGACAGCTACATTACTTTTTATGTGATGGGTGGCAACGAGGCATTGAATTCTTGGTCTATGGACATTAAGGATGAAAAAAATAGGGTGCAAACTTTTGGCCCCTATACCCGTGAAAATGTAAGTTTACCCGGGAAAACGATCCTGGGCACCCGCCCGAATGGGCACTTCAACGTCACGATGACCGGGAAAACCAAATCGGGCAAAACCGTGACCAAAGAGTCCGCTGTAGACATCGCGCTATGGACTCCACCTACCAATGAAGAGGGCATGCGCTTTAGCGTCATTTATGAATTTAATGAATCAAAAGCCATCTCCATTTATGAAAAATACCTCAATGACGTGGTCATCCCCAAAATCCCCCAGAATGGAACTATGATTATTCACGGCCATACCGACATCATTGGTGACGAAAGTTACAATCAAAAACTGTCTATGGATCGTGCCAACAATGTCAAAAGCATCCTCGAAAGTGGTTTGCTGAAAGCAGGCAGAAACGATGTGAAGTTTCAAACCTATGGCTCTGGCGAAGATGAGAGTTTGTCCCCATTTGCTAATAATTACCCCGAAGAACGCTTTTACAACCGCACCGTAATCATTGACATCATTCCTCGGAATTAAGTCAATTGATGAAAACGCGCTTCAGGAGGCTGTCTGTACAAAAGTATAGGCAGCCTTTTCCCTATTTATAATCATCAAAAACAATCCAATGCGAAGCCTAGGAATAAACATCAATACAAACGTAAATGGGCTGATGGTCAGTTACAACGATGAAGGGCCAGCTGAAGCTCCAGTCGTCTTGTTCATCCATGGATTTCCTTTTAATAAATCCATGTGGAATGCTCAATTTGAAGCACTTAAGCCTACTAATCGGGTCATTGCGTATGATGTACGCGGGCATGGAAATTCTGAAGCTGGAACCGAGGATTTTTCGATTGAGCTTTTTGTTGAAGACCTGCTTGGATTTATGGATACCCTGCAACTTGACCAAGTAATTTTGTGTGGCTTATCTATGGGCGGATACATTGCCTTAAGCGCTATTGAAAAACACCCGGAACGTTTTAGTGGGTTAATATTAAGCGATTCTCAATGCCTCGCAGATACCCCGGAAGCAATAGAAAAAAGAATGGCGGCGATTGAAAGCATCCGAGAAAAAGGGGCGGAATTGTATGTTGAGCAAAGCATTCAAAACCTTTTTGCTGCAGCATCTTTTGAAACCAAACAAATGGAAATAGGCAACGTAAAGGAAATGATGAGCAAAACCACTGCACAATCTATGTGCAATACCTTGCATGCTTTGTCGGTGCGTAAAGAAACCTGTAGTAAATTATCGGAGCTAACGGTGCCTATTCTAATCTTAGTGGGAAAAGAAGATAAAATCACTCCACCCAAGGTAGCTCGTTTGATGCTTGAAAAAACCCAGAATTCTACTTTGACCATTATAGAGGATGCTGCCCATTTGGCCAACATAGAAAACCCTCACGATTTCAATCAACAACTGATGGAATTTATAGATCGATACTTTCCAAGCCATTAACACTTGCATCTTTCGACTGCTGATTTTCCGTTATGCTACTAAATAACTTGCTACTCATCATCGTACTGTTGATGGTGGTTTCTCTTTTCTCTATGTTGAGCGAGAAATTGCGGATTTCTTATCCAATTTTTTTAGTGATTTGTGGCTTGTTCATTGGGTTTATCCCTAAAGTATTGGACACCCCCCTGGAGCCAGACTTGGTCTTCCTCATTTTTTTGCCTCCACTGCTTTACGCTGCTGCCTGGAACACCTCCTGGAAAGATTTTTGGGCCTTGCGTAAGCCCATTGGGTTATTGGCCTTGGGCCTGGTCATTTTTACTTCCTGTGCAGTCGCCATTGTTGCCCATGTGTTGATCCCTGGCTTTTCCTTAGCCCTGGGCTTTTTATTGGGAGGGATCATTTCACCACCCGATGCGATTGCGGCGACCTCTGTGTTGGAAAAATTAAGGATTCCCAAGCGAGTGGTCGATATTTTGGAAGGAGAAAGCCTGGTCAACGACGCGGCGAGTTTAATCGTGTTTCGCTTTGCCTTAGCGGCAGTGTTGACCCATAAATTTGTTTTGCTAGATGCTGGACTCAATTTTGTAATCGTTGTAATCGCTGGAGTTCTAGTCGGATTGGGCATCGCCTTATTTATTTACTGGGTACACCGCTTTTTACCCACTACGCCCAGTATCGATACGGCCATTAACTTGGTGGCACCCTATCTGATGTACGTTACCGCCGAGCATTTTCATTTTTCGGGAGTATTGGCGGTGGTCAGTGGTGGGCTTTTCCTCAGTGCGCGCTCCACCGAAGTATTTTCATTCAACTCCCGACTGCAATCGCAGGGAGTATGGGATACCCTGGTCTTTTTGCTCAATGGGGTAGTTTTTATTATGATTGGCCTGCAACTTCCCATGATTTTAAAAAATCTGGATCCGGCTCCCATTAATCATGCCATTTATTATGGTGTGATCATCAGTATAGTGACCATATTGGTGCGCATCATTTGGGTTTTTCCGGCGGCCTATTTACCCCGATTGCTGAGCAAAAAAATCAGGACAAACGAAGCAGCCCCCGACTGGAAACCGGTTTTTATCATCGCCTGGAGTGGGATGCGTGGGGTAGTTTCACTAGCCGCAGCTTTATCAATACCGCTTACTTTGAGTACTGGTGCCGCATTTCCCCAGCGTGACCTGATTTTGTTCATTTCCTTTATTGTCATCCTCTGCACTTTGGTGTTACAGGGTTTGAGCTTACCTTTTTTAGTTCATGCATTTGACTTGGAAATCAAAGACGACAAAACCGAGCAGGAACTGGAAATACAAATGTACCTGGTATCCAGTGTTTTGGCGTACATCAAAACCCGGTATAGTGAAGAAATTGAAACCGACCATGCTTTTGGGGTACTGAAAAGGCGCTACGAACACTTAATGAAAACCCAACAAAAACAATTGTCCGTGGAAGAAGATATGCCTTCTTACATTTTCGCTTATCGGGCTGCGCTGTTGGAATTGATCGAGGTACGGCGAAAAGCTTTGGACGAAATGAGTGCAGATAAAAAGTATCCTAGTGAACTGATTCGCAACATTGAAAAAAGAATCGACCACGAGGAAGCGAGTTTGAGTATAGCTTTAGAAAAATAAGTGGGATTTATGTAACTCTTCTCTTTGATAGTGTAATGCTTTCAGTTTCTAATTCACTCACCTTTGGGGACAAGAATAATTCACATTGTAAAATTTAAAGATTTGAAAACTTCACTACCCAATGCACTAACAGTTATTGCATTATTATTAATCCCCCTTCTTACCTTTGGGCAGGTACTAAATCCGGGTGCCTCCTTCAGTACTTATCGTACCTTAAGTACTGCATTCATTGCAGGTAATAATGTGTTGCTTTCTGGAAGCATTGAGGGTGTTGAGAGCCTTCAAGACACTTGCCTCATCAAGGGCAATTCATTCATTTGCCCGGGGAGTCCAGCTCAACTTTGTGCACCTGCGCTTGCTGACGCTTATTTATGGAGTACTGGTGATACGACCAGATGTGTCTATGTGAGTTTACCCGGTACGTATTCGGTTACCGTCACTGCTGTTGGAGGCTTGGTCAGTACTTGTAGCAAAACCATTGCTTTAAACCAAGACACCACTTGTGAGATCACGGGCAATACTGTGATTTGTCAAGGACAAACAACCCAACTCTGTGCAGCAGTCGATGGCGCAATTGACTATTGGTGGATCACGGGAGCACAAACCCAGTGCATCAATGTAACCACGGCGGGCACCTATTCGGTAACTGTGACTAACGCCAATGGCTGCAAAAGTGAATGTACCAAGATTGTCACCGTAAGTGAAACAGATACTTGCCTGATCACGGGTCCAGATGTCATTTGTCCAGGCCAAACCGCCCGACTTTGTGTACCTGCGGGAGCTAGTGATTATTGGTGGATCACGGGGGCACAAACCCAGTGTATTGACGTGAGTACGGCGGGTACTTATTCGATAACCATCACGGATGCCAATGGCTGCAAAAGTGAATGTACCAAGATCGTTACAGTGAGTGAAACAGACACTTGCCTGATCACTGAAACCGTCATCTGTCCAGGTCAAAGCACCCGGCTTTGTGTACCTGCAGGCGCCAGCGACTATTGGTGGATCACAGGAGCCCAAACCCAGTGTATCGACGTGACCACGGCTGGCCTCTATTCGGTAACCGTGACCGATGCCAATGGCTGCAAGAGTGAATGCAGCGTGATCGTCGCCTTGAGCGGACCAGACACTTGTCTGATCACTGAAACCGTCATCTGCCCAGGTCAAAGCACCCGGCTTTGTGTACCACTAGCGGGCGCTAGCGACTATTGGTGGATCACTGGGGCACAAACCCAGTGCATCGACGTGACCACAGCTGGCCTCTATTCGGTAACCGTGACCGATGCCAATGGCTGCAAGAGTGAATGCAGCGTGATCGTCGCCTTGAGCGGACCAGACACTTGTCTGATCACCGGCCCAGATGTCATTTGTCCAGGTCAAACCGCCCGGCTTTGTGTACCTGCAGGCGCTAGCGACTATTGGTGGATCACGGGC
>NZ_JBGSLK010000050.1:0-59614 GCF_041740695.1 Haliscomenobacter sp. | reverse complement strand
CGCTCGCCAACCGGTGGCCGCGCGTAGCCCAGGCATCAACCCTTCAACTTCATTATTTCTTATACAATTCCATCCCCGCCTTCTCATACTTATCGCCCGCCTTCCACTGCGGCCGTTGGGCATTGTCGGCAATGAGGCGAGCCAGATTGGCAAAGGACTGGCAATACTTGAGGAAATAAGGCAGGTCTACTGATTCAGCTTGGTCGGCTACCTGGTGGTAATATTTGGCGATGACGTCGTCAAATTTGGTGATACCGGGGCTGAAATCCAACGCGGGCACCCCTTTAACCGCAAAAGACACGTTGTCGGAGCGGTCGAAGAGGTTTTGTTCAGGAGCGGGTTCTGGAAAAACCTTCAACCCTACACTATTGGCCGCTTGCTCAATCAGTGCATCCGTGCCCGTGCGACTCCAACCAATGATCGAGATGTGTTCGGTGCTGTTGTAACCTGCCCCGTCGGTATTGAGGTTGAAAATGCACTTATTGAGGGGAATCAGCGGGTTGTCGGCGTAATATTGACTGCCCAACAGGCCCAGTTCCTCACCCGTTACCGCCAGCATGATCACCGAACGTTTGGGCTTTTGCAAGGCCAGGGCTTTGGCGGCGGTGAGCAGGGCCACGGTACCCATCGCATTGTCGCGGGCACCGTTGAAGATGCTGTCTTCTTTAGAATAAGCGCCTCCACCTTCTTTGCCAATGCCCACGTGGTCGTAGTGCGCACTGATGATCAAGTATTCGTCTTTGAGTTGTGGGTCGCTGCCTTCGAGTACGCCCACCACGTTTTGGCTGGGCACCATCCGCCGCATAAATCCAGAGCTACTCAGATTGGCCTTCAACTTTTTGCCTTCCTGTAAATCCTTGATGTCGCTGACGGTATTTTTTTCTTTCAACCAGGCATAGAACATTTTATTGGAGGCTTTGGGGCCTTCTTTGGGCGCTACGCCCAGGCTTTCTTTGCCAAAATAACTGGTGAAAAAATTCCAGGGAAACGACAAACGGTACAACTCGATCAAACCGGCCGCGCCGCGCTCGTAAGCCCAGTCGCGTTTTTTGGACATGGCCCGAAAAACGGCTTGTGGCGACGTTTCATTCGGTGCGCCAGGCAATACAACGACCAGTTTACCTTTGACATCCTTGCCTTTGTAATCGTCTTGGCCGGTTTTTTCATCGATCCAGCCATTGCCTGCAAACACAACTTCCAGTTTGCTGAGCTTGGTGGCGTCGCCCGTCATCACGATGAAGTCTTCTTTGAACTTGTATTCGGTTTTGCCAATCATCAAGCTGGCATCAGCGGGTGGCGTGCTGGCTTGAAAGGCGATGGGCTGGAAGTAGGAATTCAGACCCGGAGCCATAGAATAGCCGTAAGTCCGAAGGTGTTCGGCAATGTAGCGAGCAGCAATCAAGTTGCCTGCGGAACCTGTCCGGCGGCCGCCCAATTCATCCGAGGCCAAAAAGCGCAAGGGAATTTCTACTTCGGATTGGGCAATGGCAAATTCAGGCGCTTTTTGGGCGCTAACGTACAGGCTAAAGCCTAGGAGGAGGAAAATGAGTGGTTTTTTCATAAATCAGGTTTTGATGTGGTTTGGTTTTAGCTCGATTTTTTCGCGTTGCTCGTGCGTCAGAGACGCGAAAATATGGGTTCAAGTCTGGAGACTTGAACCAGCTAGATTGGAACCTTTATAAAAGAATCTTCTCCAAATTCGCTGGAGAATAATTGATCGATTTTAAAGTTTTGTCATCATCCTTGCGGTAGACGAGGAAGTAGGGTGGCACCTCCCGGACGTAACTTTCCACGCCGCGTTCCTGCTGGTAATATGCGGCAGTAGCCTGGGCTTCACCTAGTGTTTTGCACACTTTACTCATGTTGGAGCGCTGCACTTCATCGAAGAGTTCGCGGAATTTTTCGCCCATACCAAACTCCAGCACAGCCCCGCTGAGCACGTATTGAATGTCGCAGAGGGCGTCGGCGATTTCAACGAGGTCACCTTTGGCGATGGCCGATTTTAGCTCGGCAACTTCTTCTTCCAGCAGGGCTACCCGCAAGCGGCAGCGTGCTTCAGCGGGGATGACGGGGTGGGCTTCGATGGGGTGGTGGAAGGTACGGTGGAATTCTGCCACTTGATTGAGGGCGTCGATTTGCTGCATTGTATCTTTTTTTTTAGCGCCACAATTTACACGATTTCACAAGAATTAATGGGTGCAAATGGTAGCGTCAACTTTACAATTTTATTTCATTTCCGTTCCTTAGCTTTGCAACGCTTTTTAAGCATGTTTGATCAACCATTAAAAATCTCTGGCTAAAGTGAACGGAACCAACAGATACTTCGACCTGATCGACCAAACCTTTTATTTTCCACAAGAAGGGTTTGACATCGATGTCAATGGTTATTTGGTGTTCAATGGTGTACCTCTGATGTACCTCATTGAAAAATACGGCACTCCACTGAAACTGACCTATTTACCCAAAATTGGTGCCCAAATCAAAAAGGCGCGCAATTTGTTTACCCGGGCCATGAAGTCGCTCAATTACAAGGGCAAGTACCAGTATTGCTATTGTACCAAAAGTAACCACTTTAGCTACATCCTGGAGGAAGCCCTTAAACACGATGTGCAATTGGAAACCTCTTCGGCCTTTGACATCGACCTGATCCGCAAATTGTACAAAAAGGGCTTGGTTGACAAAAATGTCACCATCGTATGCAATGGTTTCAAACCCGATCACTACAAACAACGCATCATCGATTTGATCCACGATGGGTTTGAAAACGTGATTCCGGTTTGTGACAACATCGATGAGATTGAATATTACGACCAGCATATGCAAGGGCAGTGCAAAATAGGCATTCGGGTAGCTACGGAAGAGGAACCCAATTTTGAGTTTTATACCTCCCGCCTGGGCATCCGCAACTCGGATGTGATGCCTTTTTTTAGAGAAAAAATCAAAGACAACCCCAAGTTTAAACTCACCTTGCTGCACTTTTTTGTCGATACTGGCGTCAAAGACAGTTTGTACTACTGGGGTGAATTGCGCAAAGCGGTGCGCCTGTATGCCAATTTGCGCCGCGAATCGGAAGACCTGGAAATCCTGAACATTGGTGGGGGTATGCCTATCCGCAACTCACTGGGTTTTGAGTTCGACTACAAATACATGATCAAGGAGATTGTCAAAACCATTCTCCAAGCTTGTCAGAAAGAACAAGTGCCCGAGCCGGACCTTTTCACCGAGTTTGGCAAATACACGGTAGGGGAGAGCGGGGCGACGCTTTTTTCAGTTTTGAACCAAAAGCAACAAAACGACGCGGAGCGCTGGTACATGATCGACAATTCGCTGATGACTACCTTACCCGATGTTTGGGGCATCGGTGAACGTTTCATTTTGCTGCCAATCAACAAATGGTACAACGAATACCAGCGGGTGAACATCGGCGGCTTGAGTTGCGACAATTCAGATTATTACAACGCAGAGGTCAACCAGGCTCAGGTGTACCTGCCTACCTTTGAAAACGGTGATCCAGAACGTTTGTTCCTAGGATTTTTCCATACGGGTGCGTACCAGGACCAAATCAGCGGCTATGGGGGCATCAAACATTGTCTGATCCCTTCTCCCAAACACATCCTCATTTACAAAGACCCACAGGGAAACATCGTGGATCGTTTGTACCAGGCCGAACAAACATCTGAAGCAATGTTGGAAATATTGGGTTATTAAAGTTATGGAAGAGTATCAATTAATACTCTTCCATAACTTAACTGCGTTTATAGCAAAGCTAAAACACCTAAACATGAAAAACCATATTATCCTTGAGCCCGCTACGGGCAAGTTGTTTCTGATGGATGAACAAGGACAGGTTCAAACTTTTGACCTGAGTACCGGCCTGCTCATCAGCCCACAAGGAACAGGTTTAAATATTGCTCCAGTGGGGCCATTATCACCCGATTTATTGCTGCGTACCACTCTTTTGGATCCCGCACAAGCCCATTTCAATGTCGTTTTTGATGTCAATGCACAGGTATTGTCCATTGTGCTGACGCCGCTGTTCCCAAGCTCGAGTGCGTCCGCAATGGCGGGTGGTGGAAAAATGAAGCTAGGTTCGGTGGATTTAACCTTGAGCAAAAATACCTTGATGACGATGACGGCCAATTTGGGGGCAAGTGAGGAAGCGGGTCACGCTCCTGAAGCTCCGGTTAGTCAATTGGAATGGTTACTGCTCGATTTGACGCAGTTCAGTTTGGTGGTGGAATTGGTAGACGGACAGTTGAGCTTGAGTACGATCGCCGTGGGGCAGGGGAATTTAGCTTAATGCGATGAGGCCCATTTGATCCTATATCAATACTGCTCAGCTAGAAACTTCTAAAGTGCTTCTTTGGTGTCTTAGGTTTCTTAGGTGGTTCAAAAAATGTGCTTTAAATCTTAGCGCCATATTTTTTTGAACCACCTAAGAAACCTAAGACACTTAAGAGTCACCTCAGGTCGGGGTGCTCAATTATTCTGACCGCTTCACCAACTTCCCACTAAATACCTTTCCTTCCGTGCTCAGTCTGAACACATACACCCCGGGCGTCCAATCCCGGATTTGAATTTCATTGGTATAACGATTGATGTTTTGCTGCATCACCTGCCGCCCGGCCATGTCAAAAACGGTCAAGATCCCCTCTTCATCACTCAAACCAGGAATCGAAACCCAATCACTAGCCGGATTCGGCACCAAATTCAGCGCCCGATTGGCCAGAGGCTCCCGTACCGCCGTAGTTTGATTGCTGCGGAAAGTTGTGCTGTACAAGCTCAATCCCCCCCGGGCGTTGCCCACCACCATGTCCAAAAAACCATCGCCATTGATGTCGGCTAGGTCGGCTTTGGTGCGGCCACCCAGGCGCATGCCGCCCAACTTGTTGTCACTCATGTTGAAGGTGCCCGCCAGGTTGTTGTCAATGTTGTCGTACAGGCGCAGTTCGCCGCGCTCGGTGCCCAGCAACAAGCGTAGACTTTGATTTTGGCGGAAAAACAAGGGTGCGCTGTAGCCAATAAAATTGCCCTCTGCCGTGCCATCCACTTTGCCCAAGCGCTGAATATTGGGCGCTACATTGTCCAGTGCGGTAAATGCGGCTTTTTGCAGGGTACCCGTATTTTGAAAATAACTCACATTGCCCCGGCGATTGCCCAATACGATATCGGGGAGTTTATCACCGTTGACATCCACAATTTGTGGGATGGCACCCTGGCCAATGTCGATGCCCATGTATTTGGCCTGCCACAGCCCGAATTCCATGGACTTTCCGGGGCCAGCGGTGTTTTCGGCGTAGTACAATTGACCAAATTCTGCTCCTACAATGACGTCCAAATCCTGGTCGCCATCCATGTCGCCAAAGGTAGGGGCTAGGGCAAAATTTTCCCGGTTATATTGGTTCATGCCCAGCCAGTCGCGATCCACCAGGCGGTATTTCGGCTTTTGGGCAGTGCCTACATTTTGAAATAAATGAAGGCCGATGGAACGTTGCCCCTGGGGCAAAAAGCGTGCGCCATTGCCCACCACCAAATCCATCAAACCATCGGCATTGTAATCCACAAAGGTAGGGTAAGCACCCGTGCCCAGGTCGATCATGTCTTTGACCAAAAAATTGTCTTGTTTGAATTTGAACTCGGGACTTTGGCTAGTGCCGCCATTTTCATACAACCACAACACATTGACATCTTCCGAGCCGTTGTTCTCATTGGGGGCCACCAGTACTTCTTTTTTGCCATCGGCATTCACATCCACCATGTATACGGCGGGAAAAATGGGCAGGTCTACCCCTTTATCGTTGCCCGGGAAGCGGGGATCTTGTTTGTTGAACCAGGCTTGTTTGCAGGTGCCGCCATTGGTCAGCAGATTGATGTTGTTGAAGGAAACATCGCCTACAAAAAGGTCTACATCGCCGTCGTTGTCCACATCGGTGGTGGTGAGGGTGGAACCCGCGTGGCGAAAATCGACTGAAGTGCCATTGCTTTGGAAACATTGCCCGGGCGCGGCAGCCAGGTTCATGTTGGCACTGAGGCCATCTTCATAAATGCCACCCCAGCAATTGCTTTGTAGGGTGAAAATCATACTATCGCGGCCATACCCTCTTTCAACCGATTGGTTCTGGTAAAACTCGATGTAGCCCCCCGAAATGTTAAACGTCAGGACGTCCAGATCGGAGTCACAATCCACATCTTCGATGGAGGGGATGTCGATGCGGGTGATGTACAGCTGGGAATTGCCGCCGGAGCGGAGTGGGAAATAGGCCAGGTTGAAGGGGCCTTTGAAAGGGTAACGCTTGAAGGCGAGTTTGTTGTCTTGCCAGAATCCGGTATAAGCCGTCAAGCCATCGATGCCGGGTACGTCGGAATAGGCCAGGATGTCGCTGATGCCATCGCCATTGTAATCGCGCAACAGGCTCCATTCGGTCAGCTCCGGGAAGTTTTGCACCAGCTCGGGCGCAAAGATGTACTGATTGCCTTGTCGCCGATACGCCAGATGCAGGTTGGCGGTACGGTCAAAGAGGTACAAATCGTTGAGCCCATCGTGGTTGAGATCGGCTTCGGACAGCTGTGGACAGTTGAGCCCACCGCCCCAGGGATTGCTGAGTAAACCCGTTTCGGTTTCTACTTCAATGGTCAGGGGGGTAAACGTTTGGGCAAAGGCAGCGTGTAACAGCAGCAACCCTACCCAAGTCAGGCAAAACTTGATCCTCTTCATCTTTCTATGTTGTTTTGAACGGTATTCCTTCCTGATAACGTTGGAAGCTGCTTTAGCGTTTACAAAAGTGATGCCAAAGAGGGTGGGAGAGAGAAGGAAATTAAAAAAAAGTTTAATGGGTGGGGTGGGGGGAGTTTAAAGTGGCGCTTGGGGAAGGTTTTGGAGAACTGCTCGGCTAAGCATAGGATCTAGGCACCCGCGATCGTCGAGCCCGCTCGCGCAGCGAGCATTTTGGGATCGACGAGCGCCCCACGCAGTGGTGGGTAGGGTGTTCGATTTAGCAGAGATTTTCTTTCTTGTCTGACATTTTACTAGCCACTGCGTGGGCGCTCGTCGGTCTTTTGCTGCTGCCGGTGGCAGCAAGCTCGACGGTCGCAGGTTTTGGAGCCTACCGCGCGTCCAGCTTTTTGGGCCTGAGCGAAACCTGCTGCATTATGCGCTTTTTCATCACATTATAGGCTTGCCATTGCGACAAATAGTCAAAAACAATTGTTAATTTTATCACGTTTAAGAAAAATGGAACTCATCGTAAAAACCGAAGTGGAAGCCATGACGATTCACTATGACATCGAAACTGATGGCCTTTTTTTGAAAGGTATCGAAGAAGGCATTGAAAAGGGCATCGAACAAGGCATCGAGAAAGGCATTGAACAGGGCATTGAGCAAGGTATCGAACAGGGTATCGAACTGGAAAAACAAGTGTTTGTCCACAAACTCTGGGTACTTCAGGAGTTTTCTCTGGAGAAAATAGCCCTGCTTGTAGATGTCAGTCCCGAAAGGCTCCTGGAAATGCTGCATGCTTATCTGCAAGCACAAGGGCAAACTGAGGCTGAGGCGGTACGTACGATTGAGGCTTATCGGGGGAGGTTTTTGTAGTTTTTTGGGGGGGGATCAATAATAAACGCATTGGTTATGGAGATAGTGGTAAAAATTGCCCTTGCAAATGTGGTGGTCTACCAGCACAACGATCTAATTCAAATCTTTCGTGGTCCCAACAGGAATCGAACCTGTATCTAGAGTTTAGGAAACTCCTATTCTATCCGTTGAACTATGAGACCATTTTAACCCACTCAAGCAAAAGTAGAAAATACTTAAAATCCCAAGATAAGATTTTTTCAAAAAGCATTCCCTTACATTGGAAACACTTCCGCATCCAGTCCCGCACCCAGTTCGCTCAGCCACTGAATTTGAGCCTGGTCGAGGCGGAAATTCTCTTCTTTGGTCCAAAGTACCAGATTTACCTCATATTCCAAATCCGGGAAAGCCGCTTTGGCCTCCATCAATTGGACTTTCAACGGTTCCAGTCGATTGATGCAATTTTTGATCAATTGGTACTGACCAAGGTTCGTACTCAAGGGCATTTCGATGCTCCAGGTATTGTCTTGAGTGTCCAGGCCATAACTGGCCATGGTGTTTTGCCAATGCACCTGATCCACCTCGCACAAGGCTCCAGCGGAGACCTGGAAGTAGGTATATCCCCTGCTCCGGAGAGGCTTTTGGGTGCCGCTGAGCAGGAATTGCCGGGCATAATGGTTCAGCAGTAGCTCAATGATGGCGTCAAAATCCGTCAGGCCGAGGTGTTTGAGGGCGTGTTCCATCATTTGGGACAAGGAGACTCCCGCTTCCCCTTTCCAGGTCCAGTCAGGCCCACGCCCAATGTAACGCGCGGTATTTTCCACCGTAAGCGGGTCGCCAAAATTGCGTTTGAACACAGCGATGGACTCCGGGATACTCAAGCGTGAATCCGATGGCCAGTCCCGCATCGCACTCAAAAAAAGTTCGCCAATGACTTTGAGTTCATGGTCGGTTTTGTCCAAGTCGATTAGGTGCAACAGGGAGCGATAAGTGCTGATGTTATGGTTCATGTATCGTGAATATGGTACTGCTACTGGACAATTTTTTATTGGAAGCGGAGCACATGAATTGCCTCCAGCTTCAGCTGGTGGATCGAGGCATCCCTTTTTAAGTGGGCTTCAGCCCAAAATTCAACTTTGCCAATAGGGCTAAAGCCCAAAAAAATGTGTTCACTGCTACCCACCAGCTAAAGCTGGAGGCAATTCATGTCCTCCGAGCCAAATGTCTACTCGGGGGGAATTACCCCAATAAATATTTAAACCTGCTTTTCCGGTGATCCCTTAATTTACAAGGCTCGGTACACAAATTTGCCACATCATGCGCCGCAAACTCCGCCTTTGAAACCAACCTGATCTCCCGCTGCAGCCCATGATTTTTCACAAACAAAGCAAGGTTGCGATGAGGATTAACAAGATACCCCTGATCCAGGTATTCCTCCTGACGGCAGAGGAACAAATAGGTGTTGCCCACTTCCAGGGTTTGCCGGACTTCTGCGTTGGGAAAATCGGTGAGCAGAGTACCTACCTCATCCTGCACCCAAACATTGAAACGAAAGGGGGCCTGATTGACGATGTCGGTAAAGCGGCTGATCCCTGGGTGCAAAACAGAAAAAGCTTCCCGATCTTTTTCCCGCACCCATTGATCCTCCATCCAGGCTTCGCGTCCGATGCAGAGCAAGGCGTCGAGGGGATTTTTTTCGATCCAATCCAGGAAAGGTCGCTTTTGGGAAGCCAATAAACTGGGTTGGCCGTTCACAAACCCAAAACTCTTTTCTCGGGGAAGAATGGGTTTTGGTTCTTCTCGAAAAGTCGCTTCTCGGAAACTGGGGAGTTGCCCACTGCGCGCCTGACTTTCACCTTGATAAAACAGCGTTCCAGCCGGGAATTTTGCCGACTGGTCGCTTCCGTAATAAGTGACTTCCCGGACAAAAAACTCCAGAAATAGTACGGGTTCGGTAAAGGGGATTGAGTCCATTTTAGGTTGCTGTGTGTAAACGCTGTCAAGCAAAAAAAAGCTACAAAAGTTCCCTTGAAGGTTTATTTCGTTAGGTACTGTCAACGCAACAAACTCAAGTCTCCATTTAAAGCTGAAAGCGACAACAATAGGAAAACGGATGACACGGATAAAAGCGGATTAGAACGGATAAATGCTAGGTAACCAAAAAATTATCCGTTCTAATCCGCTTTTATCCGTGTCCTCCGTTCTCCTAATTAATGCCACTCTACGCCGAAGGCGTAAAAGCGCGCAGCGCAAAACGTCGTGCTCGTCGTGACGTCGTGGTGAAATAAAAATTTGGCACAGCCAAATCCATGTTTCACCGTTTCAACGCCTCGCGATAACTCACCAATTTTATCCCCTTTTTCACCAAAGCTTCCTTGACTTTTTCGCTGGTAAAAATGGTGGTCACATCCTGGCGACCTTGGGCTACATCTTCGTAACCAATGTGGTGAATGGCACGCAATTCGGCGTTGTCGAGACCGGGATGTTCCACGAAGACGTAGGTTTTACCCGCTTCCAGTTTGTCCAACATGTCGATGAAGCCCTGGATGCGCTGCTCGGTGGTTTTTTTGCCGAACTCAAAACCCGTATAGCTGATTTGGTGATCCTGCATGGCATCCACATCCACCATGGGCAACTTGTATTCGGCAGCTACCCGGCGCGCCATGGCTTTTACGGCAGGGTCGAAGCCCGTGCTGTTCATGTGGCCGGAGATGTGGCTCAGGTTGGGGATGTATTTTTTGGCCATTTCAATTTGCGCCCGTAGCTCCTTTTCCACGTCCTCAATTTTCCAGGCATTGGTCATCACCGATTGGTTGGGGTAATAGGCATTGGGGTAAATCATCGGGTAAAAATAACCATCGGCATTGCGCAAGCTGGGGGCGTCGGTGAGGGGCCGCCACTTGATGTTGTCCCACTCGCTGGTGATCGCAAAATGTAGGCCAACGTCGGTACCCGGGTTTTGTGCCAGCATTTTCACTGCTTCCGGAAACCAGGGAGAAGGCACAATCACTTCGATGGAAGTTTGAATGCCTTCGCGGTAACACTTAATCAAGGCCTCATTGCCGGAGTGGGAATAACCCATGTCGTCGCCACGCACAATCAGGCGGGCGGGGTTGCTGGTATTGGAAGCAAGGACTGCTTTGACGACAGCTCGTTTGTTGTTGCGGTTGAAAATGTTTTGAAAATCCAGGCTCACATAGTCACCCTCAAAAGTGCAGGTGATGGTTTCGGTGTGTGGACTTTCGATGTAGCGCAGGGTCAATTCCAGGGTTTTGTCGTCCTTCCAAGTGTAAGCACCCGCCACTTTGTAGGGACCAATGCCTACGCGGTTGGACTGGGCACCCGCTACGAGATAAGGGCCTAATTTGGTCGTGCTACTCCGTTCCCATTTACCAAAGCCAAATGGGATTTGGTGTTTAACCGAGTCGGTGGTCAAGCTGAGGTAACACACATTTTTGATGAAATCGAAACGTATTTCACTCAAACTTTTTTCACCAACAATGACACCAAACCTGCGACCGTCCAAAGTTGGTTGGCGGTCAGCAATGGGGGCACTTGTGGGTAAAGGCAGAGCCAGTGCTGCAATTTTACTTTTTAAGGCTGCCAGTACCTTGGGTTCAGAAGGCAGTTTTTTGGGCTGAAAAGCGGGCAACAAATGTTCCCAAATCAGGTTGATTTCCCCCTGCATATCGGGTGCTTCGGCGGTGGTGATGATCACCGCATCCTGCTCGGGTAGTACGAGGATGTACTGGCCGTTGGCGCCGTCGCCCCGGTAGGAATTGTGCCGACTGCGCCACATTTGGTAGCAGTAGCCTTGGAGCCAGTCACTGGACTTTAGCTGCTCTTCGGGTGCCGAGGGGTTTTGCATAATTTTCATGGTGCTGGCTTCTTCCACCCAGGCTGTGGGCAGGATTTGTTTGCCTTGCCACATGCCTTTTTGCAAAAACAACTGACCAAATTTGGCCATGTCTTCGGTTTTGAGCCGCAAACCCCAGCCACCTACGTTGATGCCCTGCGGATTGACTTCCCAATCGATACCCTGAATGCCCAGCGGGGCGAACAAACGCGGCTGTAGGTAATCAAGAATTTTTTGTTTGGTCACCTTTTGTACAATGGCGGAGAGCATGAAGGTGGCTACCGAATTGTACACAAACTTGGTGCCCGGCTGATGAGGGATCGGGATTTGTAGAAAAGCTTCCACCCAGTTTTTTTCTCCGACTACTGGCCCGGTCGGGTCTTTGTCGTGGCCTACACTCATGCTGAGCAGGTCTTTGATGCGCAATTCAGCCAGGTTGGGGCTGATGTTGGCGGGTAAATCGTCGGGAAAAAAAGAGACGACTTTATCGTTGACACTCAGGAGTTTTTCCGACACTGCGAAACCAACAGCGGTGGCGGTAAAACTTTTGCTCACCGAATACATGGTATGTTTGAGTTCCGGGCGGTAGGGATTCCACCAACCCTCGGCGATGACCTTGCCGTGGCGGAGGATCATAATGCTGTGAAACTCGTGTTTGCTGGCTTTAGCGGCGTCTAAAAAATTGATGATGCCCTGCGAAGAAACGCCTTCCGCTTCGGGGGTACTGCGGGGTAGGGTAGAGGGTTTTTGGGCAAAAAGATTGACGCTGAGTAATAGGAACAGTATGATAGCTCTCATGGTGTAGGTTTGGTGATGCGATTGGATGGGAAAAATATAAAAGTACTGTGAAAATACAGTGCAGAAATTATACGCCCTCAACTTTCTCTATTTTTCCATAAAAGAATCCCCGTTTAAGCCTACCTTTGCGGCCAAATTATCGCAGGCTTATGACTTTTAATGATTTAAATCTTAATAAACCACTCCTGAATGCACTGGAAGACCTGGGTTTGAGCACACCCACTACCATTCAGGCCAAGGCTTTTGCAGTCATCATGGCGGGCAAAGATGTGTGCGGCCTGGCCCAAACGGGTACAGGTAAAACCTTTGCTTACCTGCTGCCCTGCCTGCGACAATACCAATTTGCCAAGAAAAAAACACCTCAGCTGCTGATCATTGTGCCGACCCGCGAACTCGTGGTGCAAGTGGTGGAACAAATCGAAAAGCTGAGCAAATACATGAGCCTCGTGGCTGTGGGTGTATACGGGGGCGTGAACCTCAAACCCCAGGCTGCTCAGGTGATGGAAGGTGCGGATGTGTTGGTGGGTACACCCGGTCGATTGAACGACTTGCTGCTGCTCGGTGCTTTTAAAGGCCAGAGTATCAAAAAACTGGTCATTGACGAATTTGACGAGATGTTGAATCTGGGCTTCCGCGCCCAACTCAAAAACATCTTCGACGCCCTGCCTGATCGACGCCAGAACCTGCTGTTTTCGGCCACCCTCACCGAAGAGGTCAGCGATTTGATCGATAATTATTTTCCGGAGCTGGTGCGCATTGAAGCTGCCCCCATGGGCACTCCCCTAAGCAACATCGACCAAAGCCGCTACTCCGTGCCCAACTTTTACAGCAAGATGAACCTGCTCCGCTTGTTGCTGCTCAACAACCCTGAGATGAACAAGGTGTTGGTGTTTACCTCCACCAAGAGCCTGGCCGACCGCATTTTTGAATCCCTGGACGAGGAATGGAGCCTCAAGGTGAAAGTCATCCACTCCAACAAATCGCAACCTGCACGTTTTGCCGCCGTCAATGCCTTCCAAGCGGGTGAATGCCGGGTACTGATTGCTACCGACGTGATTGCCCGCGGCCTCGATGTGTCTGAAGTGAGCCACGTGTTCAATTTTGACATGCCCGATACCGCCGAAAACTACATCCACCGCATTGGCCGTACCGGCCGGGTGGATAAAAAAGGTATCTCCATCTCCTTCGTTACCCCTAAAGAAATGGAACTGCTGGCTGCCACGGAGGAATTGATGAGTTTCGCCATTCCTGAGTTGCCCTTGCCGGAAGATTTGGTGCTATCCGAACAGCTGCTGCCCGAAGAGCAACCACAAATCAACATGAAAACGATTATGGTGAAAACCACCCAGAAGAAAAATGTTGGGGCTGCTTTTCATGAAAAATCGGACAAGAATAAAAAGGTGAATGTGAAACGGGATTACGTGGCGGAGAAGAAGAAGAAGTACGGAAAACAGTGGGAGAACCGGAAGAAGAAAAATTAGGAATTTTATCAACTTATGCTTCCTGCCACAATTGTTGCAACCGCTCCAAATCCCGACGCATAGCGGCGTATACTTTCCGTCTGGTGGCCTCATCCAGGTCTTTGTTGCCGTGTTCAGCGCCGCCCAGGTCGTATTCAAAATGCAGTGAAACGGGTACCTGGATGTTGTACTTTTTGAGCAAACCGAAATAGGTTTTAAAGTCCACCATCCCGGTTCCAATGGGCACATTGGTGACTTGCCAGCCTTTGGCCGTTTTTTCCCACACAAAATCTTTAATGGCTAACGTATTGATGCGGGAATGGATGAGCCGTAGTCCGGTTGGCCAGGATTGCCCACCTTCCACCCAGGCGTGGCGGATGTCGTATTGGCAACCCATGATGCCCGGTGCGGTGTGCTCCAACAACTCCCAAACCTCCCAGATGGATGCCCCGACATACAGGCCGGAGTGATTCTGGTAAGACCCTTTTAAACCTAGTTTTTTGTTCAATTTGGCCAGGGCTTGCATGTCCTTCTGCATTTTTTCCAAAGCTTCAGGAAGAGGCAATTGATCTGGGTATTGGTACCAGCCCAGTCGATAATGTTTGATGCCTTGCTGGGCAGCAGTTTCCAATACGGTTTGATGGAGGGGATCGCGCAAATGGTTGATTGCCGTCACCATCAGTGTAGACAATAGCCCTTTTTGGCGAATGGCTTCAATGGCCCGGGGCAATTGTTGGGCGACGGCTGCTGGTTCTACATGCCCACCGGGGCGCACGGTGAGGTCGATGCCGCTGAAACCAAGGTCTGCAGCCGCGGTGGCCATTTCGGCGTAATTCAAAAATTGGAGGTGCTTGGAAAAGACGTGGACTTCCAGGGGGGCAGCGGGTGCAATGGTCATTTTGGATAAAAAGGGTGCAGCCATGCTGAGCAGGGCGGATTGCTGGAGGAAGGTGCGGCGATTGATCATAGGTGGTGCTAATGTGTAGGTTGAAGATGGGAAAAAATTGGGGGATATGCAAGGGATTCGTCGGCAAAATCTTATCCCTTAACTAAACTTTTTCTCCATAGATACGAAGCTCCTGACAACTGGACATTTTGCTCGGAGGACATGAATTGCCACGTGCTTTAGCGCGTGGATTGGGATTGCCCCTCTTGGTCGGGTAAAGCCAAGGGCTATTCATTTTCTTCGAGCAAAAGTAGTAGTACGGCCCGAACTCCATCAATAACCCAGCGACCCCCCATACCACTCCTGAAACCCTTTCAACTCCCGAACCCTGATGCTATCCATCGTCCGCATGTTTTTTTTCGTCAATACCCTTGTCAGCGGTAAGTTGGAACGATTCAAAATCATTTCATGGTAAGCATGGTTGGGCAAAACGGACTTGATTTCTTCCCTGGTGCTGAAGGGGTTATTGCTCAATACCACATTGCCGATGGCGATCAAAGGGGCCAGGGTTTCACTTGGAATGCTTTTTTCCATGGGCAAATTGGGCGAGTTGGCGGAAAAAGTTGGGTGCGTATTCATCAATGCGACCACGTAAAAATTGCATTTGGCGGCCAGGGGATCCTGTGCTTTGCTGTTTTTCCAATCCTGGCAAGCCTGGTAAATTTCGAAAGCGGATTTGAGGCCATAATTTTCGCAATAACTCGCGTCGGCGTAGTTGCCCAGTTTGGGGATGTGTGCGCTGGCAGACATAAAAGGGAACAGCTCCGACAGATTAGCGGCATGCACCAGGGCCAATTCCTGCTTGGTACTGTCTTCCATCCTTTTGCACAAATCAATGACATTGATGAAGCGTTGCTCGGCAGAAAGGTTGATCACCGGATTGATCAGCACCCTGCGCCCGGTTTGTACGTGGGTAGAATTGGAGAAAAACAAAGGCAGGTCGGTTCGCCAGCGTTGATTCTGGCCTTGATACAACCCGCTGAAAGAACTCCAAGCGAATTGATCTTTAGCGTATAGCGAAGAAAGAACGGATTCGCCAGGTGTTTTGCCCCCGTTCAGGGCCCGTTCAATGGCGGCACCTTCTTCTTCGCACAAACGGATGTTGCGGTTTTTAAAATAAAAAAAGCGCAAAAATTTGCGCAGGGTAGCGCCAAACACATTGCCGGCAAGGCCCGAACTGATGAAATTGTGCTTGTAAATCTCCATGCAGTACGCTTGATAGTCAAGCCTGCTTCCACGCTCCCACCAGGCCAGAGCGGCTACGGTGCCCGGCGAACTGCCCGATACTGCACTGATGGCTAAGGTGTGCTGCTTGAGGTCAAGTTCGAGTAAGCTATCCAGCCCTAGCAAACAACTCGAAGACCAATACCCGGCCCTTGAGCCGCCGCCCTCACCGGAAAAAATGAATATGGAATAACTTTTTGTGGCCGGATTTTCCAGGGAATCCCGCCTGGCTTCGGTCCATTGATCCAGGTATTGGTGGAAACTCAGGCGTTCTGGCCGGGGCTTTTTTTCCAATAAATTGTACTGGGCATTGTATGCGTTGGACGCAAAGAAGAGTACAAACACGGCAACGACCCAAAAAACATAAGCAATCAGGTTTAGTCTGAAGCTGCAGAACAGCTTGGCCGAGTTTGGCCAATTGATTTTCAAGAAAAATTTTTGGAGAAAATTGGGATTCAGCTCTGCCGTATTGGGGGGATTGGTGGCAAAAGCGACCACCCGCCTACCCGTGTAGTACATGTAATCGACCAGGATCAACAAAAAGCCCATGCCGGTGTACACAAAAACAATGGGCGAAATGGGCTCCAGATTGGGCAAATAAATCCCCAACAATGCTAGTGCCAGAGTTGTGATAAACAAAACCCGGTAAGAAAAACGGTTGCCGTAAAATCGGTAGGCGTTCAGCCGTTCCTTTGGATTTTTTGCCAAGTCTTTCGCTTCATCCTTGATGTTGCTTTTGGGGTTGAATTTGGTATCCATTCCCACCGCAATTTTGCCAATGCGTAGCCCTAACCAGGTTTGTATGGATTGAAATTGTTTGATCCACTGCAAAAAGAATCCGACTACTGTCCCTCTCTTTTTATGGAGGACTACATCGAGCGAAGCTTCTTCGTTTTCCTTCTTTTTGTGAAATCCAGGAGCCGGGCCGGTGATGGTCCAAAAAAACAAGGCCCAAAAAATAGTCACCCATTTGAACCACCCGTAGTGCAGGCTGGGATCTGAAATTTCAACATACAATACAGCAGCAAGGAACAAAAACCAATACAAGGTCTGAGCGATGTAACATTCGTCGATGGCTATCTCCAAGACCCAATAACCCACAAAAGCCAGCCCCAAACAGGCCCAGAACAAACCACCGGGAAAATTCTCCCAACCCTGGTCGAGCGCATAAATACTCAGTAGGAAGACCACAAAGGTGAAAAAACCTAAAAAACGCAAAACCACCAGGTAAGCCCGATTGCGCCGCAAGTCCCGATACGTCCCTACATCCAGCAGGTGCCAGGGAATCAGCCAGATGGTCAAGGCGAAAATGAGCAACATCACGCCACTCAGCCAGGCAACGTACCACGCCGGGTTGTTGAGCAGAAGGGCCATGATGTCATGGCCTAAGCTGGTAAAAATCAACAGATAAGCGATGAGCATTTGAATCAGAATCAGGTACCAGGCCTGTAAGAGGGCGAAAAAAACCGCTATGACCAAAGGCAGTCCAGCGATGACCTGATTGACCCGTATCTCGGGTTTGGTCGCCTTGGATCCATGCCGAAGATTGACAAAAATGAAGTAGATCAGGAGGGCCGTGGCGGAAAGGCCGAATGGGGATATGATGGATTCTGGCATGGAGATGAGCGTGTTGAATGAGTGCTAAAGTGGGTAAGGGTGTGGTGAAGTTACGATAAAAAATTAAAATTTGGAGAGATAGGAGCTGTAAGCTCGAGCTACATTTTTTTGGTTCCACAAAAAAAATATCAAACGAAAATAAAAAAAATAAATGCATCAAAAGTTTTCATTTATTTTCGAAATTAGTGAATGGTAAAATGAAATCTTTGTTTCTTCAATACAGATAAAAAACTAGTATGACAACAGTACCACCAGGAATTGGCAAAGCTTTTCTAATTTCTATCCTGATGCTTGTGCTGACGCTGCCCTTGCCGAAAAACCTTACAGCACAGTCAACAAACAAAGAAACCAAACCTCGAATCATTGTCACTGCTGATCCCGAACTGGACGACAACAATTCTCTCATCAGGTTTATGATGTACAGTTCAGAGCTGGACATTGAGGGCTTAATTTGTGCGAGCAGCCAGTTCCACTGGAAAGGAGATGGAAAAGGAACCCGTTGGTTTGTGCCGGGCAGGGAATACGACCGCTTCAAAATGAACGAGTGCCCCTGCACTTCCTGGCGCTGGGCAGAAGGTGAACGCTTTATTCACGATATTGTCGAAGCTTATGAAAAAAGCTACCTCAACCTTAAAATCCACAACCCCGGATACCCTAGCCCGGATTATTTGAAATCAAAAATCAGGTATGGAAATATCGAATTTGATGGCGATTATGCTAAAGATACCCCGGGTTCAGAATTGATAAAATCGGCTATCCTCGACAATGAACCCGGCAAATTATTCATTACCGCCTGGGGCGGAGCCAGCACGATTGCCCGGGCTTTGAAATCCATTCAGGACAAATATGAAATGACTACCGAGTGGGAAGCCATCAAAAACAAGATCAATCGAAAAGTAGTCTTGTTGCCTTCCGGCGACCAGGACAATACGATCGCAACTTACATTATCCCAAACTGGCCTGGAATAGAACAACGCTCCTTTCGCGAGAGCCCGCATTACGGATACGGTGCCCAGATCAGAGCCAGCGAAGTAAACGCTCCTTTATTAACGACATCCTGGATGAAAGCCAACATTTTGGACCGAGGAGCCATGGGCAAACTATACCGGGTTTGGGGTGATGGCAAGCAGATGGTAAAAGGGGACAAAGTGGATTACTTCGGGCTTTCGGGTTACAGCACGGATGAGTTGAAAAAAATGGGCTATTTTGTCTGGATGCCTCCGCAAGAGAAGGGTTCCTGGCTGGGAGAAGGCGACAATGCCACCTTTATGAACATGCTGGGCAATGGCCTGAGAGCCTGGGAAAGCGGCGAATACGGCGGCTGGGGTGGCCGCGCAAGCAGCGACGCGCAACGTGCTGCTCTGGCAATGTTCTCTGCTGATGGTACAGCCGATGACATGGCCAATGCATTGAGTACCAGAAATTCAAGCGGAGCGAATGCGGATGTTCCCTTCCCTGATTTATTCCCACAGGCTCAAAATAGTTTTGCGGCTCGTTTGAAGTGGTCGGTAACGCCGATTTTCAAGGATGCTAACCACGAACCGAAAGTGAACATCATAAGCCCACAAAAAATCATCGCGTCTGCCAAGCAAAAAGTAAAGTTGCACGGATTGGCCTCCGATCCTGATGGCAATGAGGTCTCGGTAAAGTGGTGGCAAATGCCTGCTGGAACTTATACAGGAAAAGTGACCATCAACAATTTCAATGCTTTGCAGGCGGAACTTGAAATACCTGAAGATGTAAAGGGAGGACAGACGATACATTTGATATTGGAGGTGACGGATAATGGGGTTCCAGCGTTGACGAGTTATCAAAGGGTGGTGGTGGAAATTGGGAAGAGGTGAGGGCTTTTATTGTTTACTTCCTAAAAGCGTAGTGTCTTTTGGTTTTGAAGGTTGTTGGTTTTGAATAGAGGTTATACTTTGTTTTTGGTGGGGTAAATGGAACAAATAAAAGCTAGACTAAATAAAAAAAAGGCATAAAAATCTGAAAATCAGATAATTACGCCTTTGTGTTGTCGGGATGACAGGATTTGAACCTGCGGCCCCACGCCCCCCAGGCGTGTGCGCTACCGGGCTGCGCCACATCCCGAAAATAGTGTGTGAGTGTGAGTGTGTTCATCAAACTTCGTTTGATGAGTGTGGGTGTGTTGGGGCAACCCTCGGTGGTTGCCCGTTCTCTAGATTTGAAAAGCCACCAGTTTACTCCAGGGAACGAATCATTCCCAGCAGCATTCTGGACACCTTTTCAAAGCCAGCGTATAAATCATCGTAGAAGCTTTTTTCCACGAGGTCGGTATCAAGCATGATCTGTAGGATCGCGACACATTCAAAAACCGATGAACGCGCCGTGATGTAAAATTTTTTCTTGTCGGGGCTCGTCATGCGGCCGGTTCCTTCGGCCAGGTTGAGCAGGGCACTAAGGCTGGCGCGTTTGAATTGGTCCTGGATATATGGATCAAGCGACTTATGCGTAAACAGGTGTTTCAAAACTTTCAAGTTCACCCCCCGCATTTCCTGATACACCTCCAATTTTTCAAAATCAAACACGTCCTGTCGTTTTAGTCCTTTAAATCTGGAAACCCAAATCTGAGTTCCCTTCCAATCTCAGGCGCGGTGCACCAATCACACCCACACTTCTCAAACGAAGTTTGAGAATCACACTCACACCCACACCCTATCTCGTGGGTAATACAGGACTCGAACCTGTGACCTCTGCTCTGTCAAAGCAGCGCTCTAAACCAACTGAGCTAATTACCCGGATTGATAAAAACGCTACGTCTTTTTTTAGCGCACGCAAAGATACAACAGTGTGGGGGAAAAAGCCAAGTGCTGGCCCGCTTTTTCTCTAAAAAAATAAGGCCGGATACAAATGGAACTGAAAACCAGCGGTTTTAGAGCTTGGTTAAATATTTTTGTTTTAGGCGAAAATGAGGCCGATTCGGGGTGAATGAGGCACGAAAAGCGGAGTGTAGCAGCGCTACATGAGCATTTTCGGAACGAAATTCACCCTAAATCGGGCCATTTGCAGCAAAACAAAAAATTTTAAACAAGCTCTTAGTTCCATTTGTGTCCGACCTATTGAAATGCTACCGGTTAACCGGATGAGAGTTGCTTTACTTAGGGACGGGTTTTCTTTAATGACGCTGCAAAGATAATGCACTATTTTAAGTGCGCAAATTTTTTGTCATTAAAAATGGCAATTTTTAAGATTTGTGATTATAAATGACAAATTCATTAACAAATGTTGCTTTTTATGTCAGATACCTGTAACTTTGTAAAGCTTAGGCTTGTCAGAATTCTTTGAACGGTTGAACATCGGTTAAACGCAACATTCCGGCAAGCTGTCAATACTGTACCATGTTGGAGGAGAAACTAAAGAAGAATCTAGCGGAAAACCTGATCCGTTTGCGGGTAGCCAAAGGGTATACGCAGGAGGAGCTGGTGATGGCTTTGAAAGAAGAGGATGTCGACATTTCCCGCACGGCCCTGGCCTCGTACGAAAATCAACGTTCTTTCCCAAAGCTGGACGTACTATATACCTTGTCGCGCTTTTTTGATACAGACATCGAAAATCTTTTGCAAGAAAAAGAGCAATTCGGGAATGTTTTGGGCAAAAATCAGGTTAACTGTCTTGACTTGGATGCATTGTTGAAAGATTTCTCAGAGGTACTGCTCTATTTTAAGATGTACCGAGGAATGTATTTCAATTTAGCCGAAAAAGTCATGAGCACTTTTGGAACCCCCGAGCGACACGATGAAGTGATGAAAATGATCACCGGGGTGTACGCCAACGAGCAGCTCAAAATGCCCAAATTGAAAGACTTGTTCTCCGAAAATTTGGACAATCGGGAAGTCTTGGTTTTTCAGGGGATCAACAATGGAATGTCCATTCACGAATTGGCCGAACAGCTCAACACCAGCTCGGAGGCCATCACCGAAATTTTTATTTGCGCCAAAGACAAAGTTTTTGACTTGCTCTTGGACTGAAAACCCAAACAAGCTTATAAGCCGAAAAACACTAACAACCATATGCAAAAAATTTACCCTCATCTAAACAACAGTGCCGATAAGGACAAAGACAAGGGGATTAAAACGCCCCCTGTACCCGTTAATGACCCAAAAAGAGCTGATAAAATTCGCGAAGCGGATAAAAAGCGTTTTGAAAAACTGAATAAAATTGGTACGGCTATGCTGATCGGCTTCTTGCTGCTCACGGGTTTGTACTATCATGATATGCCAGTGATTGGTGCGGTCGGCGTCAAAGCCGATCCCGCCAATACTCCACCACTGCACCAGGATCAGGGACTGGGGGGCTCGTTCCTCCCAGTACACGATCACGATCGACCTACCACGCAACAACCAACTGAACCCAAACCAGGAACAGACCATACAAGTACCAGGCGAGTCGATTTCCCCGTTGCGGATGACAATCAATCAAACGTCCGACGAGGTTTTATCCTGAGCAATAATTTGGCGTTAAACAATGCCAAATCCCCACTTTCCGGGGTGCTCGAACGCGTCATTCACAATTGGGCAATGCCTATAAATACTGAACTGTTAGATGTAAATAAATTAAATGTAGAGTGGAAAAATGAGCAGGATTTTATTGAAAAAATAAAACAAAAAAGCCTAAACCGTCCCCTTACTTTGGTTACTATACATTTACAGGAATTTATGGAATCTTCGGGGAAAGATTTATACAACCTTGTACCTCAAAATAAAGCGCGTATAAAACTGACCATGAGGGGCGTTGACCCCCAATCCAATCGATTGATCTTTGAAGAAACCATTGTAAAAGAAGTAACTCAAGACAGTTGGGCGCATTATGAACCTGTACATTCACCAGAAATTGAATCGACAGCAGTATATGACTATTCTTTAGCAATGAAACAAGCTCTGGTGGAAACTTCAAATGAAATAATTACTTTACTCCATAAGTATTTTCCTTAGCGTTTATTAAAACTCTAAATTAATTACATCGACCAACTACAACCCCTCCGCCGCCAAAAAGTATCACTTACTTTTTGGCGGTTTTTTATTGCAGCAAATTGGATTCAAACGATCATTATTAGGATTTCATCGCATTTGTTCCTACCTTCCTCCAACATCCTTGGCAAGTCAGGTCTGTACACCTAACTTAGAGCACTTAAACAAGCTCTTGACCTACAAAAAAACAGCAACTTATGGTACTCATTACTTTTGGTATTATCGCCATCATTGTGCTCAACGTCATTTCCAATACCAGCCCCAATTTCAAAAAACTGGGCCGTATTGGTTATTTGATTGGTTTTGCATTGATTGTATTGGGTTTTATTTCCTCTTGTTTTGTACAAATCCCGGCAGGTACGGTAGGCGTACAAACCTTATTCGGAAAAATACAAACACGAGTACTGACGGAAGGGTTAAGCATAGTTAATCCCATCATGGATGTGGTTAAATTTGATGTAAAAACCCTGAACTACACCATGTCTGCCGTGCACGACGAAGGAGATCAAAATGGCGATGACGCCATCCGCGTATTGTCTGCAGATGGGTTGGAAGTCATCATCGACCTGACAATTTTGTATCGGGTCATGTCCACCAAAGCACCAACCATTCTGCGGACCATTGGTGAAGACTTTAGCAATGTGGTAGTGCGCCCCATTACGCGTACCAAAATCCGCGATTTAGCCGCCAACTACGATGCCGTGGCACTCTACTCCAATAAGCGGGAAGAGTTCCAGCAGCGTTTGTTTACGGCCATTGAAAAGGAATTTACCAAGCGTGGGTTTGTAGTCGAACAAGTGCTCATCCGGAACCTCAACCTGCCCCAATCGGTCAAATTGGCGATTGAATCTAAAATCAATGCGGAGCAGGAATCCCAAAAAATGCGCTTTGTACTGGACAAAGAACGCCAGGAAGCGGATCGCAAACGGGTAGAAGCCCAGGGTATTTCCGATTACCAGCGGATTTTGACTTCAACGATAAGTGACAAATTACTGCAATACGAAAAGATCAAAGCCCAAAAAGAATTAGCTGCTTCTCCCAATGCGAAGATCATCATCATGGATGGCAAAAATTCGCCGCTGATTATGACGGGGAATTGAGGTAGTCGCTTCTTGCTCCTCATTGCTTAGGTGGTTCCTTTAGTGTCTTAGGTTTCTTAGGTGGTGAAAGAATACCCTGCTTCGCAGGTACCACCTAAGAAACTTTAGAAACCATAGACTCACCTCAGATTATGCATCTACTACCCCTACGAAGGCACCGCCTGAAAATCCGCACAATTCAACCTGATCTCCGCCCGTCCCATTTTAGTTTGATACAGCGTACAATAGTAGTTCTTTTTGTTGCGCGGCTTGATGCTGTGTTGGCAGGATACACATGACCTTTGCCCACTCAAAATGCCCAGTTCTTTTAATTGTACCGTCAGTAGGATCAACAACTGTTCCAACTGAGCCTTGCGTGTTTCGGGAACACCTTCCAACAATTGCTGTAGCGTATCGGGGAATCTGGCCACCTGATTGGCAATTTCTACGCCCTGCACAGTTAGAATCAAATCAAAACTCCGCAGGTCTTCCGGGTCATTGTGTTTGGTCAATAATCCTTTTCGCTCCAATGTTTTGACGGCATCGCTGATAGTGGGCTTGGTCAGGCAGAATTCTCTAGCTAAAGAACCAATGCGACAAAGTTGTGGTGGGTGATTGAGACAAAAAATAAGAATCTGGCCCTGAATGGGACTAATATTGGCTGCTAAACATTCTTGCCATAACATGGCGCGTAAAGCAACAGCAATATTCACAAAACCCGTCGTTAGTTTGGCCTCCGAAGTGTGTTTTTGATCATCCAGATCAATAGCTGAATGGTTCATAAGGTTCCGTTTCTGAAGAGAGGAGTCAATAGAAATTTAGTCTTTTCTCCCTCCAAATGAGTAAAAAAGTGTTGTAGAAATCTCAGTACAAGTATAACAGCGTAAAAAAAGGGAGTTTACCAAAAGGGATGTGAATACCAGATAACAAGCTTAAATGTAGTAAATTTTTTGCTAGATAATATTTTTTGCAAAAAAAAAACTGTTTTGCCTTCTGCTTCCAACAAGGAAAAGGCAAAACAGTTGATGTTTAATAAAAAAATACCGATTTTTAATAAAAAAATCAAAGATCTATTACTCCACTCAGATCTGGATTCAGTGCAAGCGCTTGGGCATAATCCTCACGCGCTTCACCAATTCGCCCCATTGCTTTTAATACAATGGCCCGGTTGATATAACCTTCGGCGTAATCAGGCTGATTTTGAATGGCCATACCGTAATCGAATAGTGCTTCTTCTTCCCGGCCCAGATCACTCAATAAATTGCCCCGATTGTTGTACGCTTCAGCATCCAGTGGATGCAACTCAATGATGGTAGAATAATCGGCGAGGGCCTCTTCGTATTGTTCCAGTTTTTTGTATACAATGGCGCGGTTGAAACGGGCATCACTGCCTTCAGGTTGCAGGCTGATGGCCTCGCTATAATCGGCTAGCGCTTCTTCGTAACGCTCCAGATCATCCAATACATTCCCGCGTGAAATCAAGGCGTTGACTTCTTTGGGATTGATTTCCAACACCTGATTGTAATCCTGCAAAGCCGCTGCGGCATAACGCGGCCCCAACATGTTCAAAAGATTGGCACGATTGAAATGGGCGATCAAAAATTGGGGCCGAATTCGGATGGCTAAACTGTAGTCGTCCAGCGCTTCCTGATACTGCCGCAAATCCATGTAGACGTTGGCACGCGCCACGTAGGAATCGGCATGATCCGGGCGCAATTGGATGGTTTGGCCCAAATCTTTCAAGGCGGTTTCCCAATCCCCTTGCCGCAAGAGGACCATTGCTCGATTGAAATAGATGGCGGGATCCTGAAAATTCTTTTCTACCGCTGCATTGTAATCCTCCAACGCCTCGTCCAATCGGCCCATTTCTGTAAACAGTATGGCGCGATTGTAGTAGGCATCCGGGTCGTGTGGATTGAGGGCAATCGCCTGATCAAAATCCTGGATGGCCTGCTCTGCTTGGTTGAAAAAAATATAAAGATTGCCCCGGTTGTTGTAGGCACCAAGGTCAGTGGGATTCAGCTCAATGACCTTGGCATAGTCGGCCAGCGCCTCTTCGTAGCGGCGCTCCGAGGTGTGGATAATGGCCCGATTGAAATACGCGTCGGCATAATCCGGGCGCTGCTCAATGACCTCGTTGAGTTCTTCTATTGTTGCTGCCATGGCTTAGGGCGATAAAAAATAAGTGTTTCATTTTGCCAAAGGATTAGATAAGTAAACGGTTCATTTTAAGTGTTTTATCTAATCCTTTGGCTCAGGAAAAATGAACACTTATTTTTGCCCGACTACTTAGGCTTTCTTTCCCACAAACAACATATAATGCCACACCCCTAAATACGCCGATTTCACCTGATTGACTACGGGTGTAAATTCTTGGCTGAGCAGGGGGGTAAGGTGGCTGTCCATGCGCACGTGGTTGTTGGCCATGTGTTTTTTGAACCATAGATTGCGGGAATCGTGAAAATCGGTTACAGCAATGAAACCACCAGGTTTGAGGTCTGCCTTTGCTTGCATGATCAGGTCTTTCCAGTGAGGGTTGATCATGGTCAAGGAGTAGGAAAAAAGTACCAAATCCAGTTTTTCGTTCCAGGCGGTGTCGCCCAGCATATAAGGTTGGGCCAATACCGTAACCCGATCGGCATAACCCTGGGTGTTTTTGATGGAAAGGTCTACCATGTCGGTAGATACATCCAAGCCGGTTAATTTGGCTTTGGGAAAACGTTTGGCCAGGTTGTTCAGGTTGTAACCGGTTCCACAACCCACTTCCAAAATATTCCATTGGCCATTGTCGTCCATGGGAATTTCCCGGATGATTTGGTTGCGGCCAAAAAGAAAACTCCAGCGGGTCGCGTCGTAAATTTTGGATTGCAGCTTGTAATAACGCTGCATGGTACTGTTCTGCTCTGCTTCGGAGAGCGAATCGAATTTTTCGAAAGCCATTTTATGTTATTAGGCGTTGAGGAGTGAAAAGTGAAAAGTGAAAAGCTACACCATTTGGATTCCACCGTTTGGTCTGTTTTTTCACTTTTCACTCCTCAACTTATTTCACTATTGCCAAATACACACTCGCATAAGTCCCCACGCGGTCTTCGCCATGGGTCTTAGTAGTCAGTTCCTGCTCAAAATCAACCGCATCCAGCACAAACTTTGGGAAGAAGTCGACCTGGTGCGCCGCCGAACGCAACAAAATGCGGGTGCCTGGGCGGCTATTGGCCAAAATCAACTGCCACTCTTCCTCCAACACGGGAATGTTGTTGGCAGCGAGCCAGTCCTGGTGGTCGAGCAAAATAAAGTGCGAGTATTTACCCGGATTGTTTTTCAAAAAGGCGCTGATGGTACAGGTATGGGTTTGGATTTGATCAATCCGATCTTTCAATACCTCAAAATTTTGCGCTTCCAGGTAGGAAGGACAACAGGTTTTGGTGTATTTGCCATCCAGATACAAGCGGTAGAAATAGTTGTCGTGGGTAGGAATTTGGGTAAACACCTTGCGCAAGCATTCCTGAATGAAACCCATGGCGCCACGTTCGTATTTTTTGGCAAACAACAATTGTTGGCTGCGGGGAACCCCTACCATCGACATGGTCAAGTGGCGATTCACCACAAACTCAACCAGTTTATTGGCAATCTTTGATTCAATCCGGTTGTAGATTTTGGTCTGCTCTTCCAGGCTGCCTACTTCAAAAATGTGCTTGATTTGGCGGTAGAGTTTCTTGCGGGTTTTCAGGTATTTGTTGAAAATCCAGGCCAAGGTACCCGAAGTACTGAAGTGGTAAAAACTTTTCCGAATACCTTTACCATTAAAGTATTTCCAGTTGTCGTCCCAATATTCTTGTGCAAAATCGGGTAGGGCGCCGCGCAGTTTTTCCTGGTAAAAAGTGTCAAATTCCGGCATCACCCCGTCGCCAAACATGGCCCAATGCTCAGCATAGCTAGCGTGTTGGAAGCTTGATTTTTTGAGTTCAAGCAAAGCATTTTGCCGGGGGTTCATGTCAATGCAATTGATTATTTGGGGATCGTCTAGCAAATAATCCAATGCATTGCATCCAGCACTGGTGATCATGACCACTTCACTGTCTTGATTCAACTGAAGCAACTGACGGTCGCAACGAGGGTCCTCCCAGCAGGTGTTGTACACCAGGTTTTTAGTGTGTACCTGGCGGAAAACCCAATCTCTCAAATCATTAATTCCTTTCACTGTTACTAAGATTGGTTAGTTAATGGCACTTGGGAAAAATTTGTCAAAATTACATAATCCTTGAAATTATCACAGATTTGTAGTGCAGTGGATTGGAATGTGTGAAGAAAAAAATGCAATGAATTGACTAATAGTTAAGTATGCAGGGTTAAATAAATCTCTTTTTGGGCTTGCAGGGCGGCTTCTCCGGCTGCAACTACCTTGCGCGGGTTGTCCAGGCTGGAATTGAGCACTCGGGCTTTGACGTTATCTGCCCACTGGGCGTGCAGCATTTTGACCAGTTCTTGTTTGTGCAAAGGGTCATAAATGGGAAAAACGACCTCTACCCGGCGATCGAGATTGCGGGTCATCCAATCCGCTGAAGCCAGGTACAACTCCTCCTGACCCCCATTGGCGAAGTAATACACTCGGGCGTGCTCCAAAAACCGATCGATGATGCTGATGGCTTCAATGTTGTCGCTGAGCCCGGGCACTCCGGGCACCAAGCAACAAATACCCCGAATGATGAGTTGAATCTGCACCCCAGCCTGGCTGGCTTCGTACAACTTGTCAATCATAGCCTGATCCTCCAGACTGTTCATCTTGATCATCATCCAGGCCATCTGGCCAGCTTTGGCATTGGCAATTTCCCGTTCAATGCAAGCCATAAATTTGCGGCGACTGTTCACAGGCGAAACCATCAGGTGTTGGAAACTGCGCTGCAAGGGTTTTTCTTCTAAAAAATGAAATACTTCAGCTACTTCCAGGCTCAGGCGTTCATCAGCAGTGAGCAGGGCATGGTCGGTGTATAAAGTAGCCGTTTTTTCATTAAAATTACCCGTGCCCAGGTAGGCGTAATGCCGAAGACCAGCGGCTTCTTGGCGGATGATCAACAGAATTTTGGAATGCACCTTGATGCCCGGACGAGAATAGATGACCTGCGCACCTGCTGCTTGTAGGGTTTCGCCCCAGTGCAGATTGGATGCTTCATCAAAACGCGCTTTGACCTCTACAAACGCAGTTACTTTTTTGCCATTTTCCTGAGCCCGCACCAAAGCCTGGGCAATGGATGAGTTTTTGGCCACCCGGTACAAAGTGATTTTGATCTCCTCCACGGCAGGGTCAGCGGCGGCTTCTTCGATCCAGTGGGGGATGTAATCGTATTTTTGATAAGGAAAATGCAACAAAACATCCTGTTTGCCAATGACCTGAAAAATGGATTGAGCTTGTTCCAGAATTGGATGGGGTAGGGGAGGCCTGGGAACGTCGAACAAGTCTTCCGATCCGGAGGGTGCCGGAAACGCAAAAAAGTCGCTGAAGTTGTGGTACCGCGCTCCGGGGAAAAGGTCATTTTTTTTCAGCTGAAAAATGTCTTTTAATCGTTTGGTCAGCTCGATGCTCATGGCGCTATCGTACAAAAGGCGGGTCGGTGCGCCGATGGATCGTTCCGCCAGACTGGCCTTGATTTTTTCCCGTAAATCTCCGGTGTATTCGTCGTCGATGTACAGCTCGGCATCGCGGGAAATTTTGATAGAATAAGCAGACTGGACACCTTCCGGGAACAATTGCTCCAGATTGGCCCGCATGATTTCATCCAAAAAGGTAACCTGAAATTGGCCTTCTGATCCCGGTAGGGTTACAAAACGCGGCAAAACATCGGAAGGAATATTGACCAAACCCAGTTCATCCGATTGGGCTAAAACCGCTACAAAATACAAATTGCGGTTTTGTAAAAAAGGCACGTCAAAAGTGTCCTCAATGCGCTGGTATTGCAGGTGAGGAAGTATCTTTTCCTGAAAATACTCCCGGGCAAATTGTTTTTGTTCGCTGTTAAAAAGGTGGTGCTCATTGATCAAAGATATGCCCTTTTCACGCAGTGCTGGGATGATCTGGCTGCGAAAAATGATCCCGAATTCAACTTGTTGTTGGTGTACGATTTTTTTGATTTCCCGGAGTTCTTTTTTTGGCTTCACCTCCAGAATAGACTTGCGTTCTTTTTTATCAATCTTTTGAAACTGCCGCAGGGCCGACACGCGTACCCGGAAAAACTCATCCAGATTGGAACTGTATATGGCCAAAAACTTGATACGTTCGTAGAGCGGAACCGCAGGATCTTTGGCTTCTTGAAGTACTCGATGGTTGAAGGACAACCAGGAGATGTCGCGTTTGTGATACATACCTACAGGCTAAGATTAAAAACGCGATAAGAAAAGCATTTTTAGGCGAAGCTAAGGTAAGAATGGGGTTAAATTAGTGTGAAATCAATATTCTGATTCACCGCGTCCCAAGAAAACACCCCAGCCCTACCAAAATAACCCATTCCAGCATACACTACTGGACATTTTTATTTTTTTGCCACAAAGACTCAAAGGCACTAAGTAAAAACTTGCTGATTAATAGCGCTTTATGTCTTCGCGGCTCAAAAAATGTCCAGTAGTATGATTCCAGCATCTATCATCTTGTAACCCGCCGCTTTATCGGCGGGACTCAAGCCCACGCACCCCTCACATCTATCATCTTTTCCAGAGCGCGCATCATATCAACTTTTAGCCCAGCATCCGTATGAATCCATACTTTTCCATAAAAAGCTGGCATTCTTCCTCAAAAGTCTTTTTTCGATGGTGTTCTTCCTGCTTTTGGTTCCCCATACGCCGTGAATCCAGATTCGTATTTGAGCCATTTCGAGTAGGTTGAAGTAATACCGTCCAGGGACAGGTAGTACTGTACTGGGAAAAATAATGCCTATCGAAAGGTGGTGAAAACAGTGATAGCCAAATGTGATTTGGCAAGTTTAGCACTGAATAGTGTTGTAAGGCAGGTAATGAATTTGATCAAAAATAGGGTTTTTTCTTGAATGATCAAATAGGAGCGGAAGTTTTTTTGATGTGGCCTCTGGAAAAGATGATAGATGTGAGGGGTGGGGTGCGTCTGAGCCCGCCGATAAAGCGGCGGGTTACAAGATGATAGATGTAGTTGAGGTATAAATCTCTAAACACACGTTTGTCAGCAATGCAATTGTTATGCATGCAGCAATTGCTTATTTTGCTAGCAAGAAGAATTTCATTGTTTCCATGTTTTAATTTTGACAACAATTTGGTAATTGACTTTTGATATGGAAGGCATTATTAAAACCTCGGACACTCCATAAACTTCGAATACTTACTCTTCGACTTCCCCGAACTTTTTATCCGCCAGGAAAGGGTCAAAGCTGGAATGCTATACCAATCGTTGTGTTTGCCACCGCGTGAATACGTCACTTCCAGGTTTTCGGCACTCGCCGGATCCAGAAGTGGGTTACTAATGCGTGCAGAAAGTTCGCTCCGGTTGGTTAATATGTCGCCATATTTGACCCGTGCATCGCTGACATCGTCGAGATGGTCCGTAAGAGTAGAGCGGAAAATGAGTTCAGCCCCAATCGTCAAACGGTCATTGATCAAAATATTCACTCCGGCACCAAAAGGGATGTTGAACTGGGTGAGGTTGTAGCGATTTGGATACCCATCCAAGCCCTGTCCTTCGGTAGTCAGGGCACGCAACTCCAGGATTTGGCCATTAAAATCAATTTTGGGATTAAAGGCAAAAAGCCCTAATCCAAAGGCCACGTAAGGTGAAATCACCGTTTTGTTGCGGGCGTAACCAATATGGAAAAGGTGAATCTCTCCAATTAGGGAGAATTCGGTAATGTTACTCTGGAAATTAAGCCCACGCTCCACATTCACCCCGTTGTTGCGCTCATCACCCATAATTTTTGTAAGGGTTAAACCGGCACGGACGCCTATAAAGCGCGAGTAGCGCTGGCGCAAAAAGATTCCCCCCGCTAAGCCGTAATCATTCGGATAAATGGCAAATTCTTTGGGTGAAAGATCACCCGAGTACAGGCCAATGCCCCCCGTAATGCCGAAGTCTAAATCCTGGCTAATGCCATAAAAAGGTAAAATCATGGCAAGGGCCAGCAACAATTTCTTCATTGGACTCATTTTTCAATTGGACGAGTGTCTGTATAAGCTTTTCCGGGTAACGCTAGTCTAACGTCGAACAAAGGCCCTAAAGTATACCCTGCACGAGCTTAAATAGTTTACTTTTGCGCACACAAATTAATCCATCACTATGTCAATGGCTAGAAATCGCGCCGATCGTGCCGAAGGAGAACAACGAAAACTGAGTGGAGAACGATTGCGGCGGTCTTTAAAGGTATTCCAATACATTCTACCCTACAAATGGCCATTTATTTGGGGTATGTTTTTTTTGATTGTTGGTAGTGGACTCTTTTTGGTGATCATGAAATTGCCGGGGGAAATCCTCAACATCATCTCCGGAGAGTCCAAATATGGCCTCAGTACCAATATGGCTTTTTTCGTGGTCATCGCCTTGTTGGCAGTTCAAAGTGTATTCTCTTACCTGCGCGTGCAATTGTTTGCCGTGGTGAGTGAAAAAAGTATGGCTGCCTTGCGCCGGGACTTGTACCAAAAGCTCGTCACCCTGGGTATTCCTTTTCTGGAAGAGCGAAGGGTAGGGGAGTTGACCAGCCGCATCACCAGCGATGTCACCCAGGTACAAGGGGTTGTTTCGTTGACCATCGCCGAATTCATCCGCCAAATCATCGTGTTTTTGGGTGGGGTGTTCATCATCGTTTTTACCATGCCAAAACTGGCTTTGATCATGTTGGCCACCGTGCCAATTGTGGTCATTTCGGCCATGTTTTTTGGGCGCTACATCCGCAAACTCATGCGTGCCCGCCAGGATCAATTGGCCGAAACCAACGTGGTTGTAGAAGAAACCATGCAGAGCATTCAAACGGTCAAAGCCTATACCAATGAGGATTTCGAGGTCAAACGTTATAGTTCCAGCCTCACCGAGATGGTGAGCATTTCCCTCAAAGCTGCCCGGATGCGGGGACTTTTTGCCGCCTTCATCATTTTTGTGATGTTTGGCGCCTTGTTTTTCATCATTTGGCAGGCGGCAATAATGGTAGAAAAAGGAGAAATGCTGAAAGGTGACCTGCTAGACTTTGCAGTATTTACGGGCATCATTGGCACGGCCATTGCAAGTTTGGGCAATTTTTACACCGAAATCGTTTCCGCCATCGGAGCTACCGAACGCATCCTGGACATCATGGATCAACCTTCTGAAGTGACGGTTCAAACCCTCACAGCCCCTGAAGGCAAACAACGCTTCAGTGGCGAAATCAGCTACCGCGACGTACATTTTTCTTACCCAAGTCGCCCGGATATGCCCGTGCTCAAAGGGGTGAGCTTTGACATTGCAGCAGGTAGCAAAATTGCACTGGTGGGTGCCAGTGGCGGCGGCAAGTCAACCATTATGCAGTTGCTCTTGCAGTTTTATGGACTCGGGACTGGCGAAATTTTGGTGGATGGCCAGTCTATTTATGACTACGAATTGAGCTTATACCGGCAAAATATTGGCATTGTGCCCCAAGAAGTGCTGCTTTTTGGTGGATCCATCCGTGAAAACATCGCTTACGGCAGGCCCGGCTCCAGCGATGAGGAAATCATCGAGGCAGCGCGGCAGGCTAATGCCTGGAATTTTATCAACTCCTTTCCAGAGGGATTGGATACCCTGGTGGGGGAAAGAGGGGTGAAACTCTCCGGTGGCCAACGTCAAAGGGTTGCCATTGCCCGCGCCATCCTGAAAGATCCAGCCATTCTGCTGTTGGATGAAGCGACTTCTTCCTTGGATGCCGAATCCGAAAAACTGGTACAGGAAGCCTTGAACAGACTGATGGTTGGGCGTACTTCGGTCATCATTGCTCACCGCCTTGCTACCGTTCGTGATGTTGATTGCATCTATGTTCTGGATGGCGGGACCATCATTGAAAAAGGTACCCACGATGAACTATCGTCCATCCCCGATGGGGCGTACAATGCGTTGGCAAAATTGCAGTTTGAATTGGCGTAAAGTTGAATAAACATGAAAATCAATATCCCTGAAAGCACCTTGGAACGCATCGTCATCGTTGGTGGTGGTTTTGCGGGCCTGCTGCTAGCCAAAAAACTACTCAAAGCCAATTATCAAGTGGTTTTGATTGATAAAAACAATTACCACCAGTTTCAACCGCTGTTTTACCAAGTGGCGATGGCGGGTCTGGAACCCAGTTCGATTGCTTTCCCCCTGCGCAAGTTTTTTCAAGGTAGTTCAAATGTGTTCATTCGGGTCACTGAAGTAACGGCCATTGAGTACGATAAAAAGCGCTTGCAAACACCCCTGGGCATTGTCAACTACAATCATCTGGTGATTGCAACTGGAGCTGACACCAATTTTTTTGGCAATGCTTCCCTCGCCGCCAAAGCCTTGCCGATGAAATCGGTCTCCGAGGCGCTGTACCTGCGCAACCGCATTTTGGATGATTATGAAAAAACCTTGTCGATCACCGACGAAGCAGAACGGCAAGGCTACATCGATATCGTGATTGTAGGGGGTGGCCCAACCGGGGTCGAAGTGGCTGGCTCCCTGGCCGAAATGCGCAAGTACATTCTGCCCAAGGATTATCCTGAAATGGATTGCTCCGAAATTGAAATCATTCTCATCCAAAGTGGGGACCAATTGCTCAAAGGCATGTCCGATGAGGCCGCTAAAAAAGCCCTGCAGTTTTTGCGAAAAATGGGCGTCAAGGTGATCCTCAACAACCGGGTAACCGCCTACGACGGCGAAATAGTGACGATGAAAGACGGGACTCAGATTCGCTCGCGCAAGGTGATTTGGGCCGCAGGAATTGTAGGTGCCATTTTTGAAGGATTCCCCGCAGAAGCCATTGGCCCCGGCAATCGCCTCAAAGTGGACAATCATTGCCAGGTGATTGGGATGGAAAACGTATACGCCCTGGGTGATGTGGCCTTGGTGACTGGAGATGAAAAATTTCCGGAAGGACACCCGCAAGTGGCTCAGGTAGCCATGCAGATGGGGGCTTATCTAGCCGATGCATTCACAAGAAAACAAAAAGGAAAAGCAGCGGTCGCGTTCAAATACCGCGATTTGGGTTCAATGGCCACAGTCGGGCGCAATAAGGCAGTGGTGGATTTGCCTGGCTTCAAATTTCAGGGCTTTTTTGCCTGGTTGGTCTGGCTTTTTGTACACCTCTTTCAACTACTCGGCGTACGCAACAAAGTGATGGTTTTTATCAACTGGGTTTGGAATTACGTGACCTATGATCAGTCCTTGAGGTTGATGATTCGGCCATTTGTTCCGAAGGAAATGAAAAATGAAGAGTGAAAAATGAAGAGTGAAAAGTTGTATACCATTTGGATTCCACCGTTTAGTATATTCTCTTCACTCTTCACTCTTCACTCTTCACTTACTTGCTCGCTACCAAGCTCACTTCCAGATCAAACTCATCATAAATCGCCTTGTCGCCTAGGCCCTGGAAGAATTTGCCGGAACCGTACTTGATGTCGTAGTTGGTGCGGTCAACTTTGATGGCAGAAGTACCTACAATTTTGCCACCTTCGTTTTTCACCGCAGCATCAAAAGTGATTGGCTTGGTGATGCCTTTGATGGTCAAATCGCCCGTTACGCTGAAACCACCTTTGCCGTTGGGAACGATTTTGGTAGAGACAAACTTCGCAGTTTTGTGCTTTTCTACGCTGAAGAAGTCGTCGCTTACCAAGTGGCCTTTCAGTTTGTCAGCATATTCGCCAGTGATGTCTTCCACTGTCAAGGTAGTCATGTCTACTTCAAAGCTGGCTTTGCTCAGTTTGGTTTTGCTCATTTCAATAGAGCCAGTTTTTAAGCTGATTTTGCCAAAGTGTTTGCCCGTAACTTTATAAGCAGTCCACTTCACAGTACTGCCCTTTACGTCTACTTTGTAAGCAGCGGCTTTTTCTACTGGATTCGTGAACGCCAGGCTCAACACCGCAGCGAAGGCCATAACAAAAGTCAGATGTTTCATTTTTCTGTTTTAATGGTGATTTGTACAAAAAATATAAAGGACAGGGCATTTATCCCCGCATTTTATCCAACAATTCATTGAGCTGTTGCGCTTCTGCTTCAGTCAAATGTTTAAAGTTCTTGTGCATGTCGCTCTCCATGATTTTTGAAGTTTCGTCCAGCAATTGCAAACCTTTTGCCGTGATGGTAATGTCTACCCGGCGGCGATCCATCGGGCATTCCAAACGTTCCACCAAAGCCTTTTTCTTGAGCTTTTCAACCAAACGGGAGGCATTGGAGTTATTGTCCAACATCCGTTCCGTAAGCGTTTTGATGGTCGCTGGTTGATCACCCATCCCCCGCAAGATGCGCAGGATGTTGTACTGCTCCTGCGAAATGCCGAAAGGCCTCAGCAAGCGAGTAGCCACCTGGTTCCACCATGAAGCTGTGTAGACCAGATTCACAATGGACTTCTGGAACTCCGAGCTAAATGGTTTGTTCTGTTTGATTGCTTCTTCAATTCTCATAACGCTGCAAATATATGTCTATACATTGAATGTTGCAACATTGTTTGCTGGAAAAGTAATTTTTTTTGAAAATTTGTCTGCACCACGAGGATTTGTACCTTTACAACCTTTTCCAGCATGCCCTGCCAAATCCACGACCAGTTTTGTTAATCATTTGAACCTGAACAAGAAATGAAAATTTTAATCATTGGGGGCGGCAATATGGGGCTTACCTACGCCCAAAGTTTCCTGCGTTCGCACATCGCCACTAAAGAAGACATGATGATTCTGGAAAAGTCACCTGAACGGGCGGCGATTCTGGCTCAAAAAGACATCGGCACGGTGTATGGTGCAGCGGAAGACTGCATTCAACGGGCCGATTTGATCATCCTGGCCGTCAAACCCCAGGATACCAACCTCCTTTTTGATGGCTTACGCCCCCATGTACACCCCCAACAGGTGTTTTTGTCGATTATGGCTGGGGTGAAAATTGCCACCATCGCGGAATCGCTGCAAGTGAGCAAGGTGATTCGGGCCATGCCCAACCTGCCAGCGCAAATTGGTCGGGGTATGACGGCTTTCACATCTTCGGACGCAGTGACGCGCATCGAACTGGTAATGGTGCAAAATCTGCTCAACACGACGGGCAAAACGGTTTATGTAGAAGATGAATCCTTCATCGATGCGACAACCGCCATTTCTGGTAGCGGCCCAGCTTACGTCTGGTATTTTATGGACGCGATGATGGACGGGGCCAAGCAGATGGGTTTTTCGCACTCCGAAGCGGAATTGCTGGTGAGTCAGACTTTTTTGGGCGCAGTGGAATTGTACCTGGCGACTAACCTATCTTGTGAAGAATGGATCCAACGGGTAGCTTCCCGTGGCGGCACCACTGAAGCGGCATTAAAGTCTTTTGGCGAAAATGCGCTGAAAGCAGACATCGTCAGTGGGGCTTTTGCGGCTTTACATCGGGCAGAGGAATTGGGGAAAAACTAAATGGGAGTCATCTCGAATTTTTTAGAAAATTGCTAAAGCAGCATATTGTCACAAAGGACACAAAGGCAGCACAAAGATCACAAAGGCGAGACTTTGACAAAGCGGTGCACTCGAGTTTTGGATTCAATTAAACCTCATTTTGCCCAGAAAACCTCGTCAACGTCATATCTTTGTGCCCTCTGTGCTGCCATTGCGTCCTTTGTGCTAAAAAATGTCGCTTTGGTAGTCTTCAGATTTGGGGATAGTTTATGTTCCACTATAATTTCATAGTGGTTTTGAACAAAGCAAAATAGAGAAATCACCACCGGGTTTTTGACTTTATGTAAGGATTTTTTTTATCTTTACAAAATCAAAACATCCTGTATTATGGACGGTACTCTTGGTTTTTTGTTGGTTGGCCTCTTGATCGGTGCTATTCTGGCCTGGATTTGGGCACGTTTGCGTTTGCAAACCCACGCGGTACTCAAGACGGATTTGGACAAACAGTTCGTACGTCGAGAACTGCACGAAGCCAATGAGCGACAACTGCTGAGCTTGCAACAAGAACTCCGCCAACGGATGGAGGAGCTCCGTCAGCTCTCCGGCCACCTGGCCTCACGCGATCAAATGATCATCAACCTCGACGACAAACTCCACCACCAAAAGCAAGAATTGGAACAACTCCAGACGCGTTTCCGCACGGAATTTGAAAACATAGCCAATCGGCTACTGGAGGAAAAAAGCCAAAAATTCACTGCACAAAACCAGGAGCAAATCGCTGCACTCCTACACCCGCTGCGCGAACACATGCGCGATTTTGAAGACGTAGCCGAAAAACGGTTCATCGAAGAAACCCGCGACCGCATCTCCCTCAAAAAAGAAATTGAACAACTGCGCGAACTCAACTCTCAGCTCAGCGCCGATGCCAACAACCTGGCTACCGCACTCAAAGGCGACAACAAAACCCAGGGGGACTGGGGGGAATTACAACTGGAGGTACTGCTGCAAAAAGCGGGCTTGAGCCGGGACATACACTACCGCACCCAGGCCAGTTTTGTGGACGAGAATGGCCGGGCCAAACGCCCCGATTTCATCATCAATTTGCCCGAAAACAAACACCTCATCATCGATTCCAAGGTGTCGCTCACGGCCTATGAGCGTTACTTTCAGGCCAATGATGACCTCGGGCGCCAAGTGGCCGCCAAGGAGCACCTTGACAGTCTGCGCCGCCATATCCGCGATTTGAGCGAGAAGAACTACCAGCAATTGTATCAGATCAATACACCAGATTACCTGATGTTGTTTGTACCGATTGAACCAGCTTTTGCCCTGGCCTTGCAGCAGGATCAAAAGTTGTTCACCGATGCCCTGGAGCGCAACATCGTGCTGGTCACTACCTCAACGCTCCTGGCGACCATGCGCACCGTGTCCTTCATCTGGAAACAGGAGCGCCAAAAAAACAATGTGCTTGAAATTGCCCGCCAGAGTGGCTTGTTGTACGATAAGTTTTGCGCTTTTGTAGACGACCTCAAAACCATCGGCACCCGTTTGGATCAAACCCAACTGGCTTACCGGGATGCCATGAATAAACTGCTGGAATCTCCCAAATTTGGCGATACCCTGATCGGCCGCGCTGAACGCATCAAGGAATTGGGGGCAAAAACCTCGAAGCAATTGCCCAAGGATTTATTGGATCAAGTGGAAGCGCTGCCGCTAGACGATGGGCAGGAAAACTTCGTTGATGACGACCTGAGGTGATCTTAGGTGTCTTTGGTTTCTTAGGTGGTAAAAAAATGTCATAGCTGCTTTTTTTCACCACCTAAGAAACCAAAGGCACTTAGAGATTTTGCTTTTAATTCAAGGATTTTACCAAAGTGCTTTTAGTGGCCGCCTTGGAATCGCCAGCCTGATCAAAATTTTGCAGCGGAATTTTCAGCACAATCATAAAAGTCTCTTCTTCATCAAAAACCTGCAATTCGTACTGGTCTCCATAGACCAAATCCAGCCGCCGCGAAACGTTTTTTAAACCAATCCCTTTGGTGTATTCTGCCTCGGGTTTGTTGTCGTCTTCCGCTTTGCTATTTTCTACTCGGAGGCTGAGCTGTTGTTCTTTTAAGGTAAGATCTATACTGATGAAGGCTTCTTCTACTTCTTTGCTCACCCCGTGTTTGAAAGCATTTTCTACAAAAGGCAGCATCAGGAGCGGCGGAATTTGCTGGGTACTCACGTCTCCTTTAACCGAAAAACTCACTTCCAGGCGATTGCCATAACGGTATTGTTCCAGTTCAATGAGGTTTTGCATTTGTTGGATTTCCTTGCGCAAGGGAATCAGCTCTACGTTGCAATCGTACAGCATGTAATCCAGGAGGTGCGACAACTTGAGCACTACTTCGGAAGACTTGGGCGAATTTTGCAGCGTCAGCGCATAAAGTGTATTCAAGGTATTGAACAAAAAGTGCGGATGGATTTGCCCTTTCAAAAACTTCAGCTCCGCATCCAGTTTTTCTTTGCCCAATTCCTGGCTGAAACGTTCGGTTTGGTAGTTTCTTTTGATCAACTTAATGGCAGAGGCCGCAAATACGACCAGATAAACAATACTTGACCGTTGAATGGCCTTGGCCAAACTGGTCAGCGGATATTTTTCGTAATCGTAATCCGGGATGTAAATGGGAACGTAAAAGGTGTGCATTAACAAACGATCGGTATACCCAAACAAAATTGCTGAAACCAAAAACATCAGGATCAGGCTCGGGTATTTGCGCGCATCCAAAAAACGGGGAATCAAATAATACAAAGTAAAATACACTGCCAGCATTTTAATGGGCAGGGTCGCAATCACCTCCATAAAGCCCCGCCAATAATCATCTCGGGTCGACCCGTATAGGAGCGTGGCATACAACATGTAGATGGTCCAAAACAAACCATGCGACAAAATGCGGTAACGAGGGGATAGGAATTTTTGGATCACTGTCATTGGATTCCCTCTTTTTAGCGTGTGAGGAACTTAGATTTTGGGTGAAATTAATTCAATTTTTGATCTCCCGTTGGGAATGGCGATCAATGACAGTGCTTTGAGGTTGAATGTCGACAAATGGATTACGTCGACCACTCAACGAATTGGGAAGTGTCGGGTAAAAATGCCGAATGGTCGGGTGAAATGGGGGGATGATCGATTGAAAAGGAAAAAAATGAATGCATCACTGAGGTTATCCCAAAGCCACATCCAACACCATCATGATGCTGAAGCCCGTCAAAGTCGCCATGGTTGCCAGATCCGTATTGCCCGCATGCTGCGCCTCGGGGATCAATTCTTCCACCACCACATAAATCATTGCACCCGCCGCAAAAGCCAGCGCATAAGGCAAAATGGGCTGCATCACCAGTACCGCCGCAGCGCCAATTACCCCGGCGATGGGCTCCACTATTCCCGATAACTGCCCGTACCAGAAGGCCTTGCGACGCGTCATGCCTTCCCGGCGCAAGGGCACAGATACCGCAGTGCCTTCCGGGAAGTTTTGGATGCCAATTCCAATGGCCAAGGCTACTGCAGCGCCCAAACTGGCACTGGGAACCCCTTGTGCAACTGCCCCAAATGCCACACCCACTGCCAAACCTTCGGGGATATTGTGCAGTGTGATGGCCAAAACCAGCAAAACACTCCTTCGCCAACTGGTGGGCACGCCCTCGGCTTTGTCGAAACCCAGGTGTAAGTGCGGCAAAAACTGATCGATAAAATGCAGGAACAAACCGCCGCCCATAAAGCCAATCAAGGCTGGCAACCAGGCCGGCAAACTTTTGCCCTCACTCATCTCAATGGCCGGCGCTAGCAGCGACCAAAAACTGGCTGCAATCATCACGCCAGCCGCCAGGCCCAACATCGCGTCGAGGACCTTTTGGTTGATGGTTTTGAAGAAAAAAACCAGTGAAGCACCCAATGCTGTCACCCCCCAGGTGAAACAGGTTGCGATTAACGCTTGCAGGATGGGATGCAAGGCGATAAAACTTTCGGTAATGGTATGGAACATAGGTTGATCTTTATTTGATGAATCAAAAATATAATTTAGATTGGTCTAAATAAAGATTCGGGCATTACTTTTTTGTACCTACAATCGAGGGGTTTTACGATTTTAAAACAATACAAATAAGTGTTTTGTCGAATTGAATTATACCTCTTCGGCCTTTAAAGCCTTAATCTGCGGCACTTGAGGCATGCTGATCTCAGCTTGATCAAAGCGTTTTTTTACGGATTCAAACAGGTCGCAGGAGATGATAAAGGCATCGCCAGAGTTTTTTGCCCAAACCCAGGCGCGTAACCGGATGCCGTATTCATCGATCCTGATCACCCGGACTAGCATTTCTGGTTTCCCACTTTCGATGTCCTCGAAAGTTCGGTTGTCGCAGCGCAGGGGATGTTTCAGCGCTTCATCGGACAAGATACTTTTGACCAAGTCGATGTCCGACTTGACATCCACTGTAATTTCAAAAAAGGTACAAATTTTATCGTCCGCAAAATCGGCATTGATGATCACCTCCTGGCTGAGCACCGAATTGGGAATGATGATGCGGCGGTTTTCAAAATCCCGAATGATGGTGTGCCGCAGGGTAATGTCCTCCACCAAACCACTGAGCTTGTTGTCGCGCAAACGCAGCCGATCGTTGATGCTAAATGGCTTGAAAATAACAATAAAAATACCACTTATGATATTCGACAAAGCATTTTGCGACGCCAAACCAATCGCGACCGCCAAAATTCCCGCCGCTCCTAACAATGAAGTTGCGATGGCTTTTAAGCTAGGCACCGAAGAAATGGCCCAGCCAATACCGATCACATAAATCACCCCCGACAAAAAATGCCGCAAAAAATGGTAATTAATTGGGTCACCTTTGATGAGTTTGATGGCTTTTTCGATGAACCGTTTGGAGATGCGGTCCATGATGTAGGCCACGATGGAAGTGGCCAGCAAGATGCCGAGAAAGGTGACGACGAGGCCGAAATGAGTGCGGAAAAATTCGTTCATTGTAGAGTGTGTGGTTGGGGGGTAAAGGTAGGGAGAATTTAAACACATCAACAAGTATCACAGCAATTAGGATCAAAGGAATTTACAGGTTTTCTTGCCAAATTCTTTTCTAACTTGCGGCAAAAAAAATCAGTATGAACTACTGGCTCGTCAAATCCGAACCCGACGCTTACAGCTACGATGAACTAGAACGCACTGGCCGCGGCATGTGGGATGGTGTGCGCAATTACGCTGCCCGCAACAACCTGCGGGCCATGCAGGAGGGGGATCAAGTTTTGTTTTACCACAGCAACATCGGGCTGGAGGTGGTGGGTATTTGCCAGGTCGCCGTGGAGCATTACCCCGACCCTACGGCGGAATCGGGCGATTGGTCGGTGGTGGAGGTGATCCCGGTACGTCGCCTGAAGCGGGGGGTGACTTTGAAGGAAATCAAGGCTACACCGGAGCTGGCGAATATTGGTTTGATCAAACTGAGCCGTTTGTCGGTGATGCCAGTGGCGGAAGCGGAGTTTGAAAAGATCCTGGCGATGAGTGAGGTGTAGGTTTAACGCTACGCACAAATCCCTAAGGTGACCCTTCAGTGCCTTAAGTTTCTTAGGTGGTGCAAATATGCCCTGCTCCGCAGTGCGTTTCTTTTTTCACCACCTAAGAAACTTAAGGCACTTAAGAAGCACCTTAGAGGGTATCACCAACCATTTTCAGCGATCACCCCCGCGTACCACTCCGCCGAAGCCTTCGGCACCCGCCGCAAAGTCCCTTCCTCCACGTACGTAATCCCAAATTTTTTGGAATACCCCGAAGCCCATTCAAAATTGTCCAGCAGCGACCAGATGAAGTAGCCCTCTACCTTTACTCCACTGGCAATCGCCTCCTGAATTGCGCCCAGGTAGCCCTCAAAAAAGGCGATCCGCTCCAGATCTGCCACTTTCCCATCCCGCAATTGATCATCAAAAGCACAACCATTTTCAGTGATGTAAATGGGTGGATTGTCATAACGCGCGGTAATCCATTGCAGCAGTTTGCGACAACCCCAAGGCACGATGGCCCATTGCATGGCCGTGAGCGCCCAATCGGGGGATACGCTGAGGTTCACATCCTGGTCCGCACTCAGGCCGCCGTTGCCGTATACACTGCCTGCTGCGTTGTTTTCACTCGCATCGGCGGCATACATGGTGGTGTAATGGTTGAGGCCAAAAAAATCGGAGGAGCCCTGGATCAGTTCCTTTTCTGCGGGCGTAAAGCTAGGCAAACGGTCACCCAAACGCTCACGCATTACCGCCGGGTAATCCCCTTTGTAAATTGGATCGGCAAACCAGGCCAGGAAAAATTCCAGGGCCCGTTCAGCAGCCGCTTGATCGGCTGGACTGTCGGTGAGGGGTTCGCGCCAATCACAATTGTTGGTGATGCCAATTTTGCCACCTTGTTGGGGCTGGTAGTTTTGGCGGTAAACCTGTACGGCTTTGGCGTGCGCCTTCAGGAGGTTGTGGCCAGCCAGATAGGGCAGGTCGGGGGATTGAATGCCGGGGGCAAAAACACCGTGCCCGTAGCCCAGGATGGCGACCACCCAGGCTTCGTTGATGGTGATCCAGTTTTTGACCCGGTCGCCGAAGTGCTGGAAACACAAATCGGCATATTCCGTAAAAGCATCGGCGATGCCTTCGCCCAGCCAACCGTGTAGTTCAAACTCCAGGGCGGCGGGCAAGTCCCAGTGGTAGAGGGTGACCCAGGGTTCGATCCCCGCTAGCAGCAACTCGTCGATGAGGGCGTTGTAAAAATCGATCCCGGCTTGATTCACTGCCCCACGTCCGGCTGGTAGCACTCGGGGCCAGGAGATGGAAAAACGGTAGGCTTTGATGCCGAGTTGTTTCATTAGAGCCACGTCTTCGCGAAAGCGGTGATAGTGGTCGCAGGCGGTATTGCCGGTGTCGCCTTGGTGGACTTTGCCGGGTATCATACAAAAGACGTCCCAAATGGAGGGGCCTTTTCCATCGCTCAAATGGCCCCCTTCGATCTGGTAAGCCGAGGTAGCGCTGCCCCATAGGAAATTTTCGGGGAAGCTTTTGTTTTTTGTCATGATCTAATGCTTGTTTAAAAATTTCCAGCCAAGTTATTTTTTTTTCGTTCCTTAGTCACACATTCCATGTGCTTTAATCATACGTTTTTTATAAAGTTTATTTTTGATCACAACAAAAAAAACATCTTTTTCATGCTCTCTACGCTTGATCTCCTGATCATTGCCGCCTATTTCGCGTTGATGATCGCGCTGGGTTTGTACATGCGCAACCAGGCCAAAAAAAGCAAAGACGCCTACCTGATGGGCGGCAAAACCCTGCCATGGTACATGCTGGGTTTGAGTGACGCCAGCGATATGTTTGACATCAGCGGTACCATGCTGCTGGTGAGTATGGCCTTTTTGTACGGCTTCAAAAGTGTGTTCATCCCCTGGATGTGGCCGGTGTTCAACCAAATCTTTTTGATGGTCTTCCTGAGTCGCTGGTTGAGGCGAAGCAATGCGACAACCGGGGCCGAATGGCTGGGCACGCGTTTTGGCCTCAACGATAAGGGTGTGCGGCAAAGCCATCTGATCGTGGTCTTTTTTGCCCTCATTTTGTGCATCGGGTACATGGCCTACGCCTTTGTGGGGGTGGGCGAGTTTTTACAAATCTTCTTGCCTTACGAGCGGGTGCGCGAGGTGTTGCCTTTCCTGAGCGCGGGCGAAGGGGCGTATGGCCTGGGTACCCCTGAGTATGTGAATGCCTTGCAAGCTTCGAAGCACCATACCGCCCAGTTTTATGGGGTAGTCATTTCGCTGGTGGCTATGTTTTATAGCATTGTGGGGGGCATGCACGGGATTGTACTGGCCGATGTGATCAAGTACATGGTGATGATCGTTTGCTCCCTGTTTGTGGGGGTAATTGCGATGAACCATCTGGCGCAATCGGATGTGGATATTTTGAGCAAAGTGCCTGGAGGCTGGGATTCACCATTTTTCGGTACCCATTTGGGCCTGGATTGGTCCGACATGCTGAATGATGCGCGGATCAAAATGGAAAAAGACGGCTATCAACTCTTTTCGGCGGTAGTCGGGATGATGCTGATCAGCGGGATCATGAAAAGTTTGGCAGGGCCAGCCCCCAATTACGATTGTCAAAAAATCCTGAGTACACGTAGCCCGGAGGAAGCCGCCAAGATGAGTGGCTTTATTTCGGTGATTCTGATGCCCATTCGGTATTTCATGACCATGGGTTTTTGTGTGCTGGGCATTCTGTACTTTGAACAATTGAACCTTACGCGCCTGGGGGAGGGCATCATCAATTTTGAAAGCATCATGCCTGCGGTGATCAGCAAATACCTGCCCGTGGGTTTGATTGGTTTGGTCTTGGCGGGTTTCCTCGGCGCTTTTATGAGCAACTTCAGCGGTACTCTGAACGCGGGCCAGGCTTATTTGGTGAACGATATTTACCTCAAATTCGTCAATCCACAAGCTGAGCGCAAGCAGATCATCACCATGAGTTACCTGAGTGGGGTGGTGATGGTGATTTTTGGGATTGGCCTGGGTTTGTTCATCAAGGATGTGAACATGATTTTCAACATCATTACTGCCGGACTTTATGGTGGGTTTGTGTGTGCAAACGTGCTGAAATGGTACTGGTGGCGCTTCAATGCGACCGGGTATTTTTACGGGATGTTGGCAGGGATTGTGGCCAGTGCCATTCCACCCGCTTTGTCGGTGAGTGGCATCACCAATTATTTTGATGGGACCCGGATGTTGTACTTTTTCCCTGTGTTCATCGTCATCCAGCTCATTGCCTGCATCCTGGGGACCTATGCGGCGCCGGCGACCAATCAGGAAACTTTGTTGAGCTTTTACAAAACGGTGCGGCCCTGGGGTTTTTGGAAACCGATCCATGCGCTGGCGGTGGCGGAAGATCCAACTTTTGAAGGCAATAAAAACTTTGGGGTGAACATGCTCAATTTGTTTCTGGGAATCACCGGGCAATTGTTGCTCATGCTCCTGCCGATGTACTTGATCCTGAACAAGTGGACGGGGCTGGGGATAGTGCTGGCGCTGTTGGTGGTGGTGTTTGTGGTGATGAAACGCACCTGGTGGAACCGCCTAACTGACTGGTGATTTAAGGTTTTTGAGCACATAAACTCTGAGGTGTTTCTTTAGTGTCTTAGGTTTCTTAGGTGGTGAAAATATGCCCTGCTTCGCAGTGCGTTTCTTTTTTCACCACCTAAGAAACCTAAGACACCAAAGAATTCACCTCAGTAGTTGAGTTAAAATAGAGAATTTTTAATTCCCCTTCACCCATTTTTTGACCGCCAGCTTCCCATCGGCGCGCAACACCTGCACAAGGTAGGTGCCCGGAGCGGCAGCCTGCACTTTCATTTCCAATATTTGCTGTGGCAAAACCCTTTCCGAGCTACTTTGCATGATTTTTCCATCCAAGCTAAGCAGGGTAGTTTGCAGGATGGTTTCCTCACCCAGGTTTTCCAATTTCAAGACTTCTTGCCCTGGATTAGGGGATAGCTGGAATACTTTGTTGGCATCGATCAGCGCTTCCCGCACACTGGTAATGGCTGGTGCGTAGGCATCGAGATTGTCGAAGTGGTAGGTATTGCTCGAGAAGGTATTGGGCTTGAACAGCAGCACGTAGCGATCAATCGCCGTAGAAGCAGTGCCCCCGTCGGGCCGATCCAGGTACGCCAATTCCAGGCGTTCCCATTCATTTTGTTTAGTGGTAAAAGCCTGATAGCGGCTGTGTCGGCCCGTTGGGTAGTTTTGGGCCGAGCGAGCGCCGTTTTCCGCCTGGAACAGCACTTCAGTGCCCACCGGCGCATTCGTATACACATCGATGAAAAACTTGCGCTCCTTGCTGAGGAAAGACCCCAGATCGCTGATCGGGCTGCCTTCGTATACGATGACATCGTATTGCGAACCGCCATTGCGCACGTATCTGCCGACCAGTGGGGTACTGTTGATGCCAGTCGTATTGGGATTTGCAACGTTGTCACTGAAGGTGCCGTTGGAAAAGGTCAGTTGGAGAGGGGAACTGTCGTCAAAATTTTCCAAGGCTTTTTCTCTAGCCAGTCCGGGTTCAACCTTTACATAGACGCTGAGGGTCTTTTTCCCACAAGCCGTTTCTACTTCTGCGGTTAATTCCCCGCCGCTGGTGCCCCATTTAATGGCGACATCGCGGCTGCCTTGGCCGGAAGTGATTTCGGCCCCAGCGGGGGCTTGCCAGGTGATTTTGGCGGTATTGTCTACGCCATTGAGGGTATATACGGTGAAGGGTGCTTTGAAAGGGACGGAAAGGGGGCCGCTCAGTGTTTGAGCCTTGGTGTCGTAAACCCGCACGTAATCCACTTCCAGCACTTGTGGGAAAACCGTGCTGCCATCGGGGCTACCGGGCCAAGTGCCGCCCACGGCCAGATTGAGGATGAAGTGAAAGCGTTGGTCAAAAGGCCAGCGTTCACCGCCCAGATCGGTGGTTTTTTTGGTGGAATACAAATAATCGTCGATGTACCAGCGGATTTCATTGGGTTCCCATTCTACGGCAAAGCGGTGGAATTCTTTGCTGAAGTCTTCGCGGTAAGCGTCGTAAGAGCCACCCGTAGACTTGTTGTTGGGCCAGTCGGGGCCAAAGTGAATGGTGCCGTAAATTTTTTTCGGCTCCCGACCGATGTGCTCCATGATGTCGATTTCACCACTTTTGGGCCAGCCTCCGTATCTGTCGTCGGTGGGCATCATCCAAAAGGCAGGCCAGATGCCTTGGCCATAAGGCATCTTGATGCGGGCTTCCATCCGACCATAGGTGAAGTCACCTTTGTTGATGCTGCGGATGCGGGAGGAGGTGTAAGTATTGCCGCCCAGGTTTTCGCGTTTGGCGGTAATTTTGAGCAAGCCATCACTCACCGAAGTGTTTTCTGGGCGATAATTTTGTAGTTCGTTGTTGCCCCAGCCACCGCCGCCGGTTTGATGGGTCCATTTTTGCAGATCGAGACTGGTACCATCGAATTCTTCGGCCCAAACCAATTTTGGGCATTGGGCATTAAGCTGGGTGAAACCCAAGTAAAAGGAACCTAGGAGGAGTAAAGCTAATCTGAACCGTTTCATGTTGATGTAGGTTGTTGTAATGTTGAGCAAAACAGCTTCTAAGAGATGCTAAAATAGCGTCTAAATATCTTTAACTTTTGCGAAACAAAAATGTTGCCAACGGAATAAGTGGGAAACACGTCTAACTAAAAAAACAAAAACCATGCGCAAGCTCCTATTTTTTATACTCGTAGCGATCGGATTGCAATTTTGTACGGACGAAAATGCCGTAGCCAAACTAGAAGGGTATGCAGAACACGAAGCCATCCTCCAAAATCAACTGCCTGTTGACGGTTGTGATTGGCATTTTGGGGTTGATCTGGACGACGAGTGGGGGCAATTTGTAGCCGACAAGGCCAGCCAGCCCAAAGTAGATGCCCTCATCTTACAAGCAGAACCGGTGTATGGTATTTCGCAGGTAAAAGTCAAAATCCGCTACCGCCTCACCGGAAATGAACGCGAGGTGCAATGTGGCTGGAATACCAAAACGAAGATGGCGGAGATTGAGATTGCGAGTATAGAGAAACTTTGATAAAGATGAAAGATGAAAGATGAAAGATGAGAGATGAGAGATGAGAGATGAAAGATGAGAGCGGGTAAGCCTATGGTTTCCGGCTTTGTTGTCATCTTTCATCTTTCATCTTTAATTTTTCATCTCTATCTTTGTACTTATGCAACGTATTCCTTCTATATATTTCGGACCCAGTGAATTGGGTGGACGTGGGATTTTTTCCACCGAGCCAATCTCGGCTGATTCTTTGATTGAAATTTGTCCGGTTATTGCCTGTCCAAAGGAAGACCTACCGGTCATCCACAAAACTTTCCTGCACGACTATTATTTTTTGTGGGGTGAAAACGACGATGAATGTGCGATCGCCCTGGGTTTCGGCTCATTGTACAATCATTCCCGCGAGTCCAACGCCCGCTATTGGTGCGACCCTGACAATGCAATCATTGAAATTTGGAGCATTCGGGACATTGAAGTAGGGGAGGAGATCACCGTGAATTACAATGGTGATCCGGAGATACAGGATCCGGTATGGTTTGAGGAGGGAGGCAGCAGTGAGCCACCAGCAGGTAGCGTTTAGCGCTGAGCGTATTTTCTTTTAAAAAGGTTAGGGATAATTATTGCTTGATTTAGATGACCACTAAATTAAGGGTTAAGGCATATTGATATTTCAGGAAGATTTTTTTAAAAAAAGTAGATAAAGGATGATAACCACTTAACGGAATGGGTATAAAGAAGATGAGAAGCAGATAGAGAAGCACAATTTAATGGCCAATGCTTCAAGGTCTTTTCTCATGATTGGCTGCTTAAATCCCTTGCTGCCCGGCAAGGTTTAAGCTTAAACTTTAGAAGCCACCAGCGGGCGCGGTGATTCTGGTCAGAGGTTCTGGCTAGACTTCTAAAGGGGCCTTTTATCTCATTGCGAAAATCCAAAACACATGCACACTAATCAAGTGAAGGGTCTCCCTGCGCTAGGGGCCTCCGTTTGCCTAATCAAGAAGGCGTTCAACTGGAAAATGCTAGCCATACTCATGATTACTGCAGCCAGTTTCAACCTGAGCTCCTGCACTGCCTTTGATGGTGGAGGCCAAATTACGCCACAAGACCAAGTTGATGATGAACTCGGACCTGGCTGTAAAATTGTGAATGACGTGATCATTTGCCCATAAGCACAAGGACAAATCCTACGAAGTAATTTTGATTATTGAATAGGTAGAATAAATAGGAAGGACGGGAGCCTGATGTCAGGACTCCCGTTCGTTTTTTTATTTTAAGCTATTTTTGACAATTGATGGGTTATCCACAAACGATTTGATAAAGGTGCATTGCTGTTCAACAAATTCAAAATTTCTTCCAGGATAGCTGCTTTTTCCTTTTCATCGGTTTTTTTTTGGTAGTAGTAAAGTTTAGACACCACCCATCTGAAATTAATGTGAGGTGAAGTATGTTCCTCACTGAGGTGCTCTCCCTCAATCAATCGTTGGAAATATTTTTTCAAGTTATCCATGGTTTTTACCACACCTTCCTTGTAATCCTCATCTTTTTGATCAAGTAAAAAATTTTCATAACTCAGCATAGCTCTTAGTTCTTTGATGCGTAAATCATACTTTAGCTGTGTTTTATAGTTCAACGGGAAGGTCTTTTCCAATAAATCCCATGCCTCATTAATCTTATGCTCTCTTTGGAGCGTATAACTTCGGCATAAACTCAAAACCTGGTCCTTGACGGAGTTATCCAAAAGTTTTGAATGGGTTTCTTCAAATTGCTCCAAAACTTCATATTTTCCAAGTGCTTGAGCAACTAAAAAGAAATTCAAGTATTCGCCATCTGAAATACTTCCTTCATAGGCATAAAGCCCCTTTTGGTAGAGGTACATCAACCATTCGAAAAGTTCGTCAAGCCAGATTGTTCCCAACTGGTAATAAAGCCCGCTAATGTAGTTCGCACATGTTTTGCTTAATGCAAGGAGATCACTTTTAGCCAACTCATATTCAGCCTTATAAAAACTCACTTTAAAATCAGGATAGTGTAGGTTGGGTATTACATTTTTGGTTTTTAAGATGTTGATCATTTTCACATACAACTTGACAACGATAGGATCCTTACTGTTGTCACCACTAGAAATAGCTTCAAATGCGTAATCAAATTTCTTAATCATGTCATTATCGGGAACATTTCGATTGAACATTTCCAGATAATTACTTAGGGTAGTTAGCTCGAAAAAGGTATCGAATGAACTAATGTTTTGTTCAAAAGTATTGGAACCATTGGTTTGATCAGCATATTTGTCGTAATAGCACTGGTGTTCCAGCCACCATTTGTCAGCTGCTACCATTAAAGTGAGCGTTGTTCTATTGAGGCTGGTCCTCAAATCAGCAGCAGCTTTTAAAAACAGGCCATGGTTATTCCTTTCTTTAAGGCTTTTTAACAGCGCTTTTTGATAAGCCTGTTTATCGTTTAGGACATGGGTATAAACGATAAACTGTTCGATCAACTCGAGAAGGGTCTTGAACTGTTGAATGAGTTTAGATAAATGAGTAGCTGCAGAATCCGTCTTACGGCCGGATGAGTACCTACTGATCAGTTTCTCATCGTTCAACAGGTCGGCTCGGTCATTTTTTAAGGCAATGTTTAGGTGAGCAGCAAGTTCAGCAACATACCGATTGCACTTGTGCATAGGAGCGTTTATAAACTCAACCAATGCCGGGCGCTCCTTGCTAGTCAGTACTTCCCAAAAAGCCCGATATTGCTTCAGGAGATCAAGGGCTTGATCGCGCAAATTTTCATTTTCTGGCATAGGATTGACAACTTTAGTTTCATTCAATTAAAAAATTGGTTTACAGGAAGTTAGGATAAAATAAAAGGGGGGAATTTTGAATAAAAAAATTCAACAAAGCGTTTTCGTCTTTGGGTTTTTAAAGGCGAGATTGTAGGTTTGACTTAACAAAAAAAAAGAGATGAAACCAAAGTTTAAACACATCCAAGATCTAAGGCATAGCTCCGTTTTCCCTGGCCTAATCCAAGAGGTCTGCACTAATGCCCCTTCGAACGGAGGTCTGCTTGCTCTCCAAATTCTTGGAATCCACACAAATTAAACTTTGGTATTCGGGAGCCAGTGAGCTCTGTGCTCACTTGGCTTCCATTCAAATCTCAATATACGATTGATCAGGTAACTTTTTTAAAGGCTAGAGCACAAATTATTTTTAACTGATTAGAAATCCTAACTTATTTGGTTCAGCTTAGCTTAAAATAATAGGCTGATAAAATCAATGAGTGGCCGATGAAAAAAGATTTGGAAGGTATGTCAACTTTTGTTAGAGACAATTAAACAGCACTAATTAGCCTTGGGACGAATAAACTTGAATGCTAAAAATTAAGAAGAATTATAGTCCGTGTTTAAGTTCTTTACCCAGTTAATACCAATTTTGCCACAGTAAGACGAAGACAAAAGGCTTAAGCATTCCCAAACCGAGGAGTTGAAACATACTCCTCGGTTTTTTTATGTCTAAACCATAGCTGAATAATGTATTTCAGCCAATCCCCTCAAACGCTCTGCCGCATATTCTGCCGTCACATCTCTTTGAGGTTCTGCAAACAACTCATAACCCACCATGAATTTCTTCACAGTAGCCGAGCGCAACAGCGGTGGATAAAAACTCATGTGCCAATGCCATTCAGGATGTTCCAGGCCATCGGTAGGGGCTTGGTGAATGCCTGCAGAATAAGGAAAAGAGGTTTCAAACAAATTGTCAAACCGGATGGTCAAGGCTTTGAGGATTTGAGCAAAAGCATTTTTTTCCAGCTCATTCATCTCTGCAATGTGGCGCATCGGGCGGCGGGGTATAATCATGGCTTCGTAAGGCCAGATGGCCCAAAAAGGCACCAGTGCTACAAACTCCTCGTTTTCGAGCACAATGCGGCTACCTTCTTTTAGTTCCTGTGCCAGATAATCTCCCAGCAAACTGCGCTGGTTTTCCTTCCAATATTGTTTCTGCTGGATGGTTTTCAGGCGAGTTTCTTGTGGGATCGTGGATTGAGCCCAGATTTGTCCATGCGGATGAGGGTTGCTACACCCCATAATTTCGCCCTTGTTTTCAAAAATCTGGACATGCTGAATGAAATCAATGGCGCCCAATTCCAGGTATTGTGCTTGCCAGAGTTCGATTACTTTGCCGATGGCGGCCACTTCCATTTGAGGCAAAGTGAGGCCATGATTAGGTGAAAAACAGACCACTTTACAAATGCCTCGTTCCCCTTTGGCCTGGAGCAAACCTTGCTGAAAAGGGGCATCCGAAGAGACTTCCAACAGTGCAGCAAAATCATTGGTAAAAACAAAAGTGTCTGGATAATTGGGGTTTTGGAAGCCTCCTGCGCGCTCATTCCCGGGGCAGAGGTAACATGTGGCGTCATAACTGGCTTTGCGGCTGGTATCAGCTTTTTCAACTTTACCTTGCCAGGGGCGTTTGGTGCGGTGGGGTGAAACCAGCACCCATTCACCGGTGAGGATATTGTAGCGGCGGTGGGGATGTTCGTGGAAGTCTAATGATTGCATTTTTATTAGTTTGGGACAAAAATACACATTGGCCAGCGCTTGAATGAGCTTTTTACACAAATTACCGTTACAATTGTCCCCGTCAATTGTGACCTGATGCGACCCTTTTTTTACAATAGATTGTTCATTTTTGCAAAACAATCGCCTGTAAGCGGGTTAAAGATCACAACAAATTTTTGATTTGGGATGAGGCAAATGGCCCTCATCCCAGCAACTTGTTCAAGCCAACTACGATGAGTACTGTTTTTCAACAACGTTTGGCTCAACTCGAGGCCCAACACCAGGATTTGATCCAGACCCCCAACCAGGCAATTGTTCCAGGCAATGGTATTTTTGAGCGCTACCGAAACCCAGTGCTCACGGCTGCTCATACCCCCTTGTTTTGGCGTTACGACTTGAATCCACAAACGAATCCCCATCTGATGGAGCGTTTTGGGATCAATGCCGTGTTCAACGCTGGGGCCATCAAATGGCAAGGGAAATATGTGGTTGCCGCTCGGGTAGAGGGTATGGATCGCAAATCGTTTTTTGCCATTGCGGAAAGCCCCAATGGCATCGATCAATTCCAATTTTGGGATTACCCGATCACCATGCCCGAAACCGCTGATCCTGATACCAACGTTTACGACCTGCGCTTGGTGGCCCACGAAGACGGCTGGATTTATGGCCTGTTTTGTTCCGAACGAAAAGACCTTTCGGTTCCGGCTGCAGATACCTCCTCAGCCGTTGCACAGGCAGGAATGGCTCGTACCAAAGACCTAGTCAATTGGGAACGGCTCCCTGACCTTAAAACGGCTTCGGCACAACAGCGCAATGTGGTGTTGCACCCTGAGTTCGTCAATGGGAAATATGCCTTTTACACCCGACCACAAGATGGGTTCATTAGCACAGGAACAGGTGGTGGCATCGGCTTTGGTTTGGCTGATAACATGGACAACGCCGTGATTGAAAGTGAAACCATCATCCACGAGCGTCGTTACCATACGGTTTATGAAGTAAAAAATGGACAGGGCCCAGCGCCGATCAAAACCGACCGTGGGTGGTTGCACCTGGCGCATGGGGTACGCAATACCGCGGCTGGATTGCGCTACGTCTTGTACCTGTTTATGACGGATTTGCAGGATTTGACCAAAGTCATTCACCAACCCGCTGGGTATTTCCTGGCACCGGAAGGCGCTGAAAGGGTAGGGGATGTGTCCAATGTAGCTTTTTCGAATGGCTGGATTCTGGACGATGATGGGACGGTTTTTATTTACTACGCATCTTCCGATACCCGCTTGCATGTGGCTACTTCTACGCTGGATCGTTTGGTGGATTATTGCATAAATACCCCTGAGGATGGGTTTCGTTCAGCAGCAAGTGTGGAAACCCTCAAGGCGATTATTCAACGAAACAAGATAGAGATGAAAGATGAAAGATGAAAGATGAAAGATGAAAGATGAGAGATGAGAGATGAGAGGCTACCGCAGCGGCGGCGACAAGTCGAATCTTTTGTCTTTCATCTCTCATCCTTCATCTCTCCTCTTTCATCTCTAATAAAAATATGTTCTCCAACGATAAAGCCATTTTCCACCGATTTCATGCCGAGCTCCAAAGCGAGTTGACCGAAATCCTGCATTTCTGGTCAACCCAAACCATTGATCATCGGCAAGGTGGATTTATTGGCAAAATGGACAACCAAGGCCTAGTGGATTATACGGCGCCGAAGGGGCTGGTGCTCAACGCAAGAATTTTATGGACTTTTTCTGCCGCATACGCCAATCTCCATGATCCGATGTATTTGGCGGTGGCGCAGCGAGCCTTCGGCGTTCTTTCCACTCATTTTTATGACGACGACTTTGGGGGCTATTATTGGTCAGTCACTGCAACTGGTGCAGCGCTGAATACCCGCAAGCAGATTTATGGGCAGGCTTTTGTATTGTATGCTTTGGCGGAGTATCTGCGGGTGTTGGATGAGGAACAGCAAGCAGCTGTACTACAGCGTGCCAGAGCCATTTTTGATTGGATTGAAAAACACAGTTTTGACCCACAATTCAATGGATACTGGGAGGCGGTGGCCCGAAATGGCACAGCTTTGGAAGATCTGCGTTTGAGCGACCGCGATAGCAATGCGCCCAAAACCATGAATACGCACCTGCATATTCTGGAGGCTTACGCCAATTTTTACCGCAGTTGGCCCGATTCTCAATTGCATGAGCGACTCAAGAACCTGATTGATTTATTTTTGGATAAGATCATCGATACTGAAACAAAGCACCTGATTTGTTTTTTTGATGCCCAATGGAATTCAGTTCCGGCACCCGTATCTTATGGGCATGATATTGAAACGGCCTGGCTCTTGCTGGAAGCAGCGGAGATCGCGCAGTATCGAGTCGAGGATGCCCGTGAAATGGCGGTAGCCGTAGCTGGAGCAGCAGCGGAGGGTTTTGATGCCCAAAGTGGTGCCTTGCTGTACGAAGATCATTTGCCTGAAAAACACTGGTGGGTGGAAGCGGAAGCCATGGTGGGTTTTTTGAATGCCTGGGAATTGACCCAGGAGGAACATTTTTTGGGAAAATCATTGTCCTGCTGGGCCTATATCCAAATCCATTTGAAGGACAAACTAGGTGGAGAATGGTACTGGGGCATTGATGCGCAGGGTAATGTAATGGCAACTGAAGACAAAGTGGGCTTTTGGAAATGCCCCTATCACAATACCCGGGCCTGTTTGGAGGGGATGCGGCGCATTAGCAAGTATTTATAAAAGGGACAAGACTGTTTCATACATCATCAATAGTGTGTTAACCAGCCGATCAGGAGTGCTTCCTGACGGCTGGTGTTTTTTTATACTTTGCGCTCGACCATTTCAAAGATGGCAATGGCCAATAAAATGGCTTCTTCCTCCTTGCTCAAATCATTGCGTACAAAATCAAAACAACGCTGGCTCAAGGTGTCTTTGCCACCGGGCCGTGGCGCTACGATATTGCCAACCGCCCGTCCTTGAATGGTCATTTCCATTTTTGCGGGTTTAGACTTATCTAGTTTGGCGATCATTTTTTGGCTGCGAGCCCCGATGAGTTCCCCGGTTTTTTCATTGTAAACACCCAAGGGTTGCTGGTCAATTACCAAGTTTACTTCATCCCCTTTGATCCAATAAGTGTATTCATGGTGATAGGTTTTGGCAAAAATCAGGGCATCGCGTTTGTTGGACAGATACTTACGGTGATAATAAGCCGCAGCGGGTTCTTCAAAAATGGTCACAAAAACACCGCGCTGATCAGTGGTAGCCCGTTTTTTGATGCTTTTGTCCATTTCTTTGGAAGACAGCGACTCCAGGTCCTCGGTACGCATGGGGGTAAGATCGGGCGTACTTTTGAGTACTTCCTGGCGAATGGTCTTGAGGTCAGCCTGGATCTTTTTTTCTCCAGGTTTAAAATTGGGGAAACTTTGTGAAAACAAATAAAAGCCTGCCCCGGCTACCATGATGGCTGAAATTGCAAGTATGCCCATTTTATTTTTTATTTCGTTCTTCCCGCCTGTACATCTGTTCGAAGACCATACGTTTCTGGTTTCTGAAGCTGTTGCAAGCGGGTTTCGAGTGCAATTTTATCCGCTTTCGTCAAGACCACCAAATCTGAGCGACAGATTTGTGTCAATTCAGCGATAATCTTTTCCCGCGTTTCCCAAAAGGCTGCGCGCGAAGCGGTAATATCGTCAATGCAACGATTTTTATAGCCAATAAGATCATGGTCAAAGGCCGTTTTTCGACGGTACAAGGCGTCCAACTGTTGAAGGGTTTGAAAATGCAGACCACGGCCAAGCAGGCTATGGGTTAGCTCTCTATCCGTTTCGATGACGTAATGAGGATAGAGGTACTCAATGCTGTCGCTTGGAAATTGTTGGATACACCAATCAAAAAAATCATCATCACTTTGCCCTTTGGTCTGCAGTGCTTTTCGTTTGTAGTCGCCAAAATGGGTGAAAAAATAATAGGTGTCCCCTCGAGGATTCATTTGGGGGACTACGCCAGGCAATACCTGGGGCAACCAAATGAGATTGGGCAAGGTGTAAGTGGGGTCCACCGCCAGCGCAAAGGAAGTATGCAAAGCCAGTGAATCCAGTACCTCGCGGAACTGATGATAAGCCTGGGCCAATGCTACATCGGTGTGGGCGGCTTCGAAATTGCGGCTGTACGTATCGATTTTTTGGGCTAAAGAAGGGCCAAAAAGTGCAGCGAGGCGTTTGGGCAGTACTTGTTTTGCCGCCTGCTCCTGGCGATTGTACAAGACTGCACCGTAGACCCAGCCAATTTCTCCTTTGTGGGTACGCACCTTGAGCCAGGGCTCGGTATATCCCTGACCGTTGAGGGATAAGGGGGTCAAAAATGGGCTTACCACCCCCAGGTCTTTGAGTATTTCACCAGGCTTGAGTTTGCGAAGGGCTTTGCCTTGACTACCTGGGGTAGAAAACAAGCGTAAGCCCGTTTTAAAAACCATGATTTGAGCCGGATCCGCTGGAAAAGGAGCATCTTTAGAAGAGCAGGCCAGTAAGTTGAAAAGAAAGACAAGGCATAGTAGATAAGGGATGGATGCCTTGAAAAAAAGCTGCATATGGGCAGAGATTTAAATAGAGATGGGGACAAAAGACAGTATTCAGTGGTTCTTCACTTCCGCCGCACAATCAGTAATTACTGATGCCTCTCGTCCCCTCCGTTACAACAAAGAAGTTGTTGCTCAGGGGCAACAACTCACCCAATTAGCCTAAATAAGATCTTAAATTATTGCGGTTGTATGATTTGCGCAAGCGGCGAATGGCGCGCTCCTTGATTTGGCGTACGCGTTCGCGGGTCAAACCATACATTTCACCAATTTCTTCCAGTGTAAGGGGTTTTTGGCCCTCTAGTCCATAATAAGCCGAAAGAACTTCCACTTCGCGGATGTTGAGGATCGACAAACCTTGTTTTACTTCATCCTTGAGGGATTGTTCCATCAGGCGGAAGTCGGGGCCCATGTCGTCTTGGTCAACAATGACGTCCAACATGGTTGAATCACCTTCCTCGCCACTCAAGGGCGCATCCACACTCACGTGGCGACCGTTGCCTTTGAGCATATTCCCCACTTCTTTGGGGTTCATTTCCAGCAATTCGGCCAGTTCCTCGTTGGTCGGTTCACGTTCAAATTCCTGGATAAAGGCGAGGTATGCTTCATTGACTTTATTGTATGAGCCTACTTTATTCAGTGGCAAACGGACAATGCGCGAATATTCTACGATGGCTTGCAGGATGGACTGACGAATCCACCACACCGCGTAAGAAATGAATTTAAAGCCTTTCGTTTCGTCGAAACGTTTGGCGGCTTTCATCAAACCTACGTTGCCTTCGTTGATCAAGTCACTAAGGGAAAGCCCCTGGTTTTGGTACTGTTTGGCTACGGACACTACGAAGCGCAAGTTGGCACGGGTCAATTTGGCCATAGCATCGTCGTCACCTTGTCGAATGCGGCGCGCCATCTCTGCTTCGTCATCGGCAGTAAGCATAGGAATCTTACCGATGTCGTTCAAGTATTTGTCGAGGGCCAAACTTTCGCGGGCCGTAATTTTGTTCGTAATTTTTAGCTGACGCATAACTTAGGAAGTTTTGGAATTAAGTTTTAACAAATGGGGTTGCTTTCTTAAGTTAAACAAAGAGTAAACAATGGTTGAGGGCATCATGTTCGTGTCGACCACTTTACATCCGGCTCCCCTTATCATACGCTTTCCTCTTAAAAATAGTTTCAAAATTTGAGAAAAACTTGATTTTATGAGAAAAAAATTGCAAATCGGAGGTTTTTTCTGGGATCTGCTCTTTTAGACGCAAATTGTACGCCAAAGGTGTGGGGAAAAGTATCACAAATAAAGAAAATTGGCCTCATATGAGACTAAAATAGCCAGATCACCTACGGAAATGGGGCCTATTTCGACAAAGTAGATTACTCAGTAGCCGTAAATGGAGATAAGCAGGTTGATGAAAGTATTGGATTTTGTCATTCAATGGGCTTGACCATCATTTCAAAAGCAGTAGGCTATCGACAGGGCTAACCTATTGCCGAACTAATTTTAAGGTTTTTTGGCGAAAATTGTTCAGATCGATCACTTGCAAAAAATAAACTCTCCGGGGCAGGGCTGTTAAAGCTTGGGAAACGGCTTTTTTGTCCTGAAAGTTGCCAGATCTTTATGTGCATGCAATAGAAAAACCTAGCTTCGTTGTAACTATTTAGCGCCCGAAGGGCGCGACATATATTTGGGTGCTGCAAGCAGCACGAAGTTCATTGAAAACATTGAGTTGATGCTTACGACAGGTACTAATGAAGCCTTGAATTCGGGCATAGGTTTCAGCACCCTCG
>NZ_JBGSLK010000049.1:0-27527 GCF_041740695.1 Haliscomenobacter sp. | reverse complement strand
TGACATCGACGAAGGTTCCTGGGACAACTGCAAACTGGCCTGGATTGCGGCTCGCCGCAACGTGCCTGATGCTTGCGCTGCTAGCTTCATCCAAAAAGGCTACGACACCAACAACAACGGCAAATTGGATCCGCTGCCAGCGGATGGCGATTGGACCAAAGCTGATGGCTTTGACCGCAACGGCGACGGTGACCTGGCTGACTTCGGTGAAACATTTGTGCTTAAAGGTGGCAAACTGATGTCTCCACTGGCTGATTTTGTAGAATTCTTCTGCTGCGACCTCACTGAGCGTGTCACGGTTGAACTGTGGGGTGAAGACGTTTACGGCAACACCAACTACTGCTGGATGGACTTGTTGATCGAAGACAAGGTGGCTCCAACCTGTATCGCTCCTTGGGCTATCACCATTGATTGTGATGACAAAGGTCTGGCTCAAATTGATGACAAAGTAGCTTCAGCGAAAATCTTTGGGGATGTGACCATCACTACTGGTAGTGACTGTGCTCCATTGGATACCGCATATTCCACTGTGAAGAAATTGAAGTGTGGTTATGGCTACATCGATCGCAACTGGACTTTGACCAAACAAACGGTTAAAGGGCCAATCTCGATCACCTGTACCCAACGCATTTGGGTCAATCCAGTACATGAATACAACATTTGTTTCCCTAAAGACGTGTCTACTGATTGTAAAACGCCAATCATTGATACGATTATCACGGACGAACTGGCTTGTGACATCTTGTCGGTGAATGTTACAGACAAGCGTTACGATGCATCTGATGATGAGTGCTACAAAATCTTCCGTACTTACTCCGTTATCAACTGGTGTACTTACGACGATCGTTGTGGCGACCCACTGTTGCAAACCAATGTCTCGATCATCAGTCGTGAGGTATTTGGCAACTATGGTAAAGCACCCATCTATTTGTTGGTTCGGGACAAAGACCGGGATGGGGATGAAGAATTTTATCTTTCCAAGGACTTGATCGCCAAGAATGCGGATGATATTGATGTTACAGAGGAAGTTCCTTACTGCGAGGTTGCTGATGAGTACTACCACAGCTTCATCTATACCCAAATCATCAAGGTATACGATGACACCCGTCCAGTCGTAACTGGTGATCCAGCAGCCTTCTGCATCCGGGAAGGTGCTGATTGTTTGGCCAACCTGAAAATGGTGATCACGGGCAAGGACAACTGTTCTGACCAAGTGACTTTGGAAACACAGTTCCTGATGATTGCTCCAAACCAAACTTTGGATGCCAGCAAAATGATCCTGTACTCGACTCCACGCTGGAGCACCAAAGACTTGACTGGCGGCCAGTTCGAGATCAACGTATCTAACCTTCCAGAAGGCAAGCACGACCTGATCGTAGTCGTACGGGATGAGTGTGGCAACTTGAGCGTGGCCACCCGGATTCCATTCACCGTTGAAGACTGCAAAGGTCCAGCCCCAATCTGTATCAACGGCTTGAGCACAGGCATCATGCCCGACGGCAATAGCGGCGGCATGATGGCGGTATGGGCTTCTGATTTTGTTGCATCGAAAGTTTACGATTGCAACGGTCAAGGACCAGAAACCAAAGACGGCTTGAAACTGGTGACCAAATATTCGATCAACCGTGTAGGTCAGCCAGTGAACAAAGACCAAACGGGATTGAATTTCACTTGTGTTGACATCAATAACTCCCCAATTCTGGTGGAATTACATGCCTGGGACAATGCGGGCAATCACGATTTCTGCATCACTTTTGTCGAGTTGATTGACAGCCGCGGGGTGTGTCCAGGTTCGGCCACAGGAGTGAGTGTAGCGGGTACGATCAGCACCGAAGGCAACGCCAACCTGCAAGGGGCTAGTATGACCTTAAGTGGTGCTGCATCCCAGAATGCAACTACAACTGCCAATGGTAGCTACTCCTTCGTCAACCTGAGCAAGGGCGGCGACTTCACGGTGACCCCACAGTTGGACAAAAACCACCTCAACGGGGTATCAACCTTTGATTTGGTATTGATCCAAAAGCACATCCTGGGAGTACAGGTTTTGAACAGTCCATACAAGATGATCGCTGCGGATGTGAACAATTCCAAGTCGATCTCGACCTTGGACTTGATTGCCCTGCGCAAGTTGATCCTCAACATCGATACCCACTTTGCGAACAATACCTCCTGGAGGTTTGTGGACGCAAGCTACAACTTCCCGAATGTCAACAACCCCTGGTCTGTTGCTTTCCCGGAAGTAGTGAGCGTCAACGACATTGCGGCCAATATAACGGCGAACTTTGTCGCGATCAAAATTGGAGATGTAAACGCCAGTGCAAGTGTGAATGGAGCAGCGAGTGCGGAGGTACGTACCAATGACAACTTCAAGCTCAGAACACCGGAGCAGAACCTGAAGGCAGGCAATGAATACAAGGTCACCTTCAGCGCAGAAGACCTCAACAACATCCAGGGCTACCAATTTGCGCTGAACCTGGATCAGCACAAGGTCGAGCTGCTGGACATCGAATACGGTGTAGTAAAAGCAGAGAACTTCGGTATCTTCAAAAACGAAGGACTAATTACGACCTCTTGGAACAGCAAATACGAGCCAGGGGCCTTGTTCACACTTGTACTCCGTGCCAAAGCAGATGCGAAGTTGAGCAGCACCCTGAGTTTGAATCGGGTGGTATCTCCCGAGGCTTACGATCAAAACAATGAGAACCTGGGTATAGCCTTGAACTTTGAGGGCATCCAAGCCAGTGAAGCCTACGAGCTGAAGCAGAACACACCCAACCCCTTCAGCGATGAAACACTGATTGGGTTCACACTGCCGAAGGCGACGAAAGCGACCCTAATAATCAGAGATGTGAAGGGTGCCTTATTGTACAAAGTGGAAGGCAATTACACAAAGGGCAACAGCCAGCTGGTTTTGAAGAAGAGCCAGTTGGGTGCCAGTGGGGTATTGTACTACACTTTGGAAACAACGGACTTTACGGCGACTAAGAAGATGGTGATTCTGGAGTAAGCAAATCTGAATCATTAACAATAGTGCGGCCCTTAGTCATTCAATTGGCTAAGGGCCGCACTGTTTTTTACCCTTCCGAGCATTAGTGATCGGTTTTATTCCACTGCAAGGGTGCAATAAAATACTCCCAAAAAGACTTGAATCCCGCAATGATGTGCAGGAACAAATAGCGAAACGAGTCCCAAAAAGTGTGTAAAAAAGATTGGGTGATGCCCAAACGGCGATAAGTAATGATATTGATGATCCAGGACAACAAAAGGTTCACCCCCAGGAGGATCCATAAGATTGCACTAAAAGCAAAAGAGAGTATAAAAGGTAGGTCTGCCAGCAAAATGTACAAAGCCACGTAAAGGTTGAAAAATGGCAACAAAGCGGCACAAATCATCCGCAGCCAAAAACTCAACCAGCCACTGAGTTTAAAATGGGGATCAAAAATGGTTCGTCTTAAATGCACCAACTGCGTAATGAACAAACCTTTGTTCCAACGAGTACGCTGATTGATCCAATTGCCCACTTGTTCTGGGCAGGTTTCGGTAGTATAACTATTCAGAATCCGCAGCTGTACCCCATTTTGTACCAAGCGTACACTTAAATCCGCATCTTCGGTCACATTAAAAGGGTCCCAGGCACCAGCATCAACCAGGGCTTGTTTGGAAATAAAAAAAGAATTTCCCCCCAATCCAAAAGGCAAATTTGCACTGGAAAGTTCAAGCAGGTGCTGCTCATACCATTCGTAGTATTCTCCCGCAAAATTTCGGGTGACCCAGTTTTTCTGGAGGTTAGAAATGCTGATTTTGGCCTGGCAGCAGATTTCTCCTGATGCATTCATCAAACTATAGGCTGCTTTGCGCAGTTGCTGAGGCTCTGGACAACTCTCCGCATCATACACCGTGATGTAAGTGCCCTTAGCCAATTCCAATGCATGCAAGAGGGCCCTTCCTTTGGTGAAAGGTGGCATTTCCGGAATGTCCAGGATTTCAAAATGTGCAGGCAATTTGATTTGTTGCAAACTCGTACGGGTAACTTGATCAGTATCTTCTACCACTACGATGACTTGGATCAGCTCAGCAGGATAATCCAGGGCTTCTAAGGCCCGAATGGTTTGATGAATAACCTCGTTTTCATTTTTTAGCGGAAAAATGATGCTGAAACTGGGCAGTTGCTGATCTGGGACGGCAATAGCCTGGGGCCGGATGGTTTGTTTGGTGAAAAAATAGTTACCCAAACGGAAGCTGAGTAAAATCAGGTAATTGACCACCCCTAAAATGAAAAGGCCTAAGCCTAAACTAAGTGGCAAAAAAATACCTGCAATAGTGAAACCAATCCAGAGGAAAAGATTGAACATGCGGCCACCCAACTGGATTTTGTACAAAGCAGACTTGGGTCCAAGAATAGACAATTGCTGCTGTGCTTGTTGGTCAATTGCAACATTGGAAGTCAAAACAGCCGATGAATCCATTAAAGCCTTTTTGATGAAATGAGGCTGCAAAATAAAGATTTATTCAAGCAAATATTAAGGTGAAAGAAATGTATTCTGAAATGCCGCACCCAAGTACCAATATGAGCCATTCTAAATAGCGGGATGGCAAAAGGTCGCTTTTTGTGAGGACTCAGAATGGTACTGCCCAAAACACAGGTGAAAAAAAACAATATAAATTCCAGAAAATGCTACACCAGCAAACCTTTTAGAGACGAGAGCGAACCCTCTTGTCTTTTCATTTAGTTAGCTTTGCTCATTAATTTTTTATTGCTCCTTCATGAAAAGGGCAAAAGACGACAGACATCAAGTGAGTAAGTGTGATTGAACTCGTCAGCCCGCTGACTTGTCCCAAAGCATACCCTCCTCCCTCTTTTTAAATTGTGTGATTGAATCAAAGTACGCTATGCAAATCAAATCTCTACTCCTTGCAGTTTTATGCTGCTTTAGTTTCCAGGCTATCAGCCAAACTTTGTGTGTGGACACTGGCGCACCCGTTGGTGGTTCAGGGGGAATCGCATCAACCGATTTTGCACAGAGCATTACCATGAGTGGCTGTACTGGTACTTTTGCTGGCCTCGTGGTTGATGGGGGTACCGTCGTCAGTGATGGCAATCCTGTCTGGAATCTGGACATTTTTCAAGGAGATGGCTTTGGAGGAACCCTACAGTATTCCCAGACTGGCATTGTGCTTACCAATGTAGGAGGCGGACATATTTTCATCAATATTGCTGGTGGTAGCGGGTCAAGGACCTTCACTTCGGGTAATCAATATACCTTCCGGGTATCAACTGCTTCTTCAACGAACTCAGTAACTGTTTTTCGAAACAACACTAGCTTTTATGCCGGTGGACAGGGATACATTGCTGGTGCCACATTTGGCACTGGGGGAGACATTCTGAATGTGAGCATCTATACCCAGGCTACTAACAGCTCATGCGGCGCAGCGACACGCCTTTATGTCAAACACAACGCCAGTGGTACCAATAATGGCACTTCCTGGACTAACGCTTACACCAGTTTGCAAAGCGCCATTGATTATGCACGTGGATGCAGCAACATTCAGGAAATCTGGGTATCATCTGGCACTTACAAACCATCTAAAGACAAAACCGGAAATGCAAGCCCTGGCAGTGTTGCTGCCAAGACGTTTTACATCAACTTTCCGCTAGCCCTGTATGGCGGCTTTGCGGGGACAGAAACCTTGCTTTCACAAAGAAACCTTGCTTCAAACGTAACCATCCTCAGCGGCGATTTGGACAACAACGACACCGCAAACCCGGCAGTCACCGCTGCCGATGTACAAGGAACGAATGCCAATATTGTTTTGCACATCCAGGATGTAGCCGCAGGATGTACAGCAGACGGCTTTACCATTACCGCAGGTCAGTTTGCTTCTGGGTTTTCAGGCGGAGGCCTGCACAATGAAGGAACGGGCTTTCCATTCGGTTGTAGCGCCACCATTCGCAACTGCAAAATCCAGGGGAATGCGGGACCTGCTGTTTTCAACAGTGGCAACTTTGGCTCAAGTTCTAGTGGAAAGGCTATTTTATTGCTTGAAAATTCCACCATCTCTGGGAACAGCGAAGAGTTTTATGCCGCTGGCATCTATTCTAATTCAAATGGAGGGCGCACCAGCACCACGGTCAATAATTGTACTTTCTCAAACAATACCTCCACCGGAACCAGCAATAGTGGGGCTTACAACGAAGCTGCACCAAGTGGAAATGGCGAAGCAACTTTTTCCAATTGTATTTTTAGGGACAACAATGCTACCAGCAATGGTGCAGCAGTTCATGCCAACGGATCCTCTTCAGGCTTCATAAACCACAGTTTTACCAACTGTATTTTTATGAACAACACTTCCGGGAACAAAGGCGGCGCTTATTATGCCAATGGTGCTCCCAGCGGGCGGATCACTTCAACCTTCACCAATTGCACCTTTTACAACAATGCCGCCACCAACGGCGGTAGCGCGGTCTACCACACAACAAGTGTTGCTCCGACCAGCCCCATGCTGCTTCGCAATTGTATTCTATGGCAAAATACCAATGAAATCCTGCTCGAAGGCATGGCTACCATGACGCTTTCCTATAGCCTCATCAATGGTGTCAGCGCCCCGGCAGGCGTTACTGCCGATAACAGCCTTTTTAACACCGATCCAATTTTTGTCAACGCAGCAGGGGGGGACCTTCAGTTACAAAATATCTCTCCAGCGGTCAATACGGGCACGAATACCGGGGCGCCTGCCAACGATTTGTACGGCAATGCACGCCCCTTTGGCTCTACGGTTGACATGGGTGTGCACGAGTTACAAAGCGCCTCAGCGTGCAACTCAGCTCCGAGTATTACCTGCCCAAGCAATCAAACCGCGACATTGAATGGCGGTGGCACCTTTACCTTACCTGACTACACGTCGCTTGCCACCGCATCGGGTGTTTGTACACCCATTTCAGTGACCCAAAGCCCGGTTGCAGGAACCGTATTGAGCGCAGGAGTACATACCATCACCATCACCGCAACAGCCAGCAATAACCTCATGGCTACCTGTACGTTTACGGTGACCGCATGCCCCGTCTGGTACAAGGATACCGACAACGACGCTTATGCCCAAACTGGCGCAGGCACCATCACGAATTGTACTCGGCCAACTGGCTATAAATTGGCCACCGAATTATTGGCAACCAGTGGGGACTGCAACGACAACAATGCAGCCATTTACCCCGGCGCTACCGAAATTTGTGATGGAATCGACAACAACTGTGATGGTACCATCGACGGGCCATCGGTATGTCCCAACTATACCATCACCACTACTGCTGGAGCCATCGTCATTACCGATGCAGCCGGCAATGGCGAAACGCTCAACGTCAGCCAAAATGGCGCCAACATCCGTTTCGATGTGACGGGACGTACTTATTCCCTAAATGGGGGCGCTACGCTCAATTTTCCTGCGGATGTAGCACTCTCTGGTGCCAGCTCCATTGCGATCAATACCGCAGTAGGCAATGACATCATCAATGTATCCGCATTTAGCGCCAACCTTCCTAGCCTGACCATCAATGGTGGTACAGGTGATGACCAGGTGAGAATGAACGGCGACATCACCTTCGCTGCCAATGCCAACCTGGATGTGGATATGCAAAACGATGATGCCACTCCTGGCACCGATCAGGTTTCCTTTACCAACAATGCCCATCTAGTGCTCTCCGGCACTGGTGCCGCTGTAATAAAAGTGAGCCGCAACATCAACTTTAGCAATGGTACTGCTTCACTCGAAACTGTCAACGGTAACCTTACCCTGGAAGCCAATCAGCAGGCTACTGCCAGTACGGGTAACTTTTCCGGGATATCGATGTTTGGCGCTACAGTACGGGTCAATGGCACAGGAACCCTGACGGTCAAAGGCAAAAGTGGCAACGACTCGGTAATCAACCAATATGGAGTACTTGTACAAAATGGAGGATTGATCAGTGGCGGTACCAGCGCTACGGCTACCATACAAGGCTCAGTGGGCGCTGCATCAGCCGACGCCAATGTTGGTGTGTACGTGACGGGGACAAATGCACGCATCACCTCTTTGGGTGGGAATGTCTCGGTTGTGGGCCTCGGAGGAAGTACGGGTGCCAGCTCCACTTGCATGGGAGTAAGCGTGACCACGAATGCCAGCATTACTGCGGGTGGCAGTGGCACTGTGACTGTGAATGGTACGGGTGGCGCAGGCACTGGTAACTTTAACGCAGGGGTTTACGTAGCAGGTTCGACTAGTACTTTTATAACATCCTCTGGTGGAAATGTGAGCGTAACCGGAGTCGGTGGCGGTACTGGCTCAGGTATCCACAATTATGGTATTTGGATGGAATTGGGTGGCACCATTACCGCAGGTGGCAGCGGTTCGATTACCGTGCAAGGCACGGGCGGGACTACCACAGGAAACAACAACTACGGAATTTTAATAGACGATGCCAATACCCAAATTACCTCTGGTGGTGGCAATGTCAGTGTAACGGGGCAAGGTGGTGGCTCGGGTGGTTCTACCCTTAATATTGGTGTTTTTGTCCAAAATGCAGCCAAAATTACAGCTACTGGTACCGGTGCTGTAAGTGTGAGTGGCACAGGGGGGAATACAACGGGAGGAAACAATCACGGGGTGTATGTGACTACGAACAACGCCCAAATCACTTCTTCGGGTGGCAATGTCAGCGTAAGCGGGCAAGGCGGTGGTACCTCAGCGGGTGATAATAACATAGGTGTTTTTGTCCTCGCCAGCGGGCTAATTTCATCAGGTGGTTCAGGTGTCGTAACGGTAAACGGCACAGGGGCAAGCACGAGTGGAAACAGTAACTATGGCGTATATGTCTTTAACACCAATTCAAGAATAGGCAGTACCAATGCAAACATCAATATCACGGCACAAGGTGGGGGCTTAGGCACTTCCGTAGCTAACCAAGGGTTGGCCATGGTTGATGCTGCTCAGGTAGTAGCAGGTGGTAGTGGTAACGTAACCATACAAGCCAATGGTGGCGCAGCTACAGGGGGCGGTTCCAATGTTGGCCTCTACATGCAGAATCTTGGCACCTTAATCAGTTCGTCGGGTGGTAACGTAACGATAAACGCAGTAGGCGGGGGCATAGGTACAGGCAGCAACAATTATGGAGTCAATATGATCACCAATGCGCAGGTCAGTGCTGGCGGCAGCGGCACGGTATCGGTAAGCGGACAAGGTGGAGGCGGTGCCGGAAGTAGTAATATTGGTGTTAGAATGTTAAACCCTGGTACTCAAATTACTTCAAGTGGTGGCAACATAACCGTAACGGGCATCGAAGGTAGTGGTTCAAGTGGCATTGGCATCAGTCATACACTTTCGGCTGAGCTTACTACTGCAACGAATGGTGGTAACATCACACTCATCGCCAACAGCATGGGTTTGGCGAGTACAGTTAGTACCCAGAACACAGGCACCACTACCTTGCGCCCATACACCAACAACGTACAAATCGATCTGGGTACGACTACCAATACCGTCGGCGGGCCACTCGGACTGAGCGATACCGAACTTGACAACATCACCACGGGCAACATCACCATTGGTAATGCCAACAGTGGCAATATTACAGTTTCAGCAGATATAATCCGCCCTGCCAGCACCAATGTACAACTCGTCAGCGGCGGCGATGTCCTCATCAGTGGCGGCGGATTCAATACCGGCGGTGGCACCTTATTGCTCGACCCAGGCACTTCGCCTGCGGCAGTAAAACCAATTTTCAACGGCACGGACGTAACGGCTAGCACCCTTTCTTTTGCCAGTGATTTAAGCATCGCCATCAATGGAACAAGCGCAGGTGATGGTACGGGCAGTAGCTATTCCCAACTCAATGTAGTGGGGGCAGTAAACCTTACGGGTGTAGACTTGCTCTTTACGGGTTCTTATGTTCCCAGCGGAGGTGAAACATTCACCATCGTGGAAAATGACGGCAGCGATCCTATTGTGGGAACATTTACAGGTTTGGCGCAAGGAGCTACGATTGCTAATTTTAGAGGAAGTGGACTCAATGCAACTATTTCATATACAGGTGGCTCGGGCAACGATGTGGTGATCACCGTGATTACCCCTGCTGCTCCCGAAATCAATACTAAAGGAAACGGGTTAAGCATTTTAGATGGGGATACATCTCCCAACGTTGCTGACCTCACTGATTTTGGTAACATTGATATTTACTCAACTGATCCGGTCGTTCATACCTTTACGATACAAAATACGGGAACTGCTAATTTGGTCATTCCGGCAGGAGGTATCACAAAGTCAGGAGACGGGGATTTTGGTATCGGAACGGTATTTTTACCCTTCACCATCGCTCCTGGTGATTCAGTTACTTTTCCTGTAATAATAGACGCCAGTGGCAATGGGCCAAGAACCGCTACCATCAGCATTTTAAGTAACGATACCGACGAATCTCCTTATACTTTTAACGTAAGTGCTGTTGGCGTTTCGCCAGAAATTAATGTAACCGGGCTTGGCCAAAATATTACTTCAGGCGATATCACTCCTTCTCCGTTAGATGATACGGATTTTGGTTCGTTTGATGTTAGCGCTGGTACCCTGAGTCATACTTTTACCATCCAAAACACTGGTGGAACCGGAGGTGATTTGTATCTCAACGCCGGATCCATCACGATCTTTGGAACCCACGCCAGCGATTTTTCCATTAGTGGCATCACCTTACCCGATACAATCAGCCCAGGGCAATCTACAACCTTTGTAGTCAATTTTAACCCGTCTGCACTAGGCACCAGAAATGCCACCATCAGAATTGCCAACAATGACTTGGGTGAAAGCCAGTATCGTTTTGATGTTCAGGGCATAGGCATTACTCCAGACTATACCATCACCACTACTGGCAATGTACTGACCATTACAGATATTGCAGGCAATAGCGAAATATTGGATATCACTCAGAGTAGTACCAATATCCGTTTCAACGCAACGGGACGATCTTATTCCATCAATGGCGCTCCCGCAACGCTTTTTACCACCCCTGCTGATGTAGCGCTTGCGGGTATTACCAGCATTGTAGTTAACGCCGCTACGGGTAATGATATCATCAACATTGGAGCGTTTACGGCCAATTTGCCCGACCTGACCATTAATGGGGGCGTGGGTGACGATCTGGTCAATTTTAACGGTGGCATCAATTTTGCCAGCAATGCTAACCTGGATGTAGATTTGCAAAACGATGATGCCACACCCGGGGCCGACGCTTTTGTGGTATTGAACAACGCCAATTTACTACTTTTCGGAACAGGTACGGCCACCGTAAAAGTGAGCAAAAGCCTGTCCATCAATGGAAATTCTAGCATTGAAACCCAAAATGGAAATTTGACTTTAGAAGCCAACCAGCAAACGACATCGATTACAGGCTTATTCATTGGCATCAGGCTTTTGTCTGGGGGCGTTGTTCGGTCAGTCAACGGTAACCTTAAGCTAGCTGGTAAAGGAGGCACCGCTAACGATCAATACGGTATTTACAATTTGGGGACGATTACAACCACAGGCTCAGGCAATATCTTGTTACAAGGAACTGGTAGCCCCTCAGGCGAAGACAACGACGGTGTAAGAAATGTTGGTACAATTTCAGCTACTGGTAGTGGAGACATCCAGATCACGGGTATCGCCCCTACTACTACGGGCTCCGAGGCATTTGCCAACCAGTCTGGCGCAGCAGTTACGACAACATCGGGCGATATTACCATAGACGGGGACATTGTTTATTTAGATCCCACATCTTCTGTTTCGGCAGGCTCAAATAAGGTTACCATCGCACCAACAACAGGCGGTCGAATCATCGATTTAGGTACGGACGATACCGCTACACAACTTGGCCTAACCGATGAAGAATTAGACCGCATCACTGCTGGCACTTTGGTCATCGGTAGTGCTACAAGTGGTGCCATCACGGTTTCACAACCCATCACCCGCTCCGCCAGTACAAATGTGCAACTCATTAGCAATGGGGATGTCCTCATCAGTGGTGGTGGCTTTAATACCGCCGGCGGTACCCTACTGCTCGATCCAGGCACCTCACCTGCGGCAGTAAAACCAAGCTTCAACGGCACGGACGTAACGGCTAGTACCCTTTCCTTTGCCAGCGATTTGCAAATTACCATCAATGGCACCACCTTGGGCAATGGTGTGGGCAGTACTTACACCCAACTCAAAGTGGCAGGTACAGTAAACCTCACTGGTGTAGATTTATTGTTTGCTGGCACTTATATACCCGTAGGTGCTAACATCTTCACCATCGTAGACAATGATGGTACCGATGCCATTATCGGTACGTTTACAGGTTTAGCTGAAGGGGCAATCATCAACAATTTCCGAGGAAGTGGACTCAATGCAGCGATTTTTTATACTGGTGGCTCGGACAACAACGATGTGGTGCTAACGGTGATCAATAATATCCTTTGCTACGCAGATACAGATGGCGACGGATATGGCGACCCCAGCAACAGTATGACTTTTAGCGGAGGCTGCGGCACAGGTTTTGTGTCCAACAATACCGATTGTGACGACAATGATGTTTTGGAAAAACCGGGTCAAATCTGGTACGTAGATGTGGACGGTGATGGTTACTCCCAAGGTACCTTTGCAATCCAGTGCCTGCGGCCAACGGGTTACAAAGCAGCCTCTGAATTGATAGCAACATCGGGCGATTGCAACGACAATTTAGGCAGCATCAACCCTGGTGCGACGGAAATCTGCGACGGTATTGACAACAACTGCAACGGCTCCACGGATGAAGGCGGACTAACAACTTACTACCGCGATCAAGACGGAGACAGTTTTGGTAATCCAGCGGTGAGCCAAGAGGCTTGCAGCCAACCGAGTGGCTACGTGACCAACAATACCGATTGTGATGACAACGATGCTTTGGAAAAACCAGGGCAGGTATGGTACGCCGATGTGGACAACGACGGCTATTCTAGCGGTACAACCCTTACGCAGTGTTTGCGTCCTGTAGGCTACAAAGTAGCTTCCGAATTGACTGCGACGAGTGGTGATTGCAACGACAACAACTTTGCAATCAAACCCAGCGCGACGGAAATCTGCGATGGCATCGACAACAACTGCAATGGTTCCACGGATGAAGGGGTAACTACGACCTATTACGCGGATTCAGACAACGATGGCTTTGGCGATCCTGCGGTGAGCCAGCAAGCTTGCAGCCAACCCAGTGGCTACGTCACGAACAACACCGACTGTGACGACAACGATGCTCTGGAAAAACCGGGCCAAATCTGGTACGCCGATGTAGACAACGACGGCTATTCTAGCGGAACGACCCTGACCCAATGCCTGCGCCCAGTGGGCTACAAAGTTGCCGCTGAATTGACGGCTACCACGGGCGATTGCAACGACAACAACTTTGCCATCAAACCCAGCGCGACGGAAATCTGCGATGGCATCGACAACAACTGCAACGGCACCACGGATGAAGGCGGACTAACAACTTACTACCGCGATCAAGACGGAGACAGTTTTGGTAACCCTGCGGTAAGCCAAGAGGCTTGCAGCCAACCGAGTGGCTACGTGACCAACAACACCGATTGTGATGACAACGATGTTTTGGAAAAACCAGGCCAAGTCTGGTACGCCGATGTGGACAACGACGGCTATTCTGATGGCACCACTTTGACCCAATGCTTACGCCCTGTAGGCTACAAAGTAGCGGCAGAACTGACGGCGACCAGTGGAGATTGCAACGACAATAATGCTGCGATCAACCCCGCTGCAACGGAGATTTGTGATGGCATCGACAACAACTGCGATGGTACCATTGATGGTTCATCCGCTTGTCCCGACTACATCATCACGACCACCGCTGGTGCCATCGTCATCACTGACGTTGCGGGCAATGGCGAGACGCTTACGGTCACTCAAAATGGTGCCAACATCCGGTTCAACGCCACTGGACGTACTTACTCTCTGAACGGAGGGCTTACTTTTAATCTCCCCGCAGACGTAGCCCTTGCGGGTGCTAGTTCCATTACGGTCAATACTGCAGTGGGCAACGACAACATCAGCATCGGTGCTTTTACCGCAAACCTGCCCAGCCTGACCGTCAATGGTGGTGTGGGCGACGATGCGGTCAATTTTAACGGCGACATCACCTTCGCTAGCAATGCCAACCTTGATGTGGATTTACAAAATGATGATGCTACGCCGGGTGTCGACGCTTTTGCAGTAGCGAACAACGTCAATTTACTTCTTTCTGGAACAGGCACTGCCACCGTAAAAGTGAGTAAATCCCTGTTCATCAATAGCAATGCTAGCATTGAAACCGAAAATGGGAATTTGACTTTAGAAGCCAACCAGCAAACGACTTCGAGTACAGGCTTATTCATTGGCATCACCCTGCTCAACGGAGCAATAGTCCGGTCGATCAATGGCACCGTCGCTTTAACTGGCCGCGGGGGTACTGACAGCAATGGAATACAGCATGGTATCGAAAACATGGGCACAATAGCCACTACGGGCACAGGTAATCTCCTGTTGGAAGGTACTGGCGGCCTCACTGGCACTGACAACGACGGTGTACGAAACGGAGGTAGCATCTCAGCTACTGGTAGTGGAGACATCCAGATCACTGGTTTTTCCCCGACTAGTGCGGCCTCCGAGGCATTAGCCAATCAGCCAGGTGGTGCAATTACGACAACGGCGGGCGATATTACGATAGATGGGGATATTGTTTATTTGGATCCCGCCTCTTCGATTTCGGCCGGCACCAATAAAGTTACCATCGCACCAATAACAAATAGTCGAATCATAAATTTAGGTTCGGAGGATACCCCTACACGACTTGGCCTGACCGATGCGGAACTAGACCGCATCACTGCGGGTACGCTGATTATCGGTAGTGCTAGTAGTGGCGCGATCATGGTGAGCGTCGGGATTACCCGACCAGCAGCCACCAATCTGCAACTCATCAGCAACAGCGATGTGGCTATCCAGGGTGGTGGCATCAATGCTGCGGGCGGTACCGTACTTCTCGATCCGGGAGCCTCTCCGGCGGCGGTCAAACCAACTTTCACTGGCACGGATGTTACCGCCAGCACCCTTTCTTTTGGTAGCGACTTGGCGATTGTCATCAACGGCATTACGCCGGGTTCAGGCTACAACCAATTGAGCGTTTCTGGTGAGGTAAACCTCTCTGGGGTGGAACTCATACTCAGCGGAACCCACAGTCCTGCGAATGGACAAAGCTTCATCATCGTGAATAACGACGGCAGCGCAGATGCCATCATGGGAACGTTTACCGGACTTGCTCAAGGGGCTATCCTCAGCAACTTTCTTGGGAGCAACTTTAATGCGACCATTTCCTACACTGGCGGCGACGGCAACGATGTGGTGCTGACCATGATCGATAATGTTGTTTGTTATGCAGATACGGACAACGACGGATATGGCGACCCCAACAACAGTATGACTTTTAGTGGAAGTTGCGGCACCGGTTTTGTGTCCAACAATACCGATTGCAACGACAACAGCGCTGCGATAAATCCTGATGCGACGGAAATCTGCGATGGCATCGACAACAACTGCAACGGCACTACCGATGAAGGTGTCACCACGACCTACTACGCGGATGTGGACAACGATGGTTTTGGTGATCCTGCCGTAAGCCAACAAGCTTGCAGCCAACCCAGCGGCTACGTGACCAACAACACCGATTGTGATGACAACGATGTTTTGGAAAAACCGGGTCAGATTTGGTATGCTGATGTGGACAACGATGGTTATTCCAGCGGCACGACCTTAACCCAATGCTTGCGCCCTGTAGGCTACAAAGTAGCTTCTGAATTGACCGCAACCAGCGGCGATTGCAACGACAATGATCCTGCAATAAATCCGACAGCGACTGAGGTATGCGACGGCGTTGACAACAACTGCGACGGGGTGACCGACGAAGGTTGTACCCCACCAATGGTCAGCATCCACGACCCTTGCACCTGTATGAACAACTCTCCTTTGATCGAGAATGGCACAACCACCGATCTGGGTACTTTTAGTGAAACGGTGACGGTTGAAGGCCCATCTGGTCAAACCTGGACGATTGTTAGTGTGACGGGTTTGTATAGCGACGTCAATGCCACGGTGGCTTATACTACTGGTGCTACCATTCCTGAAACGGGTGTGGGGACTGGAGTTTTTGACTTACTTGGCTATCACCGCGACGGAGCGGGTTATACCATTTCAGTAACCAATGGCCGAGGTGACACCCTGGAAATTGGCAATACCTGTTATTACCCTGATCCGGTGTTTACTGGTCTCCCAGCCTTGGTGTCGCCCAATGCAGCACCCTTCACAGTGACGGGCACTGTGGCGAACAACGCAGCGGGAACGGGCACCTTTATTTTGGATGGGAACACCCAGGTTGGGGCAGGCGCAGCGCCTACTCAACTGACAATCAATCCTGCGACTTTGTCGGTGGGCACCCATACCTTGGTGTACAGCTTTGATGCAGGTACTCCGGGCTCACAAAACCCTGCTGATCCTGGCTGTGTACAGCAGGTACAACAACGCTTCCGGGTAGCCAACTGCGCTTGTCAGGATGTAACGGTCAGTTTGGACGAAAACTGCCAATTCCTTTTGACAGGCAATCTGGTTTCAGATGTAAATTGTGGTGGCGGGACGGTTCGAGTTATGGACAATGATCCAAGCAACGGCGGCCTGATCGATTGTGCGGGAGTGTGGACCTACGGCTTGTTCGACACCTTTGGCAACATCATTTGCTGGGGCAAAGTAACGGCTGAAGACAAAACGGCACCAATCTTGGTGTGTGCCCCGGATGATTTCATCCTAGATTGCTACGATGTAAACTACGTGTTGAACAATCGCCTAACAATTGGTAATTTAAAGGCTACGTCTTCTCCACGCCCAGCGGCAACCAGCAGCCAAACTATCAACAATGCCGAAGGCATTGCTGGAACAGGTGATGCTTGCCAATTGGGCTTGATTCCACCAAGTTTGGTGAATGACAACATCCAAAACCTGGGTTATGCTTACTTCAAGGACAATTGCTACAACTGCGGTTGCCGGGTAACCTTGAAATGGACGGATAAGGTAGAATTCTATTCCTGCGAAGACATGAAGGTGAATGGAGGCATTTATGCCAAAATTGCTCGGGAATGGACAGCCACGGATTGCAACGGGATGCGTTCCTCCTATGTACAAAGTATCAAATTCACCCGCCCAGCAGTTGATGACTTTGTGTTCAACGGCCCTGGCGAAGGGAAATACGATCGGGTGGTGGAATACAATTCCTGTACCCCGGATAAGAGCCTGATCAAGAAGGAAGATGTAACGCCCTATGTATGCAGCTACTTCAATAGTTCTAACAACCCACGTTGTTTGTTCATCGATCAGGTGGAATGCAACTATTCGGTACAAATCAAAGACACCGAGTTCCCAATCTGTGGGGGTAAAGGAGTGAAGATCGATCGTGAACTATACGTATTTGATTGGTGTGCAGGTGGTATCGTTGATACCTTCCACATCCTGATCAAAATTGGGGACTTCACGGCACCAACGGTTGAGTATGCACACGGCGCACCTTACGACATCTCGACTGGCCCAATGGATTGCACCGCAGCCATTCCGGTGACAGTAGCAGGGATCAAAACCGCCTTTGGCGTGACGATCAAGGACAACTGTAACTTGGGCAATATCAGTACGAGTGTATACACGAAGGATCGTTATGTGAAAGGAATTCTCGTCTACGAAGGACCAGAAGATCCAATCTGTATCGAAGCCGATCGTAAGCAGGCAGGCGAGCTGCGTGGAGACAATGAAACTTATCGTCTTGGCGATTGCACCAAAGAAGATGACATCTGCTGGGATAAAGTGGAATATGCGGTGATGAATGGCATGATGATCGGTCTGCCAGTGGGCAAACACCTGATGGTGATTGAAGCCTTCGATGGCTGCTACAATGCTTCCACAACTTGCTTTGTGTTCGAAGTGAAGGACAAGATTGCCCCGGTGATGAAGTGTGATGACGACTTGCATGTGACCCTGAGCAATGCCAATGGCTACACCAGCGGTTATGCTCAGGTAAGCGCTGAAGACATCGACGAGGGCAGCTGGGACAATTGCAAACTGGCCTGGATCGCGGTACGCCGCAATGTACCCGATGGCTGTGCAGCGAGCTTCATCCAAAAGGGCTACGACACGAACGGCAACGGCAAATTGGACGCCTTACCCGCAGACGGCGATGTAAGCAAAGCGGATGGTTTTGACCTGAATGGCGATGGTGACATTGCTGACTTTGGCGAAACGTTCATTCTGAAAGGTGGCAAATTGATGACTCCGCTGTTGGATTTTGTAGAGTTCTTCTGCTGCGATTTGACCGAAAGAGTAACGGTCGAGCTGTGGGGTGGCGACATCTATGGCAATACCAACTACTGCTGGATGGACTTGTTGATCGAAGACAAGGTAGCACCGACCTGTATTGCTCCATGGGCGATCACGGTTGATTGTGACGACAAAGGTCTGGCTCAAATTGATGACAAAGTGGCTTCAGCGAAAATCTTTGGTGATGTGACCATCACTACGGGTAGTGACTGTGCGGCGCTGGATACAGTTTATTCAACAGTGAAAAAATTGAAGTGTGGTTATGGCTACATCGACCGGATTTGGACATTGACCAAACAAACGGTGAAAGGACCAATTTCGATCACTTGTACGCAACGCATCTGGGTCAATCCCGTCCACGAATACAACATTTGTTTCCCTAAAGATGTATCCACAGATTGCAAAACGCCAATCATCGACACGGTGATCACCGACGAACTGGGATGTGACATCCTGGCGGTGAATGTGCACGACAAACGTTATGACGCGTCGGATGATGAGTGCTACAAGATTTTCCGGACTTACTCCGTAATCAACTGGTGTACTTACGATGACCGTTGTGGTGACCCACTGTTGCAAACGAATATCTCGATCATCGATCGGGCCGTGTTTGGCAACTATGGCAAAGCGCCGGTCTATGTACTGGTACGGGATCGCGAACGTGGTGTTCGGGATGGAGTTGAAGAGTTCTACATTTCTAAGGACTTGATCCACAACAATGCCGATGACATCCGGATTTATCCTCCATATTGCGAAGTAGCGGGAGAATTCTACCACAGCTTCATCTACACCCAAATCATCAAGGTGTACGATGACACTCGTCCAGTGGTAACAGGAGTGAGAGATACGTTCTGCACCAGCCCAACGGCTTGTACAGCGAACATCACCAAGGTGGTGACCCTGAAGGACAACTGTACGGACAAGGTAGAGTTGGAAACTCAATTCCTGATGATTGCACCATTCCAGACTTTGGAAGCAGGCCAGATGATCCTGTACTCAACTCCACGCTGGAGCACCAAAGATTTGGGCAATGGCCAGTTTGAGATCAAGGTGTCGAACCTGCCCGAAGGCACCCACGACTTGATTGTGGTGGGCCGCGACGAATGTGGCAACCTGAGCCTACCGACCCGGATCCCATTCGTGGTGAAGGATTGCAAGGCCCCAGCCCCAATTTGTATCAATGGACTGAGCACAGGAATCATGCCCGACGGCAATGGTGGTGGCATGATGGCGGTATGGGCCACGGACTTTGTGGCTTCGAAAATCTACGACTGCAACGGTCAGGGAGCAGAGACCAAGGATGGCCTGAAACTGGTGACCAAATACTCAATCAATCGAGTAGGAAGCCCCGTAAACAAAGACCAAACGGGATTGAACTTCACTTGTACAGACATCAATAACTCACCAATTTTGGTAGAATTACATGCCTGGGACAACGCTGGCAATCACGACTTCTGCATCACCTTTGTCGAGTTGATTGACAGCCGCGGGGTGTGTCCAGGTTCGGCCACCGGAGTGAGTGTAGCGGGTACGATCAGCACCGAAGGCAATGCGAACCTACAGGGAGCGAGCATCACGCTGAGCGGCACCACTTCTCAGAATGCAACAACGGCGGCCAATGGTGGCTACTCTTTCATCAATCTGAGCAAAGGTGGTGACTTCACCGTAACGCCACAATTGGATAAAAACCACCTGAATGGAGTATCGACCTTCGACCTTGTCCTTATCCAGAAGCATATACTGGGTGTACAAGCTTTGAACAGTCCTTACAAGATGATTGCAGCGGATGCGAATAATTCCAAGTCGATCTCTACCCTGGATTTGATTGCCCTACGCAAGTTGATTCTGAACATTGACACGCATTTTGCAAACAACACAAGTTGGAGATTTGTGGATGCTACTTATGTCTTTCCGAATCCAGGCAACCCATGGTCAGCTGCTTTCCCGGAAGTAGTGAGCATCAACGACATCGCGAACAATGTAACAGCGAATTTCGTGGCGATCAAGGTAGGGGATGTGAATGCGAGTGCGAGTGTAAACAGTGCAGCGAGTGCAGAAGTACGAACCAAAGCCAACTTCAAACTCAAGACTTTGGAACAAAACCTGAAGTCGGGTAATGAATACAAAGTGAGCTTTACCGCTGAAGACTTGAAAAACATCCAGGGCTACCAGTTTGCACTGAACCTGGATCAAAGCAAAGTCGAACTTGTGGACATTGAATACGGAGTGGCCAAGGCAGAGAACTTTGGGGTTTTCAAAAACGAAGGCTTGATCACCACATCGTGGAACAGCAAATACGAGCCAGGAGCTTTGTTCACACTGGTACTCCGTGCCAAAGCAGATGCGAAGTTGAGCAGTACCCTGAGTTTGAACCGTCTGTTATCTCCTGAAGCCTACGATCAAAACAACGAGAACCTGGGTATAGCCTTGAACTTTGAGGGTATCCAAGCTGCCGAAGCCTACGAGCTGCGTCAGAACACGCCGAACCCCTTCAGCGATGAAACGGTAATCGGGTTCATGTTGCCCAAGGCGACGAAAGGAACGCTAACGGTAAGAGATGTGAAGGGTGCCACGATCTACAAAGTGGAAGGCAACTACAGCAAAGGCAACAACCAGGTGACCTTGAAGAAGGAACAACTAGGGGCCAGTGGGGTGTTGTACTACACTTTGGAGACTACGGAGTTTACTGCGACCAAGAAAATGGTAATTTTGGAGTAAGCGTTGTGTACACCTGTATAGAATAAAAAATAGGATGGCAAAGTTTTCTTTGCCGCCCTATTTTTTTGAATGCGATGAATTGTTTTTAACTTAAAGTAAAAAAAATCATAAGTAACGAAAAATTAACCCAAAATGAATCAAATAAACCATTGGATTTGATATTGTTCATTTACAAATTGCTACCTTTCGACATTCTTAGTGTAGACTTTATGTAAGTTTAGCAAATCATGACCATGAAAACACCTCTCCTTTCCCAAGCGTGTAGTGCTATACACGTACGCTTAAAAATTTATTTGTTCATTTTGTTTGGCTGTTCAGTCACTTTGGGCATTGCCCAAAATCCCGATAATCTCTCGAATCAAACGCCTAAAAAGGCCCTTTGGTCGGAAAGAGCCAACACCAAATTGGCGAACTTTTATCAGATTCAACAAGACTTCAACCAATATTGGGAAGGGAAAAAAGCGGCAAAAGGCCAAGGATACAAGGTCTTCAAACGCTGGGAAACTTTCATGGCTCCCAGAGTATACCCTTCTGGCGATATGGCCTTGCCATCCATGACGTATAACAACTATATCAACTGGCAAGAAAACTATTCGAACAGGCCTCCCAAGGAGAAACTAGCCGCATCAAGCATTGCAAACTGGACTGAATTGGGGCCACTTTCCAAACCTTCCGGCTACGATGCAGGAGTAGGTAGAATAGATTTTGTACGTTTTGACCCTACCAATAGCAACACCATATATGTCGGTGCCCCGGATGGTGGCTTGTGGAAGTCAACCAATGGTGGCACCAATTGGACGACGAATACCGATTTTTTGACCGTCATTGGTTGTGCTGATTTGGCTATAGACCCTACGAATACCCAAAACATGTATTTGGCTACGGGCAACTGGGAATTTGACCGGAGAAGTATTGGTATCTTAAAATCAACCGATGGCGGAGCCACCTGGAATACCACCAGTTTGGTTTGGACCGCATTGGACAACTATAAGATCAGGAAACTGTTGATGCACCCTAGCAATCCCTTGATTATGATGATCGCCACGGATGGAGGTATCTTCAGAACAACCGATGGCTGGGCTACCTATACTATGATAGCAAGTCCAGGAGTTACCAGTTTTTACGACATGGAATTTAAGCCTGGTGATCCGAATACCGTTTATGCTGTAGGTACTGATTTCTGGAAATCCATCGACAATGGGGTCACTTGGACCCAAATTACCACTGGATTGCCCGCAGCGGCATCCGTGTCACGGGCCGTATTGGGAGTCACTGCGGCTAATGCTGCTTATGTGTACATCCTGATGGGCAATGCCAGTAGTGAATATTTAGGGACCTACCGCTCTACAGATAGTGGCGCTTCTTTTTCTCTTCAATCCTCTCAAACAGTTCCAGCAGCTACGCCAACGCCCAATATATTAAACGCCTCAAAAGATGGTACGGGCACTGGTGGACAGGCTGGTCATGATTTGGCCATTGCCATTTCTCCTGTCGATGCTGATTTGGTTACCATCGGAGGCATCAGCCAGTGGCGGTCTACGAACGGCGGCGTAAATTGGACTTTATTGTCTTATTGGCTGGGTACTGACACCAATTATCCAGGTGATGGTGATGGACCACCAGATTATGTACATGCGGACATCCAAGACATTGTTTATTTACCAGGAAGTAGTACCACCATGTTCGCTACTTGCGATGGGGGAATATCTAAATCTACGAATAACGGGTTGAATTGGACCGACATCAGCAATGATTTGAGAGTAGCACAACAAAGTAATATTGCCTTGTCTGCTGCTACTTCCGGCCTAATGATAGCCGGACTTCAGGACATCGGTACCCTTTTAAACAACGGAGGTTCTTGGTCGGTTATCAATGGTGGTGATGGTGAGTCCGCTTTTATCGACCGCACCAATGACATGAACATGGTAACCTCAAATCCTAACGGAGCGCATGCGCTGTCAACGGATGGAGGTGCAACCAAAAGTGATATTACCGGGCTTCCTCCCGGCTTATTGTTCTTTAGTCCCATTATCCAAGATCCCGTTACTGCGACTAAAGTTTATGCGGGGGGCAGAAATGAATTGTACGTCAGTACTGATTTTACGGCCACCTGGACGGCCTTGGGAACGCCTTTCGGCACGGGTGGTATCGTTCAGTTTGTAGTTGCGCCTAGCAATCCTGCGGTCATCTATGCCATCAAATTCGACGCAATCTCAAAGTCAACCGACTCAGGGCTTAACTGGACGAATGTGACCAGCACCTTACCCGTAGGAGCGGCGGCATTGATGAACCTCGCTGTGTCCAATACCGACCCCAACAAAGTTTGGGTGGTGTTCTCTGGCTACAGCGCAGGAGACAAAGTATTCAAAACCGTAGATGGAGGATCGAGTTGGGCGAATGTCTCGGCAGGTCTTCCGAATATCCCTATTAACGCCATTGTTTACAAAAATGGCACGGCCAATGACGAAGTGTACATTGGCGCAGATATTGGCGTGTATTATTTAGACAATACCTTGGCTGCTGTGGTGCCATTTTTTACGGATTTGCCCCGTTGTGCGGTAACCGATCTGGAGATTTTTTACCCAACTGGCAAATTAAGAGCTTCCACTTATGGCCGGGGCGCTTGGGAGAGCGATTTGTATGTGGCTGCTACCCCCGAAGTTAACCTTTCCGTAAGCACAAACAGCGGTACTGAAGCCGGAACGACGGTGGTCACCGTCACGGTTACCGCCTCAGCAGCAGTTTCCGGTCCTCAAACCGTAAGTTTGGCGGTCACCGGAACCGGAATCACTGCTGGCGATTTTAACTTGAGCAATACCACCATTACCATTCCCGATGGCCTGACCATAGGTACGGTAACATTTACGATAGTGAACGATGTATTGGTAGAAGGCCCCGAAACGGCCACCTTAACCATCAGCGGCCCCTCGGCGGGCATCGTTCTTGGTACAACCCTTTCCCAAAATATCGCAATTACCGATGATGATGCCTGTCCTGTTACCACTATTACGGTTACAGAAAACTCGGGCACTGCAGCCAATGATGGCACAACCTGTCCAGGTGCAACAGTGACTTTGGCCACTTCAGGTGGTGGGACCTACGCGTGGAGCACTGGCGCAAGCACGTCTTCGATCAATGTTGCCCCCAACATTACAACTACCTATACCGTGACCGTAACGAACAATAGCTGTGTTGGCTCAGCAACCCAAATTATCACGGTGAATCCCTTGCCAACTCCTTCCATTACAGCTGTCGAAAGCTCCGGTACGGAAAACAATGATGGCACCACCTGCGCAGGGGCAACAGTAGCTTTGTCCACTTCGGGTGGCGGCACTTACCTCTGGAGCACAGGAGCAACAACGTCTACAATCAACGTTGCACCAACCATCACCACCGGTTATTCCGTGACTGTGACGAATGCCAATGGTTGTTCGGGCACAGCTACGACCACGATCACGGTGAACCCCTTGCCAACTCCTTCCATCACGGTGACCGAAAACTCGGGTACGGCAAGCAACGATGGCACAACCTGTGCGGGAGCATCAGTGACGTTGTCTACGGTAGAAATTGGAGCCTATCTATGGAGCACAGGAGCAACAACGTCTACAATCAACGTTGCACCAGTCATTACTACAACATATACGCTGACTGTAACAAATTCCAATGGTTGCGCAGGCGTCGCCTCCACAATCATCACGGTAAATCCAGCATCGACTCCTGCTATCAGCGCAACGGAAACATCGGGAACAACAAACAATGATGGTACGACTTGTGCTGGCGCAACGGTGACTTTGGCTACTTCAGGTGGTGGCACCTACGCGTGGAGCACGGGCGCAACCACATCTTCGATCGACGTTGCACCAGCGATCACCACGATCTATAATGTAACGGTCACGAATGCTGGCTGTTCGGGTATGGCTAGTCGAACGATCACGGTGAACCCATTGCCTACCCCAACGATTACGGTGGGCGAAAACTCAGGTATAGAGAGCAACGATGGCACTACTTGCGCGGGCGCACTCGTGGTTTTGTCCACCTCAGGCGGCGGCACCTATCTTTGGAGCACTGGCGCAACCACGTCTTCGATCAACGTTGCACCAACCATAACCACTGGCTATTCCGTGACTGTGACGAATGCCAATGCTTGTTCGGGCTCAGCTACGACCACCATCACGGTGAACCCACTGCCAACACCTTCCATCACGGTGACCGAAAATTCGGGTACACCCAACGACGGTACAATCTGCTCAAGTACATCGGTAAACCTGGCTACTTCGGGTGGCGGTACTTATGCATGGAGCACAGGTGCTACCACTTCGGCAATTAACGTTGCACCAGCCATAACCACAACTTATACGGTAACAGTGACAAACGGCAATGGATGTTCGAATACGGCATCACAAACCATTGTTGTTAATCCTCTCGTTAACGCCAGCCTCAGCAAAAATGTAGACACCATTTGTACAGGTGGACAAGTAACATTTACTTTCCATGAAAGTGTTTATCCACCAGGAACCGAGTTTACAGTTACTGCGGATTTGACGGATGACAATGGCACCAATCCAGTTACCATTGCTGATTTAATCAATGGAGAACAATTTGTCTTTACTGAAGGAATTCAATTTACAGGCACTGGCACTGCGACGTTTTCGAATATCAAAGCCGTTCTGGAAGTAGGAGCATGTGAAGATACCATCAGTGGATTCAGCATTGTAGTAGTGAATTGTGAGGTGTCGATTAAAGACCCTTGCGTTTGCCTAAACAACTCGCCGGTTCGGGATAATGGCACCTACGGTAATGTGGGCACCTTTAGAGATACGGTGGAAGTTCGGGCACTAGTTGGACAAACATGGTCCGTAACCAGCGTAACGGGATTGTACGAAGATGCAGCAGGTACGGATCCGGTTGACCTCAATGACCTACTGCCTGAATTAAGCCCTGGGATTTACAAGTTACAGGGTTACCACGTAGATTCAGTTGGTTATACGATCTCTGTAAGCGATGGTCGCGGTAACACTTTGAGCATCGGGAATAAATGCTACTACCCAGATCCAGTGTTTACTGGCCTACCTTTGTTTGTCTCTCCTGCTGCACCCGCTTTTAATGTAACGGGTACGGTAGCCAACAACGCTACTGGAACAGGTACTTTTATCCTCAATGGAGTGCCGCAAGCAGGGGCTGGATCAGCCCCTACCGTACTGAGCATCAACCCAGCTTTATTGCCTTTGGGTGAAAATACTTTGGTGTATGAATTTGATGCAGATACAGCAGGTTCACAGAACCTGAGTGATCCTGGCTGCGTCCAAGAAGTTCGCCAAATATTCTCGGTTGTTGAAGAAAAATGCGCTTGTTTGAACTTGAACATAACCTTGGATGCCAATTGCCAATTCTTGCTCTTGCCTTCGCAGGTATCGAGCAATTGTGTAACGGGAACCGTACGGGTGATGGACAATATTCCTGGAAATGCAGGACTCATTGATTGCGCCGGAGTATGGACTTACGGATTGTTTGATGCCAATGGCAACATCATTTGCTGGGGAAAAGTAACGGCTGAAGACAAAACTGCACCTGCACTGGTTTGTGCACCTGCTGATTTCACGCTGGATTGCTACGATGTAAACTACGTGTTGAACAATCGCCTGACGATTGGCAACGTAGGTGCTACCAGCTCTCCACGCCCTGCAGCAACCAGTAGCCAAACCATCAACAACGCTGAAGGTGTTGCGGGTACTGGTGACAATTGCCAATTGGGCTTGATTCCTCCAGGCCTGGTTTCTGACAATATCAAAAACCTTGGTTATGCTTACTTCCGCGACAACTGCTTTACTTGCGGTTGCCGGGTGACGCTGAAGTGGAGCGACAAAGTGGTGTTCTACAACTGTGATCAAATGGCGGCCAACGGCGGTATCTATGCGACCATCTCTCGGGAGTGGGTAGCGACAGATTGTAATGGCATGAGCACTGCTTATGTGCAAAAAATCAACTTCACCCGTCCTGACATTGACGATTTTGTGTTCAATGGCCCTGGCGAAGGCAAATATGATCGGGTGGTGGAATACAATTCCTGTACCCCGGATAAGAGCCTGATCAAGAAGGCTGATGTAACACCTTATATCTGCAGCTACTTCAATACTTCAGCCAACCCACGTTGTTTGTACCTCGACGAAGTTGAATGCAACTATTCCATTTCGATCAAAGACACCGAATTCCCAATCTGCGGAGGCAAAGGGGTGAAGATCGATCGCGAACTGTATGTATTTGATTGGTGTGCTGGTGGTATCGTTGATACGTTCCACATCCTGATCAAAATTGGTGATTTCACTGCTCCTACTTGTGAGTATGCACACGGTGCACCTTACGACATTTCTACTGGCCCAATGGATTGCACTGCAGCCATTCCAGTAACCGTTGCT
>NZ_JBGSLK010000048.1:0-44544 GCF_041740695.1 Haliscomenobacter sp. | reverse complement strand
TACCGGGTATCATCATCTTGACCAGAGCTCTGGAAAGACTCAAAACTCTTGTTGATGCTTACATTACATTCTCTCAATGAACTTCTTTTCCATTACCCCAAATCTATTTTGAGGTTTTGTGGGTAATCGACAGACCTTAGAACACCTTAGTGGGCTAAATTTTCACATTAGACCTATTAGAATGGCATTAATTTTTTGTTTTTGAATGTGCTTTAATGCGTTTGTCAAGTACAGCCATAGAGCGATCTCCAAATTTCCTCAAAATCCTTAACTTACCACCCGAAATGCAGGCCTCCCTCCATGCTTTTCACTTTTCACTCCATGCAGTACACCGAGTCTTTCCTTCGCGAGTTAGAAAAACTCAATCCTGCCCAGCGTTCCGCCGTTGAGCAGATTGAAGGGCCGGTGATGGTGATTGCGGGGCCGGGTACGGGGAAGACACATATTTTAGCCTCGCGAATCGGTAAAATCCTGATCGAAACCGATACCCAAGCCCAAAACATCCTTTGCCTCACCTTTACCGATGCCGGGGTGACCGCCATGCGCGAACGTTTGTTGCAACTCATCGGGCCGGATGGGCACCGGGTACACATTTACACCTTCCACTCCTTTTGCAACGCGGTTATTCAAGATAATCTCGAACTATTTGGTCGCCAGGATTTGGAACCATTGGGGGATTTGGAAAAGGTGGACCTCATCCGCAGCCTGCTCGACCAACTGGACGTAGAGCACCCGCTCAAACGCGGCCAAAGCGACATCTACTTCTACGAAACCCACCTGCAGGATTTTTTTCAGCGTTGCAAAATGGAAGATTGGACGGCGGAGTACGTCATCCAGCAAATTGACACCTGGCTGGCCAGTCTGCCCGAGCGCCCCGAATACCGCTACCAGCGCAAGCAAGGCGCTCAACAAAAAGGCGACCTAAAGGAAGCCAAAATCAAGGAAGAGCAAATCCGCATGCAACGCCTGCGCGCCGCCGCCGAGCTCTACCCACGCTACGAAGCCGCCAAACAAGCCGCCCGCCGCTACGATTACCAGGACATGATCCTTTGGGTGCTCCGCGCCTTCGAAACCCACGACTACCTCCTGCGCAGCTATCAGGAGCGTTACCTCTACGTGTTGGTCGACGAGTACCAGGACACCAACGGCTCCCAAAACGAAATCTTGCTGCAACTGATCAACTACTGGGAGACCCCCAACGTGTTTTTGGTGGGCGACGACGACCAGTCGATTTTTGAGTTTCAAGGTGCCCGCCTCAAAAACCTCACTGACTTTTATACCCGCTACGAAAAGGACTTGCACACCGTAGTACTGAGCGACAACTACCGTTCCGTACAGCCCTTTTTGGACAGCGCCGGGCAACTCATCCAGCACAATCAACTGCGGGTTATCCAGCAATTACAGGCGCTGGGTTTGAACAAAAACCTCAAAGCGGCAGCCGCCAAAGGGCAAAACCAACCCCACATCGTTGAATACCCCAACCGCATCAGTGAAGAAAGTGACATTGTACGGCAGATTGAACAGTTGCAAAAAAGTGGCATTCCGCTCCAGGAAATCGCGGTGATCTACGCCCAACATCGGCAGGTGCGCAATTTGCTGGGTTTGTTGGAAAAAAAAGGCATCCCTTACCTCACCCGACGAGATGTCAACATTCTGGAACTGCCGCTGATCCAACGGCTGCGCAACTTGTTGGACTACCTGCACCACGAAACCTTGCAGCCACATTCGGGGGAGCAGAAGTTGTTTCAAATCCTGCACGCGCAGTTTTTGGGCATTCCACCCGTGGAACTGGCGCGCCTGAGTACCCACTTGTCGCGCTTTGCCACCGACGCTCGCCCACCCTGGCGCGAACTGCTGCTGGATCACGCCGCCCTCTCGGAACTGAATCTGGAACATGCCAATACCCTGAGCAACTTCGCCATTTTGCTGGAGGAACTCATCAGCGATAGTTTGAATGAACCCTTGCCCGTTTTATTGGAAAAATTGCTGAACCGCTCGGGCTTTTTGCAATTCATCCTGGCGCAACCCAACCACGCCTGGCAAATCCAGGTGCTCCACACCTTCTTCCAATACGTGCGGGAAGAATGCCAGCGCCATCCGCACTACAGCCTGGGCGAGCTGCTGCACAACCTGCACCGCATGGAGGCCAATCGCCTGCCCCTGGCCCTGAGCCGCCTGAGCGACGATCAGGTGGGCGTACAACTCTTGACGGCGCACGGGGCGAAGGGTTTGGAGTTCAAGGCGGTGTTTATGCTGGATTGTGTCAAGGATTATTGGGAGCCTTCCAATGGGCGCAACAGTTATCGTTTTTCCCTGCCGGAAACGTTGACGTATTCGGGGGAGGAGGATGCTACTGAGGCGCGCCGCCGCTTGTTTTATGTGGCGATGACGCGGGCCGAAAGTTTTCTACACCTGTCTTACGCCCGGCAGGACGATACCGAGAAAGAATTGCAACGCGCCTTGTACATCGACGAGTTGTTGAGTACCGAGGCGCTGAGTTTGGAACAAAAGGTACTGCCCGCTGCCGACATCCTCGGCACTCAATTGCTGCGTTTGCAGGAACAGGAAAAGCCGAGTATCGCTCCGCAGGATCGGGGCATGGTGGAGGCGCTGCTGCGCAATTTCCGCATGAGCATCTCGGCCTTGAATACTTTTTTGAATTGCCCCCTGGCTTTTTATTACGAGTACATTCTGAAGGTGCCGGGCTTGCACAATGAGGCCACGGCTTATGGCACTGCGGTCCACAATACTTTACAACGTTTGTTTTTGCGCATGTTGGCCTCCCCGCAACGGCTCTTCCCTTCAGAAAAAGAACTGCTCTACTTCTTCGAACAGGAACTGAACCGCCAACGCCAACAACTCTCCAACGCCTCCTTCGAGCGCCGCCTGGAACTGGGCAAACGCCAACTGAGCCGCTACTACAACTATTACTATGGCCGCTGGCACAAACGAGTGAAGGTGGAATATACCATCCGCCAGGTGGAGGTCGACGGCGTACCACTCACGGGCACCATCGACAAAATTGAATACTACGACCAGCTCCGCGTGGGCATCATCGACTACAAAACGGGCAGCCACGATACCAGCAAACTGCGCCGCCCCAGCGATACCAATCCCTACGGCGGCAGCTACTGGCGGCAATTGCTCTTTTACAAACTGCTTTTTGAACACTTCGACCGCTCTTCCCGCCGAGTCACCTTCGGCGAAATCGCTTACCTGGACCCCACGCCGGATGGACACTTTCCAGTGGTGCAACTGAGCTACACGGCGGATGATACGGCCTTTATGCGGCAAATGATCCGGGAAGCCTATACGAAAATCAGGAAGCAGGAGTTTTATGAGGGCTGCGGGAAACCTAATTGCGCCTGGTGCAATTTTGTGAAACGGGAAGGGGGCGTGGATCGGATTGAGAGGGTGGTGGCGGAGGAATTGGATGATGGGGGGTGAAAGGAGTTAGACTAAAAAAACGATAATTATGGAACTCTCAATAAGATACTTATGTTGATAACATCTTAATCAAAATTTAAACTCTTATGATTTACATCGAAAAAGAAACAAAAACAGTTCTTCCGGAGAAATTTCATATCGCTCACAACTTTTGTGTGCAGATACATGATATGATTTCAGAGATTCATACAAAAGACTCTTTTAAAGAGTTATTTAAATTTGAATTGTCGTTTAAAGACGAAAACCTTGAGCAAACACCTGAATTGACTAGCGGTGATATTAATATATTGGATTGGCTTGTTGAAAATAATAGGCTTGATCTTTTAGAAAATATCTTGTCCAAAAGACTTCTAATATCTATCACGGGAGATTTACTAAGTTTTCTTTATGAGGGATTAAGTTGTTCTTTGAGGGGAAAAACCCATATTGCATATGCGAATTTCAGGAAACCGTTAAAGGATAATTTAACATTACTTGAAATGATCTTGGTAGACCCATCTGCATTTACAAGGGACTATTTTATAGATGGAAACCCGAAAAATTATGACCCAAGTAAAAGATCTGTTGATTATAAAGAGGCGTTAATCGAAAAAGTCCTTTTTAAATTGGGAAATAAAGCTTTGTTAAATAAAGAAATTATTCATGGACTTAGGTTTGATAAAACTAATTCTAATAGTTTTGACCCTCTATCAAATCTAGCGCTTCACATAGTTACAACGGATAAAAATTATAGAACAGAGGATAAAAACCTAAATTTTATTTTCTCTTCGAAAGAAAACATCGAAAAACAATGGGAGCATATTTATTTTTTCTTGCCATTTTTGATGGTTTACACACTTTTGGTAGTTGATGAAATACTATTTTCACTAGTAGAAGGCGATGAAAAAATAAAAAAATATCGAGAGACTAAGGCCATGTTAAAGCTACTTTATTGGATGAATGAGCATGAAAAATTTACTGGGCTAGATGAAAAAATTTCAGAGATTGGAAAAAAGGCAAAATGTGAGAATTGTGGGGCAGAGTTAGATTTAGGAGCGCATGAATTAAAATTATATTTTGAAACAGATTTGTTGCCTTGTCTTACATGTTTTGGAAGTGCAATTCAGTTTCCTGAAGGATATGAACCACAGTTTATGAACATTGAGGTTAAAGAAGAAGATTTTAGAATAGATGAATGAAATTAATAAAGGGGAGGAGAAGACCCGCTAGCCCACATGATGCGCATCAACACTAAAAGCGCAGCTGGTACAGGCAAGCACAATTAGCCACCATCTCGTTCAAGGATGCAGGCAAGTAGTAGCACAGGTGAAATGAAACCTGCCATATGATTGTGCCTCAAAAGGCATAAAAAAGCTCTGCATTTTACCTCAACTTCTCTGGATCATCCTTCATTGGAAAAACCTGAATCACCAGAATCTCTGGGTCCTGGAATCTATAAAAAATAATATGCGGAAAGCGCCGAGGTTGGCCTTTCGGCACCTTGCGCCAGACATGAATCCCACGAACATCATCGTGGCGTATAGAATAATATTCTGGACTAAGCTTTAGTCGTTCAAGGGTTTGCTCAACCGCATCGAGAAAGGCATCGGTGAGATTGCCGGATGAGTCATTGTTCTCCAAGTACCACAAAGCACAACTAAGAATGTCTTCTCGTGCTTCTGGAAGAACGACTAGGTTGTAGCTCATCTAGCTTCGCTTATCTTCTCGCGAACGTAAGCCAGCGCATCCTGATAAGGAATACCTTGGGTTTCTCCAACATCATACGCGGCCAAGCGGCGGCGGTTTTCCTGAATGACGTACTCAGGAAAAGTATCTGATTCATGCTCGCCGATTATCTGGGCGATGGATGCAATCAGAGCCAATTGTTCCGACCTAGTCAGATGCTGAACCTGCTCAAGTACGTTTTCAAAATTCTTGCTCATGATTCAAATTTACAAATAAGTTTCCCAAAAGTCATTCTCCTGAAAAAGCCTTGCTTGCATGTTGTAATTGTTCGTAGGGCAATTTAAAGTGTTTTGGGCAAGAATCAAAGTGGTGAGCTGCAGTTTGTTCTTTTACCCCACCCTACTCAATCCTGAATAAAGCAACTGAACCTAAGGGAACGACCAGCGGCAGAGCCGCGAAACGTCATTAGGGAAAAGGTAAAATGGTAGGTCAAAGGTATGCTGCACCTTTATTCAACATTCGCACATGGCGCCTAGTGACGTTGTGCGGCTCTGCCGCTGGTCGTAAGCCTGTGATTCAAGTGATGAACACCAAAACGGAACGCTTCATATTCCTCTTTCCTCATGAAAAGTGTACCAATCCCCATTTTTTCCTCATGAAAAAGTGTATCCCAACCCATTTATTCGTACGAAAAAACGTAAATGGCCAATGCCATGCTGGAAAATGCCCAACTAAATGCCTTCAAGAGCCATCCGCACCTCAATGAGCCGTTTTCGAGCACAAGACTGGATGATGAACATCTCACTCATGGGATTGTTGGAATCTAAGAGCATGCCTAAACCGAAAGAACCTTCAACCAATGAATCCACACAAAACTCAACTCGTACTGGCACTTTATGGGATCAGCACTTGCCTTTTTGCCCAAGACAAAATCAATGCTTTTTACATTGGGCACAGCTTGTCCGATCAAATTCCGGATATGGTCGCTTCCTTGTCCAATCAGGCTAAGTCCGGCAGCTTCAACTGGACTTATCAGGGTATTCCCGGGGCACCTTTGCGCTGGCAGTGGCAACGCAAAACGGCCAGGGATTACACCCCCATTCCTCCGCATTATTACGGCTTTTATGACAGCTCGTTTGGGTTGTCCACCGGCAAATTTGATGTACTGGTACTGACCGAAAGCGTGCCCAGGTACCAACGAATCATTGATGAGACCTACCAGTATGCCGATAGCTTTTATGTGTACGCTACCCGTTCCAATCCCAACATTCAGGTGTATTTGTACGAGGATTGGCATTGCCTGGACAGTGGCACACCTACTGGCTGTGACTACGATGTAAATGCATCAAAATGGCGGCAACGCCTCAGCGATGACCTGCCCATGTGGGAAAGTGTAGTGAGTTACTTGAACAACAAATACAAACCCCGCAAGCCCGTTTGTATGATCCCGGCGGCACAGGGTTTGGCTCGTTTGCACGATCTGATTCCCAGCGGTGCTTTGCCAGGAATTGGCAAAATTGAAGACTTGTTCAGCGACCGCATCCATTTGAATGACGTGGGGAAATATTTCGTTGCCTGTGTACATTACGCGGCAATTCACCGCAAAAGCCCGGAAGGTTTGGGGCACCAACTTCAGGTGTGGTGGGGCGGAAATTTTAAGGCACCATCACCCGCTTTGGCCGCCAAAATGCAAAGCATCGCCTGGGAAACGGTGAAAAATTACCCCAAAAATTGCCTCAATCAAACGACAGTGGCAGTGAATTCGGCCCAAGTGGGTGCAGTCCCCTTGGAAATTTGGCCCAATCCAGCGAGCGATCAAGTCGAGCTGCGTGGATTGCCTGCTGGCGAAACCTACCACTTGTACAACGCTTTGGGGCAGGTTGTATACCGTGGCAAGGACAAAATGCTGGATGTGAGCAGATTTGAACCGGGTCTTTATGTGCTTCGCTCTAGGTACGGGAGTGTGCGGCTGGTGAAGCAATGATTTGAGGGGGTTTAAACAATAAAAACCCTTAATTCTTGCTGTATACCTCAAACTTATTGCCCATTTTTGCCCACAACCATTACCCAAAAATACATGAGCAAATTCCTCAGCATCCTTTTCAGTTGCTTTTGCACGGCCCTCCTCGCCCAAGCCCCCAAGCCCGCCGGCATCAACCTCTCTGGCGTAGTCGACTACTCCACCGAACTCGTCTTCACCGACGCCTTCAAACAAAGCCGGGAATGGACCGTACACGAAGCCCGCGATGGGGCACCCTGGGACAGCGGCGTTTCCATCCCGCTGCAAGCCAATGGTTTTCCGCTACAAATTCCCTATTCTAATGGTGTGCAGCCACCTCAGGCTGTGCGGGCCTTGATGCTATGGGACATTCAAGGGCATTACCCCAGCGGAAGGTACCGTTTGATCGTTCAGGGCAGTGGGCAAGTGCGTTTATGGGGTGCCACCTCCGGCACTTTTCAATGCCCGGTGGATACTTTGGTCACGGTGAATGCCAACAATGGTGGGGTGGTGTTGGAAATCGAACGCTCTTTGGCCAGTAACCCGATTCGGAATGTGAAATTCATTTTTCCGCAGTACGTCAATACCTATCAAAATCAAACTTTTACCACGGAGTTCCTCAATTTTGTCAAAGATTTTCAGTCCATTCGTTTTATGGATTGGCTGCGCACCAATGACTCACCTGTCAAGACCTGGAGCGAGCGCAGCCTCCCGACGCATTACACCCAAACCAAAAACAGCGGCGTCGCCTGGGAATACATCATTGAATTGTGCAACACTGCTCAAAAAGACGCCTGGATCAACATTCCGCATCAAGCTACTGACGATTACATCAAGCAACTGGCCGCTTTGCTGAAAGAAAAATTGAACCCTAACCTGAAAATATACCTGGAATACAGCAACGAGGTCTGGAACGGACAATTCGCCCAACATGGTTACGCAGGCAACATCGGCCAAACGCTGGGTTACACGGGTGAACCCTGGGCCCGTGCCTGGAAATACACCGCCAAACGTTCGGCGGATGTTTTTTACAGCTTTGAAACTGTCTTTGGGCCCGGTACCCGCCTAGTCAAAGTAGTACCTTGCTGGGCCGCCAACGACTGGGTGAGCAATGAAATCATGACCTATTTTAATGACCCCTTGTACAACCCTAAACAGGTCAAGGCCGATGCCATGGCCATTGCGCCTTATTTTGGTGGGGCGGTAGGGGATCAAATTGGGCGCAACAATGAGGTGGGCAGCATCAGCATCACCGAAATTGTGCGGCGCATCCGTGTCTCTCTACCTGAAACCTTCGCCTGGATGGATGCCCAAAAAGCCGTGGCCGATCGCTACAAGGTTAAGTTGATGGCCTACGAAGGTGGGTCACATATTGTAGCCACCTGGCCGCAAGTCGACAATGATGCTTTGACCGCAAAGTTGATCGCCGCCAATCGCGACCCTGAATTACAAAGCCTCTACTGCGAATACACCCAATATTGGTACAATACCACCAAAGGCGATTTATTCAGCTTTTTCTCCTCCCACGGCTTGCCTTCCAAGTGGGGCAGTTGGGGCATGAAGGAGTACATGAGTCATACCCAGGCACCCAAGTACAAGGCTTTGCAGGAATGTGTATTTGCCAAAACCACGAGTACCAGAGATCAGCAGTTGGAGTCATTGGAAGTGCAGGTATTTCCCAATCCCAGTTACGATGGAAGTTTCCGCATTCAGCATGGATTGAACAAGCCGAGATTGGTGTTGTATGATGTGTTGGGGAGGCGTATTCAGGCTTCAGTTAGGGAGCTCAATACGCAGGAGATACAAGTGGTTTTGCCGGAAATAGCTGTGGGCGTGGTGTTTGGGGTGCTGGAAGATGGGCAAAGTGCTGCAACATTTAAAGTGGCAATCGAGCGCTGAAGCTCAATAGAACATCGGCAGTATGTGCAAATTTTACACATACTGCCGATGTTGGTAGGTTCTCCGTCTTTAAAACCCTACTCCACCTTACTCACCGCCGACCGTTCCGACACCCCATTCTCATTCACACTTTCAACACTAAAATAATACGCCTTCTGGTTGTCCATCCCTTTGAACCAATACTCGTTTGCATCGTGGACCATGATGCAATTGTACAGTTTATCTGGCGCAGTGCCGTAATAGATGTTGTAGGCATAAGCGTTGTCGACGGGTGACCACTTGATCCAGGCGGAGCGTTTGTCCAGTTCGGTGCGGAGCACGAAGAATTGTTTGGGGGCGGGCGCAACACTACCTTTACCTTTGCCAAAAATGCGCAGGCCACTCAGGGCAAATTTGCCGCTCGGCACTTTGCGGTTTTCAATTTTTACATAACGCGCTTCCACGGGTTGGGTCAGTTCGAGGTATTCGTGGGGTACATCCGTTTGATTCTGGCTTTTATCGGCCAGGACTTCCCATTTTTTGCCGTCTTTGGAGTAGTAGAGGATGTACTGGTGCGCCACGTTACTGCTTTTGCCCAGGTATTGCGCATCCTGATCGGCGTAGTTGATTTGAATGGCGCGGATGGTAGAAACTTCGCCCAAATCACTTTCCAGCCATTCCCCCGCCGCATCGCTGGCCGCCGACCAGTAGGTTTTGATGCTTTCATCCACTGCAAAGTTGGCCGAATGAGTCCCCAGCGTAGACGACACCCGCACCGGCTTTTGGTAATTGAGCAGCATCCAGCCCGTGAAGCGACTCTGAAGGTGATCGGCTTTTCCGGCTGGAATGTAATGTGGATAATCCCCAAAAGCCGTATTGCAATACATCACATCGTCCTTGTCAAATCCCGCGGGCCAAATGCCAATGCGGCGCTCGAAATTGTTTTTCACCGCTACCACGACGGTCGATACATGCCAGTAATTTTGCCAATTGTCCTGAAAAGTGGCTCCATGTCCGGCACCACGCGCGAAACCACCAGGTTTGAAGGAAAGGGGATCACTTTGGTGTACCCAATTGTCGGTGAGGGGCGTGCGGGAAACGGCCACCCCATCGGCGTAGCCGCTGAATTCGGTGCCTGGTGCGCCGTATTGTAGGTAATATTTGCCATTGTGTTTGGTCACGTGGGCACCTTCCATGAAGGGATTGAGAAAGGTGTTGTCCATGTGTTCACCAAAACGTTGCCAGCCGAAGCGCTCGGGGCGGAGCACAAAAAGTTCGGTGCGGGTGCCGAGTGGTTGTAAGTTTTTGCGATCCAGTTCCACACCTTTTAAGGGGAACGCGTTGCTGGAACCATTGTACATGTACAGGCGTCCGTCGTCGTCGGTGAAAAAAGCGGGATCCCAACCGCCAATGTCAAATTTGTGAACTGCTTCGGTCCACTTGTTGTTTTTGGGGTCGGTGCTCATCCAGATGGGAAAATCGCGACCATAGGTGGAACCAAACACCAGCATGGTATCGCCAATGATGCCTACCGCCGGGGCGCACAAATCGTCGTAAACCTTGTGTTCAGGGCGCAGAAAATGGCGGGCTACAAAGTTCCATTTGAGCAGGTCGCTGCTCCACCAATATCCCCATTGATTGGTAGAAAAGAGGTAATAATCGCCTTTGTAGTTGACGATGACCGGATCGGCAGTAGCCCGGTGGCGGCCCCATTCCGAAAAATTGGGGATGGGTGTATAGCCGTAATCGATGTTGATGGGGTTGCAATAGGTGCGTTGGGCGGATAGGGTAGGAGCCACACTCAGGGAAAGGAACAAAGCACAGAGGATACAATACTGGATTTTCATCTTGGTGTAGGTTTATGGACTGCGAAGGCTAAAATAGACTTTTGTGGAAATAATCGTAAAGGTCTGTTCTACTTTATTGGAAAATCCAGGGAATCTTCCGACCTTGATTAGATCAAACATTAGCACAAAGACCATGAGAACCAAATTGACATTAGGCTTTTTATTTTTGGTTATTGCCCTGAGCCTCCACGCTCAACCTACCCAAAAACCCGTTCTCCACGGTCGCCACTGGATGGCCATTACGGGCAAACCGCTGGCTGCAACGGCGGGTTCGATGATTTTCCAAAAAGGAGGTAACGCCATTGACGCTACCTGCGCCATGTTGGCCGCCACCTGCACGATGTGGGATGTGTTGAGCTGGGGTGGTGAAACCCAGGCTTTGATCTACAATCCCAAAACCAAAAAAGTCATTGCCATCAATGCCCTTGGCGTAGCGCCAACGGGTGCAACCGCCGATTTTTTCAAAAATAAAGGGCTGAAATACCCACCCGGAGATGGCCCCCTGGCCGCAGTGACCCCCGGCACTCCCGGCGGACTGATGACCATGTTGGCCGAATACGGCACCATGAGCCTCAAGGAAGTGTTCGCCCCCGCCATGCAACTCGCCGAAGGATATCCCATCGAGAAACAAACGGCGGATATGATGGAGCGCAACAAAAACAAACTGAAGGATTGGCCTTATTCCAAAAAGGTTTTTCTGCCCCATTTGGGTGAAGCACGGGAAGCGCCCCACCCTGGCGAAATTTTTAAACAAACCGATTTGTTGGCAACCCTGCAAAAATTGGTCGACACCGAACAAGCCACCCTCAAAGCAGGCAAATCCCGCAAAGAAGCCATTTACGCTGCCAACGAACGTTTTTACAAAGGCGACATTGCCCAGGAATTTGTACGCGGCTGCCAGGAGCAAGGTGGTTTGATTACTACCCAGGATTTGGCGAAATGGAAAGTACTCGTCGAAGAACCTACAGTAGTTGATTACCGGGGCATCCAGGTATACAAACTAAGCCAATGGACCCAGGGCCCGGCCATGCAACAAGCCCTCAACATCCTCGAAAATTTCGACCTCAAAAGTATGGGCTTCAACACCGCTAAGTACATCCACACGGTGTATCAGGCGATGAACATGGCCTTTGCCGACCGCGATTTTTACTACGGCGACCCCTACACGGGCCCAGAAGAACCGATCAAAGGTTTGTTGTCCAAAGAATACGCCAGACAGCGCTTCAAGTTGATGAATTTGGAGAAAAACGACCCCAAAGTGAAGCCGGGAGATCCCTATCCTTTTGAAGGCAAAACCAATCCATTCCTGCCCGTATTGGAAAAATGGAGCGCCAGCCCGGCGACTTCCGCAGTCGAAAATCCTCGCGGCAGTGCGCTGAATGATCCGAATTATCTGGCTGGCTTTTACGCTGGAACGACCTCTATTCAGGCTGCCGATAAAGAAGGTTGGGTGGTTTCTGTAACGCCCAGCGGCGGTTGGTTGCCCGCCGTGATTGCAGGTAAAACAGGCGTGGGGATGAGCCAACGGATGCAAGCCTTCGTACTAGATCCCGCTGAAAATCCGTTTAACGTGGTAGAACCCGGCAAACGTCCCCGGGTAACGCTCACGCCCAGCCTGGCCATGAAAGAGGGCAAGCCATTTTTGTCCTTTGCCGTTCAAGGGGGCGACTCCCAAGACCAAAACCTCCTGCAATTTTTCCTTAATGTGGTAGAGTTTGGCATGAACGTACAGGAAGCCTGTGAAGCCCCCAACATCAACAGCTTCCAAATGCGCAGTTCCTTCGACAACCACGATACCAAGCCAGGTGAAATCCTGCTGAACGAAAGTACACCTCCCTGGACCCGCAAAGCGCTGCAGGAAATGGGTTATAAAATGAGTTTTGAAGCCCGCACCTCCGGCCCTATTAATGCCATTTTCTTTGACTGGAAACACGGCAGTTTTTGGGGCGGATCGAGCAATCACGGGGAGGATTATGGAATTGGTTGGTGAGCAACATGAGTCATCCCGAATTTCTTAAAACACTACAAAAGCGATTTTTTTTATCACAAAGGAAAAAAAGAGGACACAAAGGACACAAAGCGAAGCGCTGTCTACGTCTAACTTTGTGTCCTTTGCGTTTCTTGGTGCTTTCTTTGTGAAAATTATGTCGCCTTGGAATTATTTTGAAAATTCGGGATGATTCATGTTATCTTTTAACCTACAAACCCTATCATGCCTAAACACCTTATCTCCGCACTGCCCGAGCTCATCGAAGCCGGAATTATCAACGCTGAAACCGCCGATGCCATTGAGGCATATTTCGAAAAAAAGGGAGAATCGCGACCCAACTGGATTCTGATTGCATTCGGTATCCTGGGGGCCTTGCTGACGGGCCTGGGCATCATCCTGATTGTGGCGCACAATTGGGATGATTTCAACCAACTCACCAAAACCATCATTGCTTTTTTGCCACTGCTGGTCGGACAATTGTTTGCCGGGTTTACCATTTTGCGCAAGCCCGGTAACGTGGTTTGGCAAGAAGCCAGCGCCGTGTTTATGATCTTTGCCCTCGGTGCCTGTATTTCCCTGGTGAGCCAGATTTATCATTTGTTGGGTGATTTAAGTTCCTTCCTGTTTTGGTGGACTTTGTTGAGCTTGCCGCTGATGTACCTGTTACGTTCCTCGATGGCTTCCTTATTGCTCTGGTGTGGCATTACGTACTACGGGTGCCAGGCAGGGTATTTTGAATGGGGAAAAACGGCGAGTCCCTGGTATTGGTTGTTTGTGCTAGCGGCTTTGCCTTATTATTATCACTTGAGCAAACGAGCAGCGGCCAGCAATTTTGCCAATTTTCATCATTTCCTGGTGCCTATGTCGCTGGTGGTGGTATTGGGCACGGAAGCGCACCAGCAATCTTCCTGGATGTTTTTGGCTTATTTCAGTTTGTTTGGTTTGTTGCACCTGGTGGGCACCTGGATCAAACACTGGAATCCGGTGAGCCACATTTCAGGGTATCAGCTTGCGGGGAAATTGGGGCCTTTGGGGTTATTGATGTGGTTCAGCTTTTTGAGTTCCTGGGGGGAATTGCACTACCGTTCCGAATCGGAAGCTTGGGTGAATGCACAAGAGTTTCACCTGTTTTTGTTGCTCACCGTACTGAATATTGCCTTGTTGCTTTGGCTACACTTTCGAACCAAGGTCAGGGTTTTGAGCGCCTTCAATTTGTTGCCCTTTGTTTTCGCGCTCCTCTTTTTTATTGCAATGGGGTATCCTTTGATCAGTGCAGTGCTGACCAATTTGTTGCTGCTTGGCATTGGCATTGCTACCGTACTGGAGGGCAGCCGGACCAACTCCATCACCACCCTCAACATTGGCTTACTGACCTTGACTGGCCTGTTGATTTGCCGTTTTTTCGACCTCAAAATTGACTTTGTGGTGCGGGGAATCTTGTTCATCATCGTGGGTGTTGGCTTCTTCCTGGGCAATTATTGGCTGATCAAAAAGAAAAAAGTATGACTACTCAACTGCGTTTTGGATTGTTTGTGCTGCTGGCACTGCTTCAATTGGCCTTTCCCGGCAAACTGGTCTTCGACAGCAATAAAGTCTTGTGGATGGGCACCGAACTCAAATTTGAAACCCGCCCGGTGGATCCCGCTGATCCTTTTCGGGGGAGGTATGTGGCGCTTAATTATGCGGCTAATCAATTTGAGGAAAAGTCGGCAACTAAATGGAAGCGTAATGACCCGGTCTTTGTCTTCCTGGATCGGGATGACCAGGGTTTTGCACGCATCAAGAGCTTGAGTGCTGTGCGACCTGCTGCGAACGAGCTTTTTGTCAAAGCTAGAATCACTTACATTTATGACAATCAAATCACGGTCTATTATCCCTTCAGCAAGTTTTTTATGGAGGAAAGTAAGGCCCCAGAAGCAGAAAAGATTTACCGCGAGGCAGGGGAGGGCTATGCTTTAGTAAAAGTGTACCACGGCGAAGCGGTCTTGCAGGATGTGGTGGTGAAGGGGAAATCTTTGAATGAATTGGCGGAGTAGGAGGAGTTGGGGGCTATATTTGGAATTATCTACCTTTTTTGAGGACTTATTTCCAAATATGGGGGTGATATTTGGAAATATCTATGCTTTTTGGGCACTTCACACCCCAAACATATTTTCACCGCAGAGTTTCGCAGAGTACACACAGAGTTTCTCAGAGTTTAGGCCATCTTCGGTGGCAAAGATTACACAGAGGTGCAATAAATGACCCCCTATGCAAAACAATCAAATTTTAAACGTACCCGACCTCCAGCCACCCAAGGTGGCAAAACTTCCGAAACTAAAAACTCCGAGAAACTCTGTGTGTACTCTGCGAAACTCTGCGGTGAAAAATAAATTAATTCATAACTCAGGTTAGATTAATTTAGGGGGGCAGCCAGGTAGGACTGCCTTGAGGGCTGCCCGAACGCTCACCCATTCCACCAATATGTCAGCTTAGCCACCAGCGCCCGATTCCGAATCCGCAAATGCTCCGAATAATAATTATCCGTATACACGATGAAAAAGTCGGAAGCTGGACTGTAGCGCCACTGCACTCGCAGGTTGAGGTTGACGTTTTTATTCTGATTGTTGAATTGGATGAAGTTGGTAAAGAATAACTTATTGGTCAGCGTGAGGTCGATGCGGGGGCCGAGCAACCAGAAATCCCAATCGGAATTTTTCAATTGTTCAGGCAATACCGTCGCATCATCAAACGCAATGTGGTTGTAATTAAAACTCATGGTAATCGCCGCGATGGGTTGCAGGCGGTAACCCAGTTCTCCACCCAAGCGCAGACGGCGACCATCCCCATAGTAGCCCCCATAACGCCAGGAAGCGGAGTATGTAAACACACTTTGCGGCTTGGAAGTAAAATCACCCCCAAAGGAACCCCAGTGGTGCTCGGTACCTGTGGCCAAAGTATAGCCTGCAAAATTAGTTGGATCAAACGGAGCCAGCAATTTGACATAATCTCGCGCCGTCCACACCACCAGTTCCCGGCGGTTCTGGAAGCTGAAGCGATACATGAATACGTGGGTAAATTCCGTTTGTTGCCCGCTGGGATTGAGGTACTGGTTGTACATCAGCTGCGGACCGTGGTTGATCAGCAGTTTGGATTTTGGGAAAAACAAATATCCGGCCTGCGCATTGAGGTATTGGTAACCCGTACGGGGAACGTAGCCTACCTCGGCGCGGTAATCTTTGCCCACGTTTTCGTATTGAAAACTGTAAGTCCAACGGCGGGCATTGTATTGTAGGTTAGCGGCCATTACTTGGTCCTTGCTGTTGACGCCGGGCGAAAAGGATTTGAGGTACATCAGCTTGCCTTTCCAGATGTTGTTGGCAGAGAGTAAATTGTATTCAAAACCCAGATTGCGGTTGTACTTGCGGATTTTAGTAGGATCGGTTACCGTTTCAAAATCCAGGGTTTCTTTGTTAATGGCCAATGCCGTGATGTTGGAACGGGCAAAAATCTGGCGTTGGAGGGCCAAAACGGCAAAGTTTTGACGCGGAGTGCCTTGTCCATCGTCATTGGTTTGCATGTCCATCAGGCCGATGCGCCAGTTTTTATCCAATTTTCCACTCAAACGGGCACCGTATTGGATGGGGGTATTCAAACCGATGCGGCGAGAGAAAAATGGGCGAATATTGGCGTAGCCCACGTTGGTAAACAAGTCACCGTTTTCTAAAAAGAATTGACGACGCTCAGGGAAAAACAATTCAAAACGATCGAGGTTGGTCTGCTGACGGTCCACTTCCACTTGTGAAAAATCCGGGTTGACCGTCAAGTCGAGGTTCAAGGCGGAAGTGATGGCGATTTTGGCGTCTACGCCCACATCTCCAGTGGTTTTGCCTGGGCCAGACTTGGTGTAATCCTTGGAAGTATTGGCCAGGGCATAGGGAATGACCGAAAAGTTGGCGCCAGCAGGCGGTGGTGGTTCGTCCCAAACCAAAGTGCCCGTATAGGCCAAAGAGGCAGTAGGAAACTGGCGTGGTACAGGTGTCCAGGATGATTTTTCAGTGGTTTTGAGGTCCAGGCGACTGAAATTTATACCCCAGCGGCTGATCCCACTTTTGTAGCGCAGGGTTTTGAAAGGCACCGCCATTTCAAAGGTCCATTTGTCTTCTTCGGCTTTTACTTCCGAAGTCCATTTGTTGTCCCAGCTCAGGTTGGCACTGCCGCCTTCAAACAACAAACCATCCCATTGCGCACCTTCGGCGTTGGAGCCAAAAGTGAAACCGTTGGTGAGGTCGTCAAAGGGATCCATGAAGAGCAGAAAATTGTCGTTGCGGCCAAAATTGAAATCGCGGCGCAAGGATTCGACCATATAGGGCCCATCCAATTTTTCGTAACAAACGGCCAGGAGGTACATATTTTGGTTGTCGTACAACATGCGCACCTCCGTGCGTACCTTGGCCATGCTGGTATCCATGGGGAGTACCATGTAAAAATCAGACACCATTTCCGCTTTGCTCCAGGCGGGGTCGTCGCCGCTGCCATCTATTTTGAGCGGGCTCTCGGCGCGGTGGATGTGGTATTCAAAGTTGGCGTTTTTCTTTTGGGAAAAAAGCGAAAGGGTTCCAAGTAGCAGCAGCGTACTTGTGCTGAGTCGAAAAAGGTTCATGTTGCAGGCGATCGTGAAAAGGTTGAGAAGGTTGAGGTGGTTGAGGAAGGTTGAGGCTACCGCAGCGACCCTATCACTTCGACTACGCTCTGTGACGGGGCCGCTGCGGTAGCCTCAACCTTCTCAACCTTCCTCAACTTCCCTCAACCTATTTTTTAAAGAAATCAGCCAATTCCGGGCAAGTATTGAGGCATTCTTGAAAAACCTCGGTATGCCCGAATTGATCGCGAAAGGTATTGAAAATTGGGGAAATGTAGGGCTTGGTTTCATCTTCCTCCCAATAAGGGCGGTCAAAGTTGTGGTGCGCATATTTGTCGCATGTACCCAACATAAAGATGATGCGTGCCGCCAAGTCTTCCGTGGGTTTGGCTTTGAAGGCTTTGTGGTAATAGGCCGTGGCCCGGCTGAGTTGGAAGTACTCCTTGAAGTAAGTCTTGGAATTGGGTTGAAAGGAATAATTCTCCCAGGATGAGTAGGGTGAATTGTACAATTCTCCCACGGATTGACCATAGGCGAACATCATCCAGTTTTTGCCCCAATAAGTAAAGTTATAATAGGCATTGCCCAACAAATAGCAAGCCTCGGCTTGTTGTGGGCCGGGTAGCTCGGCTTGTTTTTGTAGCTCGAGCATACGCCGCAGGATGACTTTTTTGTTGTAAGGTTCCAGACTTTCACCTTCCCAGGGATATGTTTTGGGACTGGCGAAAGGATCTTGCTTGAGGTAGCCACTAAAGGCGTAATTTTTTTCCCAATAATCATCCGGCAGTTGCTCGAAAGCAGCCAGAGCTTCTTCGAGGCGATTTTGCCGAAAAGCAACGGTTCCCTTTAGTTCATAGGCTTGATCCAAGGAAGGAGCTGATTCGACGACCTTCGGTTTGTATTCCTCATTGTCTTCATCATAGTAATAAGGCAGTTTTTCCCAAGGGTCGAGTGGGGCCAGAAGCATTTTTTCCAAAGCCGATTGTTCCTTTTTTTGGTGCAGGGCAATCAATGCGTCCAGGTCAGCTAAAGTGGCAAAACGTTCAAAATAACTGATTCTTTGATAATATTTGTCCCAACTTTCGTAGTTGTTTTTGGGGATCGTGACGCTGCGATTGTAAAAGAGTCCCGCAAAAAGCCCATCATTTTTTTGCTGGTACATGCGGGAAAAATAGAGCATGAGTTTGGGGTAAAGGCGGATGCTTTCATCACTTTGGGGCAATAAATCCTTCACCCGGTTGAGCCCGCGAGCAATTTCGTCTTTGGCTTCAGTACTGAGGATGTTCATTTGTTGGGGCATGATCAGCAACTGAATGAGTTGTTTTTGCAACTGAATGCGGCCATCCCCACGACTTTGGATTTGATTGAGCTGCGCCTCCACTTGAACGGGTAGCTGATCCAGGTAGTACAGTTGAGCCTGGGCCAGGTGGGCGAAATCCGGCTTTTTTGCAGCTGGGTTTTTGCTCCAATCATCCAGCACCTGGATCAATTCTTTGAGGTAAACGCGGTCTTTAGCCAAGTTTTTGCGGAGGTAAGGAATGTCTTTTTCCAACAAAGCCACACTTTCGCCGGGCATAAAATTGTCGGGGTCCTCATCTTGTTCAAATGAAAAAGTATGGTCTCCTCCTTCAAAAAAGGTAAGTTGGGGCGTCAGCATCCAATCTTCCAGTTTGTTGATTTCCCGGGTGATCAACTGCGGCAAGTAACGAGAACCTGGATCCAATTGGATCACTTGCTGGATTTGATCCAAGGCCCGACCCGAAGTCATCAGCGCAACCAGGGTGTGGAGCATGGCTTTTTCTTGCGCAGTTTTGGCATAGCGCCAGGTCTCGTCCAGTTTTTCCAGGTCAAAAAGTTGGAATACCCGCAGTTTTTTGGATTCGCATTGGTCAAACACCTTCGACAAGAGGTAGTTCGCTTCCGCGATATTGCTTTGGGTGGTCAGGCATTCGGCCTTGTGGTATTGCGCCCAGGGAACCAGAATGCTCGGGCTGCTGTCCCAGGCAAAATACTCGTCGCAGTAGCCGCTGCACTCATCGGCGTTTTCGGCGTAGCGGTACTGCACGACCAATTGATAGGCATAGCGGCGCTGTAGAAAGGGGTCATTTATGCTTTTTACTTTTTGCTTGGCCTCCTGGATGATCGGGGTGATTTGTTCAAAAAAATCAAAATCTTCCTCTTCTAGCCCCCAGGGATCCGTGCTTGAAAAATGGGCAAACTCGGCACGCATGGCCAAAGTCAGGTAAGCCAGTGCCTCAGCGTGGTCGGGCTGGAGGAGTTGTTGGATGAAGGTATTGTTTTTGAAACGAACGGCTAGTTGATTGTCATCCAGGCTGTTGAGGAATCGCTCGGGCCCAATTTTGTACAAAATTTGTAGCACATCTGCTTCTTTCACCTCCGGCCCCAGGTAGCTCACCCACTCCTGACAGTTGCGCCGATAATCCAGTTGCTCGGGGTCAGCCGGGTACTGAAACTCAAAATAGGTGTTGTAGTGAAAAGCCCGCAGTGCAGCATCGTTGATCAGCAAGGGATTGAACCAGGCGATGCGGTATTGCTCGTGGTGGAAATAAGTGCCGCAGCCGTTGGTGCGGATGGTAGGCACCAGGAAGAGGAGAAGAAAAATGGGTACGAAACGAATCATCATGGCTACGGGTTTTTACCTGCTTTTAATTTTTTTTCAATGCTTCAAAATAAGCACTCAATGCAGCTTGATTCTCTTTGATCTTTTTGTATTCCCAATCAAAAAAGGCCACCCGGGAAATTCGTCGTCTCAGTTGTACTTGTAGCAATTTTAGCGTTTCTTGCATTTGTTCCGGCGTGCTGCCATCCATCCGAATGACATCCCCTTCCCGCAGATAATCTTGTCGCAGCACCGTGTCTTTAGCCACTCGGTATTGATTGTCTTGCTCATTATGCAAATAAGTTTCCATCCCTGGAGTACTTGGCGATAAGTCGCGCAGCAAACCCTGAAAAACCCCGGCGCGGTACCAGGCCCCCCAATTGAACTGAGGTAGGGCTACTTCCATCTCCAGCGGATATTTTTTGCCTTTCAGGTATTGTTTGACCACATTGGCGTCCAAAATAGCGTTGGACTCTCCCATTTTTTTAGGATCACCCGTATTGTAACACATCAGCATCACTTTTTTTACGGGCGGAATACCCATCGTTTTGCGGTCGCGGTATTGGTGCAGGCGCAGGGTGCTGGTAATGGCAAAATCGGGAGCTTTTCCCTGTAGCGCTGTTAAAAAATTGAAATATTTATCTCGGGTGCTGAGCGTCCAATCACAATCGATTTGGATTTCGACAATTTTTTTGCTCCAGTCCCGCTTCAAAGAATCGACGATGTCGCTGCGTTCTTCCCAAGTCAGGCGTTCGGGGAAACGATCATAAAAGGAATAGTTGAATATGCTGCTCTCCAGCTCTTCGTTGATTTGTACAATTTTGCGAGCCACCTTAGAGGCCAGTACCAGAATGTCCTTATCCTTGATCTGCGTAAAAGTCCGATTGGTGATGTACACCGTTGGGGTTACGGTCTTTTTATCCCAACCACGGGTACTCCTGATCTCAAGCACTCCGGTGGGAACAGCGCTGGCATAGCCCGCACTCCAATCCACGTCAAAATAGCGCAAGTAAAAGTGTTGGCTACGCATTTGATCCGCCAGTCCGGCATCAGCCGTGTCGAACTGTAAAGTGGTTTTCCAATAATAAAAAGCGGGGCCAGCATCTTTGATTACCTGGCCTTGGCAACTGGGCAAAGCTAAGGCAATACTTACGATCCAGAGTAGGGAAACAAGGCGGATTTTGTGCAACATAAATTAAAATTAATGGTAGAAAGATAAGTAAGCTAGCGGAATTTTGCGTGGGAAATGTGCTCAATATTACCAAAAGCAGCTAGAAGTAGGACAAAATGTTTTGCAGGGTGATCTTGATCACCAAACGGGGAGGGCTAGTGCCTTAATTTTGAATCATATACAGCGCATATGAGCATCAAAACCTGGCATCCTGCCGCAAAATTACTCCTGGTTTGTATCTTTTGCCTGGCTTTGGCAGGGTCAATCGGTGGAGTTTGGTACTGGTGGACAACTTGATGGCCTCATTAATCAACACAACAAGATTCTATTCACCTTAAAACTTTATCAACATGAAAAAGAACATGGGCAATGTGGACAAAATTGTCCGCCTGATTTTGGCGGCAGTATTTGGGTATTTGTTTTTCTCTGGTGCAGTCGTTGGCGTACTGGGGTACGTTTTGGTCGCACTAGGTGGTATTTTCGTCTTGACGAGTTTAATTAGTTTTTGCCCACTTTATTCCATTGTTGGACTTTCTACTTGTCCGGTTAAACAATCGTAATTGGTCTTTTCGCTATAAGGTTATTGTTTCATCGGGCTGTTCGGGAAAGGATTCTTGAACAGCCTGTTTTTTTGTTTGGAACAAAGCCCTAATGTCAGGTGTATATGGATAAAACACGCTTAAATCCATGAAAGCATTATTTGAAAAGCTCTACACTTTCCAACGCCATTACAACCTGCAAATGGTGGATCATTTCGAATTATATGGGGCAGCAGTACCTGAACGGGACATTCCTTTGTTCAGCCACGCGCTCAATGCACACCAAATCTGGAACGCCCGGATTTTGGGATTGGAGCCATTCAAAGTTTTTGAGGTGCATCCGGTAGCCGCCATGCGCCAAATTGTGGAAGACAACCACAAAAATTCGCTGAGGATCATTGTGGATTGCGACTTGAGTCAACGATTTCATTACCTGAACTCACAAGGGGGGGAATTTTCGAATCTGATTGAGGAGATTCTATTTCATGTGGTCAATCACACCACGTACCATCGGGGGCAGATCATGTCTGATTTTCGGCAGGCGGGCTTGGAGCCTTTTGCGTCGGATTACTCGACGTACACCCGGCAATAAGCAACACACCAAAGCGACATTTTATTAGCACAAAGAAAAAAACAAGGGACACAAAGAACACAAAGCGAAGCGTCGTCTACGTCTAACTTTGTGTCCTTTGTGCCCCTTTGTGTTTCCTTTGTGAAAATATGTTGCTTTGGTGATACCTAAATCAGATATCCAACAACATCGCAATCGGATCTTCCAGCAACTCCTTCACCTTCACCAAAAAGGTCACCGAAGAACTGCCGTCGATCACCCGGTGGTCGTACGACAGCGCCAGGTACATCATCGGGCGAATCTCAATTTTATCACCCACCGCTACTGGCCGGTTTTTGATGCCGTGCATGCCCAGGATCGCCGATTGCGGCTCATTGATGATGGGTGTGCTGAGCAGTGAACCAAATACTCCACCGTTGGTAATGGTAAAGGTGCCGCCACTCATTTCTTCGAGGGTGAGGCTGCCATTGCGTGCTTTCCCAGCCAGGTTCTTCAGTTCGATTTCAATTTCGGCAAAGCTCAAAGATTCCACGTTGCGGATTGGTGGCACCACCAAACCGTTTGGTGTAGAAATCGCGAAGGAGATATCGACGTAGTTGTGGTACAAAAATTCTTCCCCATCGATCATGGCATTGATTTCGGGCATTTGCACCAGTACCTTGGCACAAGCTTTGGCAAACAAGGACATGAAGCCCAGTTTGATGCCGTATTTGGCTACAAATTTTTCCTGGTATTTTTCACGCACCGCCATCAATTCGGTCAGGTCAACCTCATTGAAGGTAGTCAGCATCGCCGTTTCGTTTTTGGCACTTACCAAACGTTTGGCGATGGTGCGGCGCATCCGCGTCATTTTTTTGCGCTCTACTTCCCGGGAAAAAGCAACTGCCGGGGCACTTGGTTTCGGTGCTGGAGTAGCAGCTGGTGCCTCTACTTTGGGCGCAGGAGTGCTGGTTTTGGCATCCACGGCTTTGATGGCGTCATCTTTGGTGATGCGGCCATCGCGACCTGTACCAGCCACACTGCCAGCAGGAATTTCGTTTTCTTTCAAAATTTTCCCAGCGGAAGGGGAGGGGTGGCCCGTAGCGTAATTGGTGGTGGCCGCTGAAGTAGGTTCGGCTGCTTTGACCTCCGCAACTGGCGTACTGGCCGCTGCGGGTTTGTCGGCAGGTGGTGTACTGGGTGCATCGGCACCTGCACTTACGCTGGTGTCGATTTTGGCCACCAGGGCACCAATTTCCAGATCATCCCCTTCTTTGGCGACGTGGATGAGTTTGCCCGTAGCTTCCGATGGAAATTCCAGGGTGGCTTTATCAGATTCGAATTCACAAAGGGATTCGTCAATTTTGACAAAGGCTCCGTCTTCTTTCAACCAACGGGACAAGGTCACTTCGTTTATGGATTCACCGATCGCGGGAACCCTCAATTCTACTACACTCATAGTGGTTTCGAGGTCAAATGTTGTCGGAATGGCAGGGCCTTTAAGGCACTGCTCTTTGGCGCTGCAAAGTTCAGGCAATTGTATTAAAGAAACAAACAAAAGGCCGGGTTTATTCAGTACCCAAAGGTTTAAAGTAATAAATCATGCCTGGCATGTCATCCCCTGCTTCGTCAGAGATGAACATCCCACCTTTGGAGTCAAAACAAATGCCTTCTGGTTGTTGATGTACTTTCCCTTTCAGCTTCTCCAAATAAACAACTTCACCCTGGAAATTGATCACCATAAAAATATTACCTACTGCGGATAATAAGTATAAGTTGCCATTTAAGGGATGCACTGCAATGGAAGAGGGGCTGAATTCAAACGTATTGGGATTGGCAAAAAATTCAATGACTTTTTCCAGCCGTGCCTCCCTGGCATGGACCTGCAGGTATTTTTGTACTTCAGGTTGGCCAATGGTGAGGAGCGGCAAAGTATTTAGTGCCTTTTTGTTCAAATCAAAAGCATAGATAGCCTTGCGATTTTGGAGCTCAGCAGAATCACCTGCCTTCCCTTTACAAGCCAGCAAAAGGCGGTTGTTGTTTTTATCATAACCCAATCCTTCTACATCATTTTCCTTGTTGAGTTCGGTGTTGAAGGGTTCGGTGGTTTGCTCGTCGCGCTGGTCCACATTTTTGATCAGGGTCAGGGTGCCGGTGTTTTTGAGGATGTACACGTCTTTGCCCACAATTTCTACGCCCTCGTAATCACCGAGTTTGCCAAAGGGGATCTCTCGTTTTACACTGCCCGTAGCTTGATCAATGACAAACAAAATCCCCGATTCATCTTGCACTGCAAGTAGGTATTTGTCATTGTAGCTCATACTCAACCCCGAAATTTCGTTGAGCAGCCTGGGCATGGGCATGCTGCGGTCTGGCTCATTCAGGTTGTATGGGAATGCAGACTTAGGGAAAACCTCGATGGCGTTTAAACTATCCACTGGTTTTGGCGTAGGCTGACAAGCCCAGGCGAGGAAGCTCATTGCAAGGGTCAACAACATTGTTTTCATTGGTTTGGAATAAAAAATTGATGCATTTGCAGGCCTTTGTATAAGTTTTGCTGGCCTAATATTGCTATCATTGCGCCTGAATAATACGCAAAGATGATTACTGTTAATAACCTTCATTTTAAACCATTTATTGCGGCTGAAACCATTCAGCAGCGGATTGATGAATTGGGCGTGGCTTTGCGCGAAAGATATGCTGGTCAACGGCCACTCTTCATCGGTATTTTAAATGGAGCTTTCATTTTTACAGCTGACCTGGTGCGTGCTGCTGAGCTGGAATGTGAAGTGACCTTTATGCGCTTGTCTTCCTATGCGGGATTACAATCCACTGGCCAGGTCACCACCAATATGGGCCTGGACATCGAGATCAAAGACCGCCACGTCATCCTGGTCGAAGACATCATTGACTCGGGGCGCACTTTGTATGAACTGAGCAAAAAAATGGGCGAGCAAGGACCTGCTTCCGTAGCGATCGCCACCTTGCTGCTCAAGCCTGATGCGCTGCAATTTCCATTGGAAGCTGACTTTGTTGGATTTTCCATTCCCTCCAAGTTTGTGATTGGTTATGGCTTGGATTACAACCAATCGGGGCGGGAGTTGAAGGAGATTTATCAGTTGGCGGAGTAATTTCATTTTTATGATAGGTTAAAAATAAAATGAACATCAAAATCATCTCCGCCGGTGCCGGCTCCGGCAAAACCTACCGCCTCACTCAGGAAATGGTGCGCCTCATGCGCGAGGGGGTACGCGCCAGTGGCATTATTGCGACCACTTTTACCAAAAAAGCAGCAGCAGAATTGCAAGAGCGGGTGCGGGTCAAGCTGTTGTCCGAAGGACTCAACGAACAAGCTGAAGACCTGACCAATGCCCTGGTGGGAACCGTACACAGCCTGGGTGTCAAACTCCTCCAACGTTTTGCCTACGAAGCAGGCATTTCCCCGGAAGTAGCCATCATTGCCGAAGAAGACCAACAAATCCTCTTTAACCAATCCCTCGCCACGGTACTCACCGACGAACGGGTGGAAAAAATGACCTTGCTCTGCGACCGCCTCGGGCTGAGCAGCAACGACTATTTTGACTGGCGACGCGAAGTCCGTCAAATCACCGAAGTGGCCCGCGCCAACGATTTTTCGCGCGAGGTGCTCGAACGCAGTCGTGAGCGCTCTTTTGAAAGTTTTCGCATTTTCCTGGGTGAACCCGCCAAAAAAAGTGCTGAAGCCTTCAACGCCGAACTGAGCCAAATGCTCAAAAGCAGCATTGAACGCCTCGAAGCCAATGCCGATGAAACCCAGACGACCAAAAACGTAGTCAAAGACCTCGTAGAATTAGAGCGCGACCTGCGCCTGCGCGGTGAACTCAGTTGGCGCAATTGGGCCAAAATCAGCAAACTCAAACCCGGTGCCAAAAGTAAAGACGACGTAGCTGATTTGCTCGAATTTGCGAAAGTCCACGAACAACACCCCCAGTTTCAACAAGACATTCAAGCTTTTATCGATCAGGTTTTTGAACTAGCGCTTGCGGCCCTGGATGAATTTGCGGCCTACAAAAAACAACGTGGCCTGATCGACTACACCGATATGGAGGCGCTGATCATGGACTTGTTGCGCAATGAACAAGTGCAAACGGTGCTCCGCAGCGAATTGGATTTGCTGCTAGTGGATGAATTCCAGGACACCAGCCCGATGCAGTTGGAGATTTTTTTGAAACTTTCCCAATTGGCGAGGCACAGCATCTGGGTAGGCGATCCCAAACAGTCCATTTATGGCTTTCGAGGTGCTGCACCGGAATTGATGCAGGCTATTATCGAACAAAGCGGGGGGGTAAAACCCGAAGACATCCAGGAAAACTCCTGGCGCTCTCGCCAAGATTTGGTCTATGCCAGCAACGCCATTTTTGTCAAAGCCTTTGCCTACATGCCACCCGAACAAGTGGCATTGATCCCCAAGCGCAGCAAAACAGAAGAAGCCATCGAAGCATCTGATGCCTTGGTACACTGGCATTTTGAAGAAGAAGAGGAGGAAGGCAAGAAGCGCAGCGGGCGCACCCCCGGTAAACCCTGGCCCGAAAACTGTACTGCTTTTGCCCTGCGCGAATGGATGCAACGCAAAGTATACGTACTACCCAAAGGTGAAAAAAAACATCGACCTGCCCAGCCCGGCGATGTGGCCATCCTGTGCCGCTCCAACAGCGAGTGCCAAAACATGGCCGAAGCGCTCAATCGGGCGGGTTTCAAAGTGGCGATTGCCCGAGCAGGTTTGTTGAATACGGCGGAGGCCAAGTTGGTGTTGGCCTGTTTGAAGTACCTGCTCAACTACCACGATTCCCTTTCTGTAGCCGAAATTTTGCTGCTCGGCGCGGGAAAAGACATCGAAACCATTGTAGAAGACCGCCTGGATTACCTTAAAAATTACGACGCTGGTGAAATCACCAACCGCTGGGCGACCAACGATTTCCTGATTCGCCGCCTGGACGAGTTGCGCACCGAAACCATTGAGTTGTCGAGCGCCGAAATTCTCGATTTGTTGGTCGAAGACCTGGACTTGCGCCGCCGCATCGTGAGCTGGGGTAAGGCCAACCAACGTCTTGACAACCTGGATGTGCTGCGCAAACTGGCCTTGCAGTACGAAGGCGCTTGCAATCGCTTGCAGTCCGCTGCTTCATTGGGTGGCTTGCTATTGTGGTTGAACGAATTGGAAACCGAAGAACGAGACTTTCAAGCTGCAGGCGAAAGCCCCGAGGCCATCAATGTGATGACTTACCACCGCAGCAAAGGTTTGGAATGGCCCATCGTGGTGTGTTACAATTTGGAAAAAGACATCCGCATCGAATTGTGGGGCTTGAACATTGAGCAGGAAGAAGGCACCCAAGTGGATTTGAATAACATCCTGAGCAATCGTTGGTTGCGCTACTGGGTCAATCCTTATGACAAACAATTTAAAGGGACGCCTCTGGCTGAAAGACTGGCCCAAAGTGAGGTGCAAGCGAAAAAAATTGCCCAGGCTACGCAGGAAGAAAACCGCCTTTTGTACGTAGGGCTCACCCGTGCACGCGATTACCTGATTTTTCCCACCACCAATACGCCTACCAAGTGGCTGAACCGCGCCTGGCACGAGGGCAAGGACGATTACCCAACCCTGGATGCCAGCGCCAGCGATACCCCCTGGGAATGGGCAGACGTAATCCTGAACAAAGAAACCGAAACCTTTACTTTTTCCCGTGATTTTGAAGTTTTGGACATTGAAGAGTCGGAAATTTTGTTTTTGGAACCACGGGCCGGTAAACAAAAACACATCCCCCTATACATCGATACCTGGAAGGAAAACCTCCAGGATCAAATTCCTTCCTTCAACACGGGTGAGTTGATGACCTATGCCTCCGCTTTTCACATTGAGTCTTTGCTGGCCGACTTTAATCAAATTTCGCGGGCGGTGAAAGCCTTTTTTCACGCCTGGCAAGCAGATTATGCGCCAAATGAATTGAAAGCAATCACCGAGGGTTTGTTGCAGCGTTTTGAAGTAGAGGAGTGGCTAAGTGCCGAGCAACTGTTACCTTCTGGCCAGGCTTTCCGGGGCTTTTTGGATCAATATTTTCAAGCGCCTTTTTACCACCAACGCTACCCTTTGCGGCATTTTCAAGGTGTACGTATATTTGAGCGCGAAGTTGACTTGTTGCTGGAAAGCGAAGACGGCATTGCCCTCATTCAGTTTTCGAGCTATGCGGGCGATATGAAGCGCTATCGGGCCAAGGCCGCCGAAATGGCGCCTTTTCTTTATTTTAGCAGAGCAGGGGTACAGCAGGTTTTTCAGGAGGAAAACATCCGCACTTTTGTACACTTTGTACTCAATGGGGCAATGGTGGAGCTTTATTTTTAAAAAAGTTGGGCTACCTTCTCAGAAAGTAGCCCTGATAATTCCTGGTGGCATCTAGCCCGGAAAGAAGATGCCGAATAGGGGGGAATCATCCATTAGCTGACCTGTGCAGGCACAGACCAACTTATTAATAAGAGGAACAGCCTGAATGGACAACGAGATCACTTTTTTTTACTAAAACAGGAAGTTTGGTGCGGTCGCGTTGTTTGCTTTTGTAAGCACGTATTGTGAATTAGTAGAATAGTGTGACTGATGCGAACTTCGGCAAACAGTTGGAATAAGAAATATGGGAGGTGTGATTGTGATTTTTTGGCAAAAAAGAGTGGCTGCTTCCTCCGCGGAAGCAGCCTTTCCAAGTATTATTTCCAGCCTGTTGATTTGGTAATCAACTTTCTGATTTCGTGTATCTATACTCCGAAGTCAGAAAGAGATCCCATGCTGAAAATTTATGGGGGGAAAAAACAACCATTTTGTTCTTCTTGATGATACAAAGTTAGGACTGTTCACTGTGACGGCCAATAGGGTAAACCCGTAGCTTTAGAAACCTAGGGTTTACCCTAGTATGTTGGAGTGATTTGTAGAGGAACAGATAAAATTACTGCAGTGCCCTGTTGAGGAGCAGCTTGCCAGATGACCTGGCCACCGAGGTAGTCGATGCGCGAGCGAATATTTCCGAGGCCATTTCCTTCTTTAACTTGTTGTAGATCAAAACCTTGCCCATCGTCTTCTACATGAACTGAGATTTGTTCTGGTTCATAAAAGATCTGTAAGGTAATCTGCGTAGCCTTGGCGTACTTGGCCGCATTGTTGAGCAATTCCTGAACGATGCGGTAAACCATAAGTGCTATCTCTTCGCTGATCGGGGGTTCGTCTCCGTAACTCCCAAAAATAACTTCGGTTTGAGGCAATGCCATTTGTGCTTTTTTAACCAAATCACCAAGCGCAGAATTGAAACCGTATTTCAGTGAAAAAGGCCGTAAATCGTGGGAGATGCTGCGGGTTTCGATGCAAGCATCGTCAATGTTTTTGGCCAGTGGATTCAAGAATTGAGTCTGGATATTCGCATCGTATTTGTCTTTTTGACTTTCAATAAACAACTTGATGCTCGACAAATTGGCCCCTAAACCATCGTGCAAGTCCTTGGCTACCCGGTTGCGTTCTTTTTCCTGGCCTTCAATTAAGGATTTCATCGATTTTAATTCCAGTGCGCGGTTGAGCAGGTCTTTTTCTCGCATGCGGGACTTAAAAACCAAATAGGCGATGACCCCAAACATAATCAGACCCAGAATGATCACATAATTGATGGTGTTCCAATAGCGCTGATTTTGTTTGGCGAGTTTTTGCTCCATGGTCACCAAACGCAATTCATACCGCGTAAATTCATTACGGGATGATTGAGTTCCACTGGAATTGTAAAAACGAGTAACTGCAGCAGCGGTTTTTTTCCAATAATTAAGCGCTTGAGGTTGGTTTTTGAGCAGAGTATAACATTCTGCCAAGTTTTGACAAATGTGTTGCATCAAGTATTTGTTGTTGCGAATTTCTGCGATTAATTCACTTGAACGCAAAAGAGAAATGGCCTCAGGTAGATTGTTTTTTGCCTTTTGAATTAAACCTTTTTGGAAAAGATTAAGCAACTTAAATTGAGTTTTAGACTTATTTATTTTCAAACTCAGGTCGATGTAGCGATCTGCTGCGTCCAGTTGTTTTTTTTGAAGGGAATAAGAAGCATACAGATTGTATGCATACGTCAAATTGCTGGCGTCTTTTCGTTTTTGGCACTCTTCGATGATCGAATCTAGCGCTAATTTCACATTGGGGAACCGGGTAATTTGAGCGTTGCCTCTGAGGCTATCTTTGTTGATGAGCAGGTTGAGCATTTCCAACCCTACTTCGGTAACTTTGTGCTCATTTTTTTGGGCTTCGTAATAATTGAATGCTTCGATGTAAAACTTAGGAGCATTGATGTAAAGGACATCGTCAATGGAAAAAAGATCGGCAAGACGTTTTTTTACCCGATAATGGGATTCCAAATCATCTACTTTGAGGTAATGGTCCGCACTTTTAAAATAAGTGGTAAGGGTTAGCGTACTGAAGAAATAAATTCGTTGATAAAACATGCCCTGTAGTTCAAAGGCAATGGCGATTCCTTTTGAATCATTCTTTTCTTCATATTCGGCAATAAAACCTTTTATTTCTTGTGCAGTGTAGGTTTTTTGAGGATCGGGATATTGGGTTTGGGCCCAAACCGCGCTTAGCAGGAGTGTGCAGATTAGGGAGGATAAAATTTTACGAAATAAATTCATATTCAATGGCTTCCTTAATCATGGAAGGAGTGTTTTGCGTACCAAACTTGGTCAACAAACTGCTTCGGTGAAACTCCACGGCCTTGATGGTCACGAAAAGTCTATCGGCAATTTGCTGGGTCGTCAGGCCCTCCGCAATCAACTCCAGTACTTCTTTTTCCCGACGCGTCAGATGGGGCCGCCCACCCATCGCCGGATTCTTTTTGGGTTTGTCTTCACTTTCCAGCAGCAACTGCATGAGGTTTTCATTGTAGTATTTTTTGCCGCTGTATACTGTGCGAATGGCCGCCAGGAGTTCACTCTTGGTCGTGTTTTTCAACAAATAGGCCATTGCGCCTTTTTTGATCATTTTTTTCACCAAACTGGGTTCGTCGTGCATAGTCAATGCAATCACCCGGGTATTGGGGTATTTGCGCACGATTTGCTCACATAAATTTAAGCCACTTACATCGGGCAGGGAAATGTCGAGCAAAACTACGTCGATATTGTTGCTGTCCATAACTGTCCAAAAGGCTTCCGCATTGTGACATCGTGCCGAAATCTGAATGTCGTCCGCATCAGAAAATATGGACTCCAATCCTTCTGCAAAAATTACATGGTCATCAACGATGGTCACTTTAATCATTTCAGGCTGGTATTTAATACAAGTAACTAAGCAGTTAAATCAAATCTACCTCATGGGTAATGTTCAATTCTGCCTTTCACTTAAACTCAAAAGTACAAAAAAGGTTACACTAAATTAGATCAAGTGTGTAAGATAGGGGTCATTTAATGATTGAGTCAAAGGGGCTCGAATGTCCGAATTCAGCATAATGACTGTCCGAAAACGAACAAGTCTATCAGATTATTTTGCATTTCATTTTGATAATCTGATGGTTGTGTTTTTGGCACTTCCTTTGTCAATAGATAGGTAGATTCAAAATACCTGCGCCATGTTTAAAAATGTACTCCAAATTGCCCTCCGTCGCCTCTGGCAACACAAGTCTTTTAGCTTGATCAATGTGCTGGGCTTGTCCTTGGGCATGGCCGCCTTTCTGGTATTGGTGCAATACTTACGCCATGAATGGAGCTACGACCAGCAATCGCCCCATGCAGCCCAGATTTGGCGGGCTTTTAACGAAACGATTGCCGATGGCGCGGTACTTACCCGGGATGCCAATACCCATTCGGCTTTGGGGCCAGCGTTAAAAGAAGATTTGCCCGAGGTATTGGACTATACCCGATTGTACAACCGCAATGAAAACTCGGTCACCTTTATTATGCCAGAGCGCCCGATCAAACTGGAAGGTGCTTGGATGGTTGATCCTGGCTTTTTGCGCATGTTTCCGCAGCAGTTTTTACAGGGCAATCCACAAAACGTTTTGGATGAACCTTTTCGGGTCATTTTGACCCAATCGGCAGCACGAATCTTATTTCCTGGACAAAAGGCCATGGGCAAAGTATTGCAGGTCAATGGTGGCGCATTTGAAGGAAAGTACACGGTGCAGGGCATCGTAGCAGACCCTCCCCAAAACACCCACCTTAAGTTCAATGTATTGTTCAGCTTGCAATCGCGGTATGCCGCTGGATTTGAAGACAATTGGAGTGGATATTGGGATTACAATTATTTTCAGTTGAGCCCAGCTGCCGACCCTACTAAAGTTAAACGCCAACTCGATCGATATTCGGATACGCACCTCAAAGCTGAGGGCATCCGGCTGAACATGCAGGCTTTGCAGGACATCCACCGAGGCTCCAACTTGATGTATGAAATTGAACCGAACATCGATCCACGTACCCTGCAAATGCTACTGTTGATTGCCTTGTTTATTCTAGGCATTGCTTTTGTCAACTATGTCAACCTCAGCACCGCACGCGCCATGGACCGGGCCAAAGAAGTGAGCCTGCGCAAGGTGATCGGCGCCAAACGCTGGCAACTGATCGCTCAGTTTTTATTGGAAGGTTTTTTGATCAATGCTGCGGCTTTGTTGGTGGCGCTGGTACTGCTGCATTATTTCGCTCCAGCCTTTGCTAGGTTGACAGGCCGCGACATTTTACAAGTTCCCGGGTATGATGGTACTTTTGTAGCCTTATGTTTAGGGACTTTGTTGGCGGGTCTAGTATTGGCGGGTTTATACCCTGCTTTCATTCTTTCGGCCTACGCGCCAGGTGAGGCATTGCGCAGTCGTTGGATGGGCAATGCCCAAGGGGGGAATTTGCGCAAAGCCCTCGTGGTCGTCCAATTTGCCTGCTCGGTTGGTTTGATCATCAGTGTGTTGGTGATCCAGGGGCAATTGCATTTTATGCAAAAAGCTGATTTGGGTTTGTCTTTGGATCAAGTCGTTTCGCTCAAGACGCCTGCTTTCAATTGGCGGCAGGATTCTATTCAGCGCAATAAAATGGCGGTGTTGAAAAATGAAATCGAGCAGATACCCGGAGTACGTAATGTCGCCAGTTCGGAGATTGTGCCGGGTTTGGGGATTTCCACCATTTCGGGGACTAGCAGCGGCATGTATTGGCTGAAAAAACCAAATACAGTGACCCAATCTACCATCTATACTCTGGGCACCGACGCGGCATTTTTTTCCACCTTTGATGTACAGTTTCTGGCGGGTTCTTTTTACGAGAGTATCGATCGCCGCCATGCGCACGAAAACCTAATCATCAACCAATCAGCCATACAAGCCTTGGGTTTTCCCGATCCTCAGGCAGCGATTGGGGAACAAATTGCTTACCAGGGCAATACCGATGGTTTTCGGATGACCATTCGAGGCGTGGTCGCTGATTTTCACATTGAAAGCCTGAAAGAACCAGCTCGACCTACCCTTTATCAATGTGTGCCTTCGGTAGAAAATGGATACTTGTCGCTCAAATTTGATGCGGCTCAAACTGCCAGTCTTTTGCCTGCACTCAATCTGGCCTGGAAAAAAATTTTCCCCGAACATCACCTCGATTATTGGTTTCTTGATCAGCAATTTTTGCAACAGTACCAGTCGGAACAGCGCCTAGCGCGGGTGTTCAGCCTTTTTGCGGCATTGGCGGTGGGAATTGCTTGCCTGGGTTTGTTTGGTTTGGCAGCTTATCTAGTGGTACAACGGCGCAAAGAAATAGGGGTACGCAAAGTGCTGGGTGCCGGAGTGGGGCAAATTGTGGCCTTGCTCAGTAGCAATTTTTTAAAATTGATTTTCATTTCCATTCTGATTGGCGCTCCAATAGCCTGGTATGTAATGGAGCAGTGGCTGGAAGGTTTTGCCCAGCGGATTGCTTTTGAGTGGTACTTTGTGCCCTTAGCGGGTGCGCTAGTGATTGGGGTGGCGTTGTTGGCCGTGGGCGCACAGAGTGTGTGGGCGGCGCTGGAGAACCCGGTGGATGCCTTGCGAGGGGAGTAAAAACAAAAAAGGCCGACTACAAGACGTGTCGGCCCCAAAAAACACCTAAAACCCTATTAACTAACCTATAAATTTTTCGTTGATAAGTTCAGCAAGCTTAGTAACTTACTGATACCTTATAAACTATATTTTCAAGCAAAAAGTTTCATCGCAAGTTCATGTTTCGTTTTTTTCTGCGTCATAGAGGCGACAGAAACCAACTTTGATGAATGTATCGTCTTGGAACAGTACTCAAAGTGAAAAGTTCATCACAACCCGCTTTGAATATATGCATTTTATTCTAACAAGACAATATCTATGGCAAAAAAGTTGGCTTTTAGAGCAAGTTTTTTTCAATAGTGATGAATGATAAATGATGAGTGATGAATTGGTAACAAGGTTGTTTTGGAAAATTCATCACTTATCATTCATCACTCATCATTAAATTAACCAATCGTGATCTGGCGAGATTTTGGCTGCGCCTCTTCTTGTTTAGGCACGGTCAAAAACAAAACACCATTCTCATAACGCGCTTCGATGGCTTCAGCGTTAACCGTTTTGGGCAAAGTGAAGTTGCGTTGGAAGCTGCTGTAAGCAAACTCGCGCACTTTAACTTTTTCGCCTTCTACAGTAGCGCTTTCTTTTTTGGCGGAAATGCTCAGGGTATCTTTTTCAACTTTGATGTTGAAGTCTTCTTTGTTCAAACCAGGAGCAGCCAATTCGATGCGGAAATTGGTTTCGGTTTCCACGATGTTTACCGCAGGGCGATTTTCAACCCAGTCGCGGAAAGGGCCAAAAGATACTTCCGGGCCAAAGAAACGATTGATCAAATGGTCGAAAGATTTGTCGACAAATGCAGATGGAACTTGTGGTTTAACAGTTATAACTTTCATGGCAGTTGGATTATAAATGATTTAATGTTGTTTGCTTTCCTTTAAGCAAACCGCATTCCAATGCCAGGATAAGGTACAAAATGGCAAGAAGTAAAATCTGAAATGACATTTTGACTGAAAAATAAAAACAGCGGTGACATTTTGTCGTTCTTTGGTCTCAAGCCCCCACCTGTCCTAAAATTTCGTCTATGTAATTCCGATGATTGGCTAGGCGTGGCACCTTATTTTGGCCCCCCATTTTGCCTTTGGCGCGCAGCCAATTGTGGAAAGTGCCATTGGGGACTACTTTGATGCTAAGGGGTAGCATGGCCATATTGCGGTAACGCTTGGCTTCGTAATCCGAATTGATTTGTTGTAATTTGAGGTCGAGCAGCTGGGCAAAGGCTGGTAAATCAGCAGGTTCTTTTGCAAATTCGATGATCCATTGGTGGCCACCTTGCGAGGAGCCTTCGAAGTATACTGGGGCTACGGTATACTCTTGTACTTCGGCACCCGTGAGCAGGCAGGCTTCAGCCAGGGCTTTGTCGGTATTGTCTACCATCACTTCTTCACCAAAGGCATTGACGAATTGTTTGGTGCGGCCACTCACTTTGATGCGGTAAGGATTCACCGAGGTGAAAATCACCGTATCGCCAGGCAGGTAGCGCCAGAGCCCGGAATTGGTGCTGATGACCAAGGCGTAGTTTTTGCCTACTTCTACTTCCTCAAGGCCGACGGCTTGTGGATTATTTTTGCCCCATTCAGTCATGGGGATGAACTCATAATAAATGCCATTGTTGAGCAAGAGCAACATCCCTTCTTCACCTAAAACATCCTGTACGGCAAAGAAACCCTCGGAGGCATTGTAAATTTCCTGATAATCAACAGCAGGGGAGGGAAAAAAACTTTGGAACTGCTGACGGTAAGGGGTGAAACTTACCCCACCATGTGTATACACCTGAAACTTGGGCCACACCTCCAGCATGTTGCTTTTGCCGGTAAGCTCTAAAATGCGGCGGAAGAGCACTACCGTCCAGGTTGGCACCCCACCAATCATCACTACATTGGCCGTACGAGCACCCGCATGGGCCAGTTTTTCCAGTTTTTCTTCCCAATTGGGCAAAAGTGTCGTTTCTACATCAGGAATAAAAAAAGGCCTGGCCGCCCAGGGCATGTGCTGGATCATGATTGCACTTACGTCGCCTACCATCGTAGCAGGATGGGGGGGGAAGGCACTTAGGCTACCGCCCATCAACACACTTTTATCGGCAAACTGGGATGCATGAGGGCGATTGTGGTAGTACAGGCTCATGGTATCCCAGGAACCCCGCATGTGACATTTGTAGAGATTTTGGGGAGAAATGGGGATAAACTTACTCTTATCGTTGGTGGTGCCCGAGGATTTGGAAAAACAATTGACCCTTCCTGGCCACAACACGTCGCGTTCACCGAGCATCATCCGATTGATGAAAGGTTTGAGGTCTTCATAATCCGTCAGCGCAATAGCTTGGCGAAAATCTTCCGCAGTATGTATATCGTGAAAAAAATGCGACTTACCCCACTCGGTATCCACAGCGAAGAGCAAGAGCTCTTGAAGTTGGGCTTGCTGGATCCGGTGAGGTTTTTCCATATAGCTCCGTATCAAGCGGTAGCGATAATGGTGCAGGCGGTGGAAAAAGGCGTTGAGAAGTATCCGCATAGAGATCAAGGTATGCATTATTTGTGGAAATGGGAAAAAAAGTTGAGGAAGGTTTAGGAAAGTTGAGGGAGGTTTAGGAAGGTTGAGGCTACCGCAGCTACCCTAGGCGCGATCTTGTCCAAGTCGCGGCGGTAGCCTCAACCTCCCTCAACTTTCCTCAACCTCCCTCAACCTTTTTCCTTAACTTAGCGCAAAATCTTGTGCCAATGCCAAGCAATCCTTTTGATGCTTTTTTTGAACCACCAGGTGGAACTGGTGAAAAAAAAGACCAGCAAGCGGAACGGGAAGAAATTTATCCTCCGATCGAGGATCGTACGATTTTTCCAGAGGATGGGAAAGAATCGCTGGATGAGATTTTGGAAAAAAACAACCAATTTGAACAACGCGCTGCAGGTTTTTCTAAATTGTTGAGTCAAACCCGCGCAGTTGACCATGAACCCGTAGCCTTTGCGGGCAACACCTTGGTGCAATACCTGATCGACATTCACGATCCACACGAGCAAGGGAGTATGCGGGGCGAAAAAGCTTACCACCAAATTTTGGAGAATAAGTTTCGAGCGATCATTGTGCCGATGATTGAATTGGCACGTTTGCACTGTGATGTGGTCAAGCAATTCAACCAGGACATTGATGAACACTATTATTCCGTAGAAAAAACCGATCGGGAAGTCAAGTCAGATCGGGCGCTGGCCATGGAAGGCCTGCTTTTTCAACGCAAATTGCTGGGGAATGCCGCCCGGGATTTGAGCATCCTCAGCCGGGCCATGGACGTTTGTGAAGTGCGCCTCAAAAAATACATTGACGCAGGTGGAGACAACAACATCTCCAGCGCAGAACAAGCCCTGATTGCCAAAAACCGGGAATACCTGAGTTCGGGAGTAGAGCATCATTTTGACTATGCACTTTTTAACCTCAATCTGCTAGACGAAGCAGCGCTTACTTTTCGTTTGTTTACCAAACAGACCTTCTCCCAATATGTACAACGCCTCGAATCGGCGTTCAGGAACAGTCCTAAATAGTGTGTAGCTGTTCTCCAAACCCAAAAACCATGAAGCACTTCCTTTTATTTTGTCTACTCCTCCTGCTAGGCACAGCCTGTGGCAAGCTCAATAACCTTGAAGACTGGGAAGTTTCCAATTTTCAACCAGAAGTGGCCTTCCCACTGGTCAATTCCAGCACAACACTTCAAGAAATCCTGAGCAGTGTGGAAGACCTTTCCTCCATTGTGGTTGACCCGAACGGAGGAATCAGTTTTCGGTACATTGGCGACATCATCACCCGCACCAGTGACGAGATTTTTGGCACGCTGACTAGTGCGCTACCCCCTTTGATACCCGTACTCAGCAAAAAAATGCCCCTGCCCTTTAATTTACCCAATGGGGTCAAAATTGCCCGGGTGGATTTAAAACGAGGAGAATTTTCGTACTACGTTGAAAACCCGAATACTGAGCCCATTTCCCTCAAACTGACCATGCCACAGTTGCTTAAGGATGGACAGCCTTACACTTTTTCTACCGAGATTGCTGGCTACAGTGGCTCGGGCGCGCGCCCATCGGCCACCAATCAATTGAGCCCGGCATCTTTGGTGGGTTATACCTTCCTTCCCAAAAACGATACGGTTTACATTGAGTACGAGGCTAAAACTCCCGCAGGAGCTTCGGTTAATGCTGGTTTATTTTTGGTACGCATTACCAATATACAGTTTTCCTATGCGGAAGGTTTTTTTGGCAGCCTCTTGTACGAGGGTGGTCGGGATACGGTAAAGATTGACTTTTTTGAAAATTACATCAAAGGGGACATCTATTTTGCCGATCCAAAAGTGTCTTTTTTTCTGGAAAATTCTTTTGGAATACCTGCTCGTTCAATCGTACGCGACTTCAAAGTGTTTACAGTGGATGGCCGACAACTGAGTATTGAAAGTGTGTTTTTACGCAATGGTATAGCGTTTCCTTACCCCAACATTAATGAGGTGGGGCAAACCAAACGGGATACCTTTACTTTTGATAAAACCAATTCCAACGTGGATGTTTTATTTAGTTCGGGCCCTACCGCGGTTGCCTACGATGTAGATGCCTTCACCAATCCGGAGGGTAACACGGGGCAAAAGGGCTTCATTACTGACAAAAGTTTTTACCGGGTACAAGTAGAGGTGGAGCTGCCTTTGTACGGGAGTGTATCCAACTTTGTGGCGCAGGACATCTACAACATCGACCTGGAGCAATACAGAAAGATCAAAGAATTGGAATTCAAAGTAGTGGCAGACAATGAAATGCCACTGGACATTGCCATGCAGGGCTATTTCTTGAGCAGCACCGGGCAGGTACTGGATTCGTTGTTTCAGGGAGCGGCCCAACTTATCCCCGGAGCACAAACCAATGCACAAGGCATCAGTACCACCCCTGGCAACAAAACAACTACAGTCAAATTTGAGGAAATTCGTTTTGCACGGATTCGTACCGCCAAAAAACTGCGCATACAAGCATACATCTCTACGCAGAACAGCAACCCCGGTAAGTCAGTAAGGGTGCTGGCCAATCAAAAAGTAAACATTAAGATGGGGGCTAAGGCCACTATTCAATAATTTTGGATTTTAGGATTTCGGATTTCGGCAATGTTCTACCGAAATCCGAAATCACCAGCCTTAGAGCTTGTTAGCAAGCTCTTATTTCTTCAGAAAATTCCGAATGGCTTTCACCGTTTGATCGATTTTGTCATAATCGACGCGGTAGTGGATGAATTTGCCTTCACGCTCCGTGCTGACCAGATCAGTCGTGCGCAAAACCCGCAAGTGCTGAGAAGTAATGGACTGCTCCAACTTCAGCGTGTTGTAGATTTTGTTCACATTGATGGCATCGTTTTGATCAATGAACTCAACGATTTGCAGGCGGAGTGGATGCGCCAACGCGCGCAGAAGCTCTGAAGCAGCTTCTAGCTTTTCAGGATTAATACCTACTTGTGTGTTTCTCATAGTAATGTTACATTAAAAATTGCAAAAGCAAATATGCATTTTTTTTTATTTCCTCACAAGTAAAAAATACAGTTTTGTCTGATTTTCAGACAAAAGCCCAAAGCCCTTATTGCATATTTGCAAAATAAAGAATGTATAATACTAAAAAATACAACTCGTAATAGAACAAAATGGCAAAGACGCAACAAGTGCGTCTTCGCCATTATTGTTGTCCGGTAAGTTCTTCAACCAGACGGGAAATTTGCTCGATGCGATCTTTGTTCAAAGAATAGTGGATGAATTTGCCACTGCGATCCGTTTGTACAACTCCAGCACGGCGCAGGATAGCCAAATGTTGGGAAGCTACTGACTGCTCCAGGCGGAGTTTTACATAAATTTCGGTTACGGTCATGGCTTCGTTTTCTTCCAGCAGATCAATGATTCTTTGGCGAAGCTTGTGGTTGATGGCACGGAGTACCAGCACCGCTTTACGCAATTCTGCGTAGTCAAGTTCGATTTCGGTCTGCCCTTTTTTCAGGGTGATCACGTCGTTTTTTTGCTTTCTCATTTCATGCACTTTGTTAAAAACACAATGGATTTTTGCCTCTTATAAAGCTCAACATACAAAACGTATGCCAAATTTTATTAATAATTAAAAATTATGATCCCAAATGTATTTTTTTGGGAACCGTGATGTTTGGAGGTTTTAGGTAATAGGGCTCTAAATAAGCCACATTTGCAAATGCCTTTTGTTGAAATCCCTTTTCAGCCAACGTAGGCATGTAAATGGCATTTGAACGTACGGGACTAAAATAGGCAAAGGATGATGAGGTAATGGGGGAAAACTTAGGTGCACCGTTGCCCGCAAAAACCAGTGGGACTCCACGGTCAAAATAGTCGCTGAAACTTTCATTGGTCAAAATCATGGCAGAGGACTTTTCAAGAACTTCTCCCGATGCAGAATATACTGCGGTGTATACTTCCATCCTGCGGGCATCAATCATGGGAACATAAAGGCTGCCTTCAGGATAATCTTGCTCTTGAATGCTGCCAGCTGCAATAATACTCAAGGAATCAATGGACAACAATGGCAGATCCAAACCATAACATAAACCCTTTGCGGTACTGAGTCCACTCCTCAAGGAAGTATAAGATCCAGGACCAATACTAATGGCAATCGCATCCAAATCCCCTAGCTTATGCTGGCTTTGCCGCAAAGCAGCCTCGACCAGTAAAGTCATTTGGGCGCTATGTTCAAAATCGCCAGAAGATGTTGCTTGTCCAAGGATTTTGCCATCGTTTGCCACCACAATGGAACACCGTTCGGTTGCGGTTTCCATGCAAAGAATTAACGCCATGAAAGAAAGCTTATTGTATAAACGACTACTTATCGCATGCTTATGCTTGTGATTTTTGTCGCATGGTAAAAAAGAATCAACTTAGACGTGAGATACCTCTAGCGGTTACGTCTGTTGATAAAACTGATTGAGTATTCTATGTTCATGACAAAGAAACAGGCTATAGAGGAATACAGGCTGGATAATTTTCTGCAAGATGCAAAAAATATGATAATTTTGCCAACAATATTAAGTTTTTTTTTGATTTTAAGTTCATGCCGACAAATCGTCTTTTTGTGAACTTGGGTTGAAAGCAAACTTTTAAACGACTTTATTAATCTATCAAGGTTATGTTAGACAAGCTGGAAGCCATTTATGATCGGTACTTGAATTTGGAGGAGCAGATGTCGGACCCCGACATTATTGTGGACATGGACCGCTATAAAAAGGTGAGCAAAAATTACAAAGACCTCAAACCAATTGTAGAGGCTTACCTCGAGTACAAAAACTTATCGAGCAATCGCGACTCGGCCAAAAAAGCGCTCAGTGACGAAGACCCGGAAATGCGGGAAATGGCCCAGGATGAATTGGACCAAATCGTGCCGCAGTTGGAGGAATTGGATGAAAAAATCAAGTACCTGCTGATTCCAAAAGATCCTGAAGATGCCCGCGACGTGATTTTTGAAATCCGCTCAGGGACGGGTGGGGATGAAGCCAGCCTTTTTGCTGGTGACCTTTACCGCATGTACACCCGTTACTTTGAAGGCAAGGGTTGGAAAGTAGAAGCCATGGAAATCAATGAAGGTAGCGTAGGCGGGTACAATAAATTGGTGTTGGAGATCCAAGGTGAGGACGTATACGGCACGCTCAAATTTGAATCGGGAGCCCACCGGGTACAACGGGTACCCAAAACCGAATCACAAGGCCGGGTGCATACCTCCGCTGCAACAGTGGTGGTAATGCCAAAATTGGAGATGGAAGACCTGGAAATCCGCAAGGAAGACCTCAAGGTAGACACCTTCCGCTCCAGCGGTGCGGGTGGTCAGCACGTCAACAAAACGGAATCGGGGGTACGTTTTACCCACCTTCCTACTGGGGTAGTTGCGGAAAGTACCGACGGCCGTTCACAGATTCAAAACCGGGAAATTGCCATACAACGCCTCTATCAGAAAATCTACGAGCAGCGCAAGCGAGCACACGAATCTGAGCAAGCCGCCAAGCGCAAATCCCTTGTAGGAAGTGGCGACCGTTCGGACAAAATCCGCACCTACAATTTCCCCCAAAACCGACTCACCGATCACCGCATCAACCTGACCTTGTACAACCTGGATCGGGCGCTGGAAGGCGACATTGAAGGCGTCATCGAAGCGCTGCAAATGTATGAAAACACTGAAAAATTGAAGGCTGGGGAAGAAATCAGCGCGTAAGGGCGATCCTTCGTGATCGCCCCTACCTGATCGCCGCTGTCATAAACAGGGCAGCCACAGAGGGCTGCCCCAACAACCAAATTATGCTAGACATCGCTCAATTGCTCCTGATTTCGGGATGGGTATTTGTACTGATCTGGATACCAATCATCATTTATGCCAACCGAAAAATCCACCCCAAAGCCATTGTGATTATCTTTCTCACCGAGATGTGGGAACGCTTTTCGTACTATGGCATGCGGGCCTTGCTCACCTTATACATGGCCAAGGTATTGTATGCCAATTTGGGTGAGCAGCAAGCCAATACCAAGGCATTGGGCGTATATGGAGCGTATACCGCGATGGCTTATTTGTTTCCGGTAGTGGGCGGGATGATCGCCGACCGATTTTTTGGCTTTCGGCGATCGGTCATCATTGGCGCTTCCTTGATGGCCATTGGGCACATTACGCTGGGGATGCAGGGTTTGCCGGGCTTTGAGAGCAATCAGACCATCTTTTTTATGTCCTTGGCCATCATCATTCTGGGCAACGGCTATTTTAAACCCAATATGTCGAGCTTCCTGGGTACGTTTTACGAGTTGGATGACCCTCGAAAAGACAGTGCCTATTCCATTTTTTACATGGGGGTCAATACAGGTTCCTTGCTGGCCATGCTTACCTGCGGGTATGTCGGTCAGCGCGTGGGCTGGCATTACGGCTTTGGATTGGCCGGGATTGGGATGACCTTGGGCTTGATCCTTTTCGCCTGGCTGGGGCCAAAATATTTTGGGGATAAAGGTTTACCTATCGACCCACAGGCAGGCAGAAAACCCTTGGTGGCAGGCGTCAGCGTCAATTCGACCATCGTGCTGGGCACCATCTTGCTGATTCCCGTAGTGATGTTTTTACTCAATCCCAATGCGATATTGAATCGGGTATTGCTGATTGTAAGCATCGGTATTTTGGGCTATCTCGTCTGGTCAGCATTGAGGATGCCAGATCGAAAGGAAGGCCAACGACTCCTCGTTGTCGTGTTTTTGTTCTTTTTTTATATGGTTTTCTGGATGTTGTTTGAACAGGCAGGAGGTTCCATTGCTCTGTTTACCGATAAAAACGTCAACCGAATGGTGGCGGGAATGGAGATTCCTGCATCTCAGTTTGGCGCCCTGAATGGCTTGTTTGTCATATTGCTGGCACCGTTTTTTTCCTGGCTGTGGCTTTGGTTGGGCAAAAGAAAATTGGAGCCCAGTACCCCTTTAAAATTTCTGTTGGCTTTGCTCCAGATCGCGATTGGTTTTGGGGTAATTGTGTGGGGTGCCCGCTCTTTCGCCACGGATGGTTTGATGCCTTTGGTTTTCCTGGTATTGATGTATTTTTTCCATTCTTCTGGCGAGTTGAGCATCTCCCCGGTAGGGCTTTCAATGATCAGCAAATTGTCGCCACCGAAAATGTTGGGTTTTGTGATGGGGGCCTGGTATTTGGGCATTTCTCTGGGCAACAGTATGGCCAGTGAGATTGGCAAGTTGACCGCAGGTGGGAACGGCGATGGGACTGATTTGAGCAGAACCGAATCTTTGGTGATGTATACGGATACTTATCTGTTGTGGGGGATATATGTGGTGCTGGGCGTCATGGTGGTACTCGCTTTGTTGATTCCGCTGTTGCGGAAGTGGATGCACGGGGTGCATTGACACAAAATTGCCAAAGCGACGAATTTTCACAAAGAAAACACAAAGAACCACAGAGAACACAAAGAAACGTCAACGTCTAACTTTGTGGCCCTTTGTGTTTTCTTTGGTGCGCCACGAGGCGTGCGGTAAATATAATGCAAAAAAACCTAGTGGATGGAAGAGCCACACAAGCCAAGATGCCGATCAGCTTGAAGCCGTTGTGATTGTGCTGGAGGAAACGAAAGTGCAAAAGCTCATGA
>NZ_JBGSLK010000047.1:0-25356 GCF_041740695.1 Haliscomenobacter sp. | reverse complement strand
CTCAAGCCAGAAACCATCAACTACCGCTCGTACAAACCCGAGCGCGATGGCCTATTCTGCGAGCGCATCTTCGGGCCTGTCAAGGATTACGAATGCTATTGCGGTAAGTACAAGCGAATCCGCTACAAGGGGATCGTGTGCGACCGTTGCGGGGTTGAAGTAACCGAGAAAAAAGTTCGCCGGGAGCGGATGGGCCACATCAAACTGGTCGTACCCGTGGTGCACATTTGGTTTTTCAAATCACTGCCTAATAAAATTGGTTATTTGCTCGGCTTGTCTTCCAAGAAATTGGAGTCAATTGTTTATTACGAGCGCTACGTGGTGATTCAACCAGGGATTAAAGGCAACGAGGGTCTTGGCAACAACGACCTGCTGACCGAAGAAGAATACCTGGAACACCTGGAATCACTGCCAGCAGAAAACCAAATGCTGGAAGATTCCGATCCCAACAAATTCGTCGCCCGTATGGGTGCTGAAGCGGTGCGCGACATGCTCAACCGCCTGCAGTTGGATCAACTTTCTTACGACTTGCGTCACCAGGCTGCCAACGAAACTTCCCAACAACGTAAGTCAGAAGCCCTCAAGCGACTGCGCGTAGTGGAAGCTTTCCGCGATGGACAAACCCGCATGGAGAACCGCCCCGAATGGGCCGTAATCCAATACTTGCCCGTTATTCCACCAGAATTGCGCCCCTTGGTGCCATTGGATGGTGGTCGTTTTGCCAGCTCCGATTTGAACGACTTGTACCGCCGGGTGATCATCCGCAACAACCGTTTGAAGCGTCTGTTGGAAATCAAAGCCCCTGAGGTCATCCTGCGCAACGAAAAGCGGATGTTGCAGGAAGCGGTCGACTCTTTGTTCGACAACTCTCGCAAATCCAATGCTGTAAAAGCAGAAGGAGGTCGTCCACTCAAATCTTTGAGTGACATCCTCAAAGGTAAGCAAGGTCGTTTCCGTCAAAACTTGTTGGGTAAGCGGGTAGACTACTCCGGTCGTTCAGTAATCGTAGTAGGCCCAACCTTGAAACTGCACGAGTGTGGTTTGCCCAAAGGGATGGCTGCCGAATTGTTCAAACCCTTCATCATCCGCAAACTCATCGAACGCGGTATCGTGAAAACGGTTAAATCGGCAAAAAAACTCGTAGACCGTAAGGATCCCGTAATCTGGGAAATCCTCGAAAATATCCTGAAGGGGCACCCTGTGCTCCTCAACCGTGCCCCAACCTTGCACCGTTTGTCCATCCAGTCCTTTCAGCCTCGTTTGATAGAAGGTAAGGCAATCCAGTTGCACCCATTGGTGTGTAGCTCGTTCAACGCCGACTTCGACGGTGACCAGATGGCGGTACACGTACCCTTGAGCCAGGCGGCGATTTTGGAAGCTCAAATGTTGATGCTTTCTTCGCACAACATGCTCAACCCTCAAAACGGTACGCCGATTACCCTGCCTTCACAGGACATGGTATTGGGTCTGTACTACATCACCAAGGAGAGAAAAACCGTTGGTAATGTCATCGTGAAAGGGGAAGGCATGAAGTTCTACTCTCCTGAAGAGGTGATCATTGCCCTCAACGAAGGCCAGGTAGACTTGCACGCCAGAATCAAAGTACGCGTTCCTGTAGAAGTAGACGGGCAGATAGTCAAAAAACTGTCTGAAACTACCGTGGGACGGGTGTTGTTCAATGAGGTAATGCCTGCTGCTGTACCTTTCCAGAACACCTTGATGACCAAGAAAAACCTGAAGGCGGTAATTGGTGAAGTCATCGAACGTACCGATTTTGCGGTGACCGCCGATTTCCTCGACGACATCAAGGACATGGGCTTTACTTGGGCCTTCCGTGGTGGTTTGTCCTTTAACCTCGGCGACTTGATCACGCCTTCCATCAAGCAAGATGCCCTGGAAGAAGCGCAAGGTGAAGTAGACGAAGTGTGGGACAACTACAACATGGGTTTGATCACCAACAACGAGCGTTACAACCAAATCATCGACCGTTGGACGTATGCGGACAACCGCATTACCGATACCCTGATGCGCGAGTTGGCCAGCCACAAGCAAGGCTTCAACTCGGTGTTCATGATGCTCGACTCTGGTGCGCGTGGTTCCAAACAACAGATTAAACAGTTGTGTGGTCTGCGGGGCTTGATGGCCAAACCACGTAAGTCTGGTGACACGGGCGGTGCGGTTATCGAAAACCCGATCTTGTCCAACTTTGTGGATGGTCTGTCCGTTCTCGAGTACTTCATCTCTACACACGGTGCGCGTAAAGGTCTTGCGGATACCGCCCTTAAAACGGCTGACGCAGGTTACTTGACCCGTCGTTTGGTGGACGTTGCTCAGGACGTAATCATCTTGGAAGAAGACTGTAGCACTTTGCGTGGCCTGGAAACAGTGGCGCTCAAAGACAACGACAAAGTGATTGAGCCATTGATATCCCGTATCGAAGGTCGTTACACTTTGCACGATATTGTACATCCCGTTTCCGAAGAACTCATCCTCTCAGCAGGTGATTTCATCGATCCAAAGACGGCTGAATACATCGAAAAAATTGGTGTTGAAACCATCACCATTCGTTCAGTATTGACTTGTGAAGCCAAGCGTGGAGTTTGTGCCAAATGTTATGGTAAAAACCTGGCGAATGGTCGGATTGCTGAAGAAGGTGACGCAGTGGGGATCATTGCAGCACAATCCATCGGTGAACCGGGTACTCAGTTGACCCTGCGTACTTTCCACACAGGGGGTACGGCATCTTTGTCCAAAACTGAGTCTGAGATCGTTGCCAAGTTCGCTGGTAAAATTGAATTTGATGGCGTCAAACTGACCGAAGCTCCCGATGAAAACGGTGCACGGGTAGTTCTGTCTCGTACTGGTGAAATCCGGATTGTGGATGCAGAGACCAGCAAGCAATACGTTGCCATGCACGTACCTTATGGCTCGTCCTTGAGTGTACTGGAAGGCGATATCGTTAGCAAAGGTCAAATGATCTGTAACTGGGACCCTTTCAACGCAGTAATCATCTCCGAATTCTCGGGTATCGCCAAATTCGACTCGATCGAAGACGGGGTTACCTTCCGGATTGAACGTGACGAACAAACGGGCTTCTCCGAAAAGGTCATCATTGAAAGTAAGAACAAGCGGAAAATTCCGGTGATCTTCATCATGAGCCCCGACGGAGTAGAACTCAAAACGTATACCTTGCCAGTAGGGTCGTACATCTCGATTGAAGATGGCGTAACCATTACTGCGGGCGATAAAATTGCCAAGATTCCACGGAAACTCGGTAAGATCCAGGATATTACGGGTGGTCTGCCCCGGGTAACCGAGCTTTTTGAAGCACGTAACCCATCTAACCCCGCCATCGTTTCTGAAATCGACGGTGTGGTGAACTTCGGCAAGATCAAACGGGGTAACCGCGAAATCTCCGTAACCGCCAAAGATGGCCAAATCAGAAAGTACCTGATTGGCTTGAGCAAACACATCCTGGTACAAGATGGCGACTTCGTACGCGCTGGTACACCTCTTTCCGATGGTACCATCGCCCCACGCGACATCCTGTCCATCAAAGGCCCATTTGCGGTACAACAGTACCTCGTGAATAATGTTCAGGAAGTATACCGCTCACAGGGTATCACCATCAACAACAAACACATCGAGGTGATTGTACGCCAGATGATGCGCCGTGTGTTGATCGAAGACCCAGGCGATACCAGCTTCCTCGAAGGTGAAACGGTGGACAAAATGGAATTCCTGGAGCAAAACGATTGGATTTTCGACAAGAAAATCGTTGTGGAGTCCGGTGAATCCAACCGCTTGAAGCCAGGCCAATTGGTGACTTTGCGCCAAATTCGGGAAGAAAACTCTTTCCTCAAGCGCAATGACCGCCAGTTGGTAGAATACCGCGATGCGGTAGCTTCTACTTCCAGCCCACAATTGTTGGGGATCACCAAGGCTTCCTTGGGCACCAACAGCTGGATCTCGGCTGCATCCTTCCAGGAAACCACCAAGGTGTTGAGTACGGCCGCCATCGGCGCCAAAACCGACAACCTGATGGGCTTGAAAGAGAACGTCATCGTCGGCAAACGTATCCCAGCGGGTACCGGCCAACGCAAGTTCGACAACATCATCGTAACGCACAAAGACCGTGCAGCTGAACTGGAGTCCCGCTACCACCAGTTCGACGACATGGAAGATGAAGATTGAGTGTGAAGGTGTGATCGTGTGAAAGTGTGGGTGTGATGGAGCTTCGGGCTGAACATCTTACCCGCACTCTCCGCCAAACCACGACTTCAGTCTTGAAGATAAGTAAACAGGATGGATCGGCATAACGCCGATCCATCCTGTTTTTTTTCCCTATCAACCATTACAGCCACCCTCGTTTACCCTCCCGAACAGGTACAACAACCTTCACTCAAGGCAATGGCCCACAATAACTGAGTTTCAATTCCCGCAATTTGGGTCTGCGGCAAAATCGAGTTCATACTCCCCAAATTGATCCGACCAAAAGCACTAAGGTCAAATTGAGGGATACTCGCACTATAGGGGTTCAAGGCGTTTCTCGCAGTTGTCAAATGGTTCTGAATCACATTTTGGACTGCTACCGGCATAGGAGTTGGCATACACTGACGGCTGCTGGCCCAGGCTTGCGCTGCCCCCAAGTGGATACCCCCAATGTAAAGTGCACTGAAGTTTACGTTGTAGTCGCAGCTTAGTCTGAGGTTTTGTACCACGGCTTGTAAATCCCGGATCAGGCTCTCTGTTTCGACAATCAGTTGTCGGGTTCCAGTAGCAGCCAATGCACCGCGTAAGTTTTGAATCCGGCCACGATCAAATCCAATACACTGGATGATTCCCAAGGTGGCTTCCAGGGTGTTCAAGGCGTCGGAGCAAGCGGCCACGGCATCTGGTGTCAACATTGGTGGCGCGGTAGCTAAACGTCCCCAAACCGTTCCCAGGGCTTGGGCGGCAAAGTAAAAGCTGGACAATTCCGCGCGACAAAGTTTTTGAGTGATAGGCGGAATGTTAACAGGAGGCGAAGTAGTACCCGACTTTTTGATCCAAACCTGATTGTTCCAGGTTATAGAATTGCCATCAGGGGATACATTGGCAATGGCATTGTTCCATTCGGGGATGGTGATGGTATTGGCACTGGTAAAAAAACCAGGCAATTTGTTTCCCTGATAGGTGAGGGTGAAAAAAGTGTTGTCTTGTTCAACTGGATAAAGTTCTTGAGGGTAGGCCGCCAAGCCCCAGCTTCCTGCGATGGACGGATACCCGGAAAAGGGGCTTCTCGTCCAAATCTGATTGTTCCAAAGCAAGCCCTGGCCACTAGTGGTTAGTGTAGCGGAGGCATTCCATTGGGTCGCAAAAACGGTGGTCGCATTGGTGAAATACCCATTGCTGCTGTTGGTTCCGATGGTAAATATCAGATTGTTGGCTTGCTGGGTAATGGTGCAGGGGATTTCCGCCCGGCCATTGGAGTACCAGGTGCCTACAATTTGGTTTTGTGCAGCCAATTGGTTAGAAGTTATTCCAAGTAGGCTGAAAATTAGTGCAGAAGAAAAAAGGGATAAAAGTTTCATAACTACATGATTTTCTTCGTTTAAGAATAGATGTTTTCTTAAAATTATGAAAAAAATGGATCATGTCAAAATTTAATAAAACAGGGAAATCCAGGGCCATTTAACTTTTAATTTTGAATCCCCCACTCCAGGGGAATCTCATCTCCCTCCAATTCCCGACCTTAGCCCACAAAAAGAGCATGCTACGCTATATTGTCTGTTTGTGCACCTTGTTTTTTCTGAAAATCACCTTCTCCGCAATCAAACGTTTCAAGGCTGAAGGGTACGACGCCATCAAACTCACCTTTATGATAGCTGGGGTGTTTAAGGGCGGGAAGTGGTATGAAAAAGCTAGTTTAGAAAAAATGTTGGAAGAAGCGAAAAGGGTGGGGGAGTGAAGAAGCTATTTTTGATAAAATATGGGAAAAAACTAAACCAATGCTCCTGCTAAAGCATTCACTTTGGGTATATACACTGCGCGCAGTGTATACCTAAATCCACCTAAAAATCACCACCATGAAACTCCTAGCCCGTATCCTCCTCGGCCTCGCTATCCTTATCCTCGGCTTTGTTATCTACAACATGCAATCCGGTTTCCGCTCTTCTGACAAAAAGACCCAGGCTTATTTCAAAAAGCGAAATACAGTTGCCAAAATCAATACGCAGCCCTATGCCGACGGCCAGTTGCACTGGATTGAAACAGGCCGGGATACCCTGCGGAATGATGCGCCGCTGGTGTTGTTTGTACACGGCGCGCCAGGTTCCGCTCAAGACTTTTTCCGCTATCAGGCCGATTCCTTACTTTTAAACCGCGCCATTTTGGTATCCATGGATCGACCGGGTTATGGTTATTCTTTGTATGGCAAAGCCATGACTTCTATTGCTGAGCAAGCCAAGGCGGTCAAAACGGTGATGGATCAATACCCTGGTCGCAGAGTAGTCTTGGTGGGGCATTCCTATGGAGGGCCTATTGTGGCCAAAACGGCGATGGTATACCCCGAACGAATCCAGTCGGTCGTCATGTTGGCGCCAGTGAATGATCCAGACAACGAACCCATCTTTTGGTTTTCTTATATTGGCAAATGGACGGCAACCCGCTGGATGCTCTCCGGAGCCTGGCGGGTATCTGGTGCCGAGAAGTTTTCACATGCTGCCGAGTTGGATAAAATGCGAGGAGACTGGTTCAACTTACAAACTTCTATAATGCATCTACATGGTCAAAAGGACATGCTTGCTCCGGCTTCCAACATCGAATTCAGCGAAAAAAACATCCACCCAAAACAACTCAAAATGATGGTCAAACCTGAGTGGGGACATTTGATCCCCTTTATGAACCCAGATGATACCCGTAAGGCCATTTTGGAGGCATTGGGCATGCCTTGATTAAGGGAACATTATACGATTGAGCTCTGATGTAAGTATTTGATAATCATTTTTTAATAAAAAATAATTTAAATTTAACCTAAAATCTAAGTGGGAACATAGCCCTTGTTTCTGTCGTTCTTTTACCCAAAATCAGCCCTTAGTTTCGCAGTATCAAAATATAGATGCCATGCGAAACCCTGTATTGTATTACCTTGGATTAATCCTCATGGTCAGTGCCTGTACCGCTGAGCCAGTTGTAGACCTCCGCGGAGACCCCACAATCCCAGCCGTGCTGCAAGACAAGCTGAAACTCCAACGCATCGAATCCCAAAAACGAGCTTCAGCTACCCTGGAGCACTTGTTTATTGAAAAAGCTGAAGCACAGTTCCCCCTCTTTGCCCAGGAAGCCGATTTTCGCAACCTGAGCATCCTCCATTTCGACTGTTTCGACATTTACCTCAGCCCTTTGGATGAGCCGGGTGATTATTTGGCCTTGTTGCACTCTCCTGGGCGGAGCACCCGACTGTTATTTGTTGAATGGGGTTTGCAAAATGGCCAGTACTACCAACAAGTGTTGGCGGCCAATGGCGAAGGCATCCGCTACTTTGAAGGTATGGGTTTTGAAGGCGAAGAAAATGCGGCAACCTATGCCTATGTTGGATCACTCTACAAATGTTGTTATGGCTTAGAGGCCACGCCATTGAGTTGGTTGAACCGCTTTAAACAGGATTGGTCCGAGCTTTTGCAGAACGATACGAAGGAGCTGTCCGTTTGGGTCAAAGGAATTCCCGTAGGCGGTATTTTGGCCCTTTATGGTTATGCGGGGGTATACCTTGATTGAGCTCAATTATTCCTTTAACAGCAATGTAGCATACTTGATGCGTTGCCTTTTCCAGGTGTAAGTAATGTGAATACGACCATCTGAACCTTGAATCACGGCCGGGTAGGAAAACTCTTGCTTGGGCTCCTCTTCCAGGGCCATTAGTTGCTTCCAATTTTTGCCATCCTTGGAAAGGGCAATGTTCAGGGGAGAACGATCACCTCCCCATTGGCGGCTGCGTTTGGTCACGTGGTTGTAGACAATGAGTTGGCGGCCATCTTTTAGGGTCAGGGCATCGGTGCCCGAGTTGGGATTGGGCAAACTGGTCTTTTTGAGGGGCGACCAACTTTTACCTTGATCCGCTGAAAAAGCTTCCAGCACGTAGGCATTTTTGCTGCGACACAAAATTTGTAAACGCCCATCTGGGTGGAACAGCACACTGGGCTGAATTGCTGAGAATTCTTTGCCATCGTTTATGGCGGGAGTTTTACTCCAGGTGCGCCCTGCGTCTTTGCTTAGCTCAAAGTGTACCCGCCAGCCGTCATGCTCGGAACTGCTGGGGCACAGCAGGGTGCCATCCTGGAGTAAAACGGGTTTATTTTTGATGGGGCCAAGAATGCCATCGGGGAGTTTTTCGGATTTCGACCAACTTTGGCCCCCGTCGGTGGAGCGCATCAGCATGCCCCACCACTCGGCGGGGCTTGGCCCTACTTTGTAAAACAACAGCAATTCTGCACCCGGCATTTGGAACAAAACGGGATTCCAACAGGGATAACGCAGCGTTTCATTTTGTACACCATTGGCAACCTCCACCGGAGCGGTCCATTTGCCATCCACCAAACGGCTGGTCCAGATGCCTACATCCTTGTGCCGCTCGTGGGTGCCGCCAAACCAGGCCGTGATCAAACCCTGTGGCGTTTCTGCAATGGTTGAGGCATGGCAGGAGGGGAAAGGAGCAGTTTCGTAGATGAACTCGGATTTGAAGTTGGTGCTTTGGGCCGAAAGGTTGAGGCTGAACAGGAGCAGCGCGAGAGTTAGGTAACGCATTCTACAGAATTTTGAAATTTCACCAAAGTACTTGAATCCCTTCGGATTCGTACAATTTGATCTGTTCGTCTTTATAAAAGCCTTGTTGTCAAGTTAAACCCGACGCTTTATGTATTCCTCCGGATAATCCCGGACTTTCCAAGCCAAATGATCCAGAAACCGTTCTCCTTCTGCCTCAAACCCAGCTTTTTCTGTTTCGTCCAGCTTGAACTCAATCGTGTAAATGGCCACCGTGCCACATACAACGTCCAGGATGTAATCAGTTTTATCCTGATACAGAATGTAATCCCAGTTTTTATTGATGAGTTCTTGCATAAGGAACTACTTCTTCTCCCCAAACAAATCATTAAGCATCGCCGCCAGACGGTAGCCGCTCAAAACCAACTGTTTACGAACAATCTCTTGCCCTTGCTCCAAATAAAACGGCGTAGGCTCATCATTGGGCCGGAGGTACTGGTTGCGTCCCTGATCGTCTTTGCCTTTTACGCCGTAGACATATTTGGCCGCCAGTTTATTGCTTTCCAAAGCCCAAAAATCGGGATCAAGGGTGCTCAGAGTTGAGAAACTTTTTTCAGGATATTGCTTCATTAGGTCTTTGGCCAGATCACGAACACTTTCAATTTGAGCTTCGGTGAGGGGCACTTTGGGTTTGCCAAAGGGGCGAAGATCGTTGTATTTGCTCAGTGCACCACAGCCATCGTCCCACAAGGCGTGTAAGTTGCGCCAGGTACCCTTGAGTGGAAACAGGTTGCCTCCTTCATCTCCACCGGGTACATCATTGGTAAAGCGGGAAGTAGCGTGCAACGGCTGGTGCAAATCGCTGACGAAGTGAGTTAAAAAAGCCAAAAACCGTGCTTTTTCAACTGGCTTCGACTGTGCTGCTTTGAGGATGCTTGTACTTTGATTGATGGCCCAAACGATGTCCACTTCTGGTTGATCCGGTACGGAAATACCATCTACATTGACTGGAATATCGGTGTAATGCCAGGTATCGTAAGCATGCACCCCATCCGCTTTGAGGTCATCTGGCCAAGGGCCAGTGACGATAAAATGGTTGACCTGAGGATAATCCCGCCTCAATACTGCGGTCAAGGAATCGACCTTGGCGCGGGCGGTTTTGTTCAGGTTGAGGTAAGCAATCATTGCCGTTACCATATGGCCGTGGTCCCACCAGGCTTTGGCTTGTACCGTTGCCATCAGTGCAAGGGCCAAAAAGAGTATTTTTTTCATAAAAAATCGTAGGGGCATCGCTTTGTGGATGCCCTATTCAACAATAAAATTTCACCTACATCAATCCCAAATCTGTCTGTATCGCCTTCACTTTTGCCTTCAAACGATCCAGGGTGGCGTCAAAATCCTCGGGTTTGTCCAAAGGGGTATTGACCGATACATAAAACTTGATTTTTGGCTCTGTACCACTTGGACGCGCCGACACTTTGGTGCCGTCTTCCAAAATCAGTTGAATCACATTGGAAGGTTCGATGCCCATGCCTTGAGGAATAGGGGTCACTACTCCGGAACGCAGGTTTTTGCTCGTCAGGTTTTTGTAATCCAGTACTTCGATTGGCGCCGATCCCGCTACCGAGCTGGGCAGGTTGCTGCGCATGTCCGCCATCATTTTTTGGATTTCTTCGGCCCCGGCTTTGCCTTTTTTGGTCAGCGAGATCAAACCCTCGTAGTAAAAACCGTGCTTTTGGTACATCTGGGTGAGGAAGTCGATCAGACTCAAACCCTGATCTTTGGCATAGGCGGTGAGCTCGGCGATCATGGCGCAAGAGGCCACGGCGTCTTTGTCCCGTACCGCATCCCCGATCAGGTAGCCGTAGCTTTCTTCACCCCCCGCGATGAATTTGGCTTTGCCTTCCAGTTCCCGAATCACCTGCGCGATGTATTTGAAACCCGTCAAAGTATTGTAGCAAGGCACGCCGTAAGCGGCGCACATGGCGTCGATGATGTTGGTTGTGACAATGGTTTTAGCCACAAACTCCTTACCCTGCAATTTGCCCGCATCCTTCCAGGCTTGCAGCAGGTAATAAATGATCAGGCTGGCCATTTGGTTGCCATTCAACAATTGCCATTCACCCGCCTGGTTTTTTACGGCTGCCCCCACGCGGTCGGCATCGGGGTCGGTGGCGATGACCAGATCAGCATCCATCACTTTGGCTTGCTGCATTGCCATAGACATGGCTTCTTGTTCTTCGGGGTTGGGGTATATCACGGTTGGGAAGTTCCCATCGGGTTCAGCTTGCTCCTTTACGATATGGACATTGGTGAAACCGACTAGCTCCAGCGCTTTGGGCACCAGCGTAATACCGGTACCATGAATCGGGGTAAACACGATTTTGAGGTCGTGCTGGCGCTTAATCACCGCTGGATTGATGCTGTTAGCCTGGATGGTTTTCAGGAATGCTGCATCTACTTCCTCCCCAATCATGGTGATCAGGTCGGCATTGCCATCAAAATGAATGTCTGCTACGGATTGGATTTTGTTGACTTCAGCCACAATGTTAGCGTCGTGTGGTGCTACCACCTGGGAGCCATCGGTCCAATACGCCTTGTAACCATTGTACTCGCGGGGGTTGTGCGAAGCAGTGATCACAACTCCACTGTGACAACCCAAATGCCGAATGGCAAAGGACAACTCTGGAGTAGGGCGGAGGGCTTTGAACAAAAAGACCTTAATGCCATTGGCTGAAAAAATATCTGCCACAATGCGGGCAAATTCCGGCGACATGTTGCGGCTATCGTACGCGATGGCCACTTTGATTTCCGTGCCTGGAAAACTCTGGTTCAGGTAGTTGGCCAGGCCCTGGGTAGCGGCGCCTACGGTGTAGCGGTTCATCCGATTGGAGCCTACCCCAATGATGCCGCGTAATCCTCCGGTACCAAATTCGAGATCCTTGTAAAAAGAATCGATGAGTTCGGTCTCATTGTTGGCATCTAGGAGGGCCTGAATGGCTGCTTTGGTTTGGGCATCGTAATTGCCATCGAGCCAGCTTTGGATGCGCTGGCGGGTTGGTGCATCAATTGCGTTTGACATGGTTGGCGCTTTTCGGACTGTTTCAAATGAAAAGTTAGACAAGTGTAAAACTAGGTTTTTAATGGCAAAAAAGAAAAAAGCACCGTTATAAACAGTGCTTTTTTTCTCGAATTACTCAGCGCAGGGTTAAATTTATGTCAACAAATCCGGCGGAAGGTCTCCGATGTAATCTGCCAGACCAATGGTTCGCAAAAAGTCATTGGAAAACACCTTGGCCATGTCGGGGCCAAGTAAAGCGCTGCGGTAGGTTTTCCATTTTTGTGGTTCCTGATCGCCGTACATGTGTTCCAGTAAACCTGGAAAATCCCAAGCGCCGTTTTTTCCCCAATGAATGGTAAAAGGAATATCGTGCGCCTGTAATGTTTCAATGAATCGCTTGTAATACCTTTCCTGACTGATTAGTTTACGTGAACCGTCCCAGCCAGATCCATCAATTTCCATCATACAAGTAATCGGGAATTTGGTAAAAGCCAAGGTAGCTGCCGAAGCTTTGACAAAGCGCATACTGAAAATTCCAGGTACAGGGCCTTCTCGTCTGCCCAACTCGACCAATGCGGCTAATGCTCGCGAAGTATCAGCATGGTCAATCCCTACTGAACAAGCAAAAGCTCGCCCTTGATTGATTGCATCCCAACACAAGTCTTTCAAAGGCCCGATGAGGGATTCATTGGGATCAGGGAAGGCAGTGTCTTGCAAAATATCAATCATTCTTGGGATCAATTCTCTGCTGTGGCTCCGAATCAATTTGTTGAAACATTTGATGATGTCCAGGTAAAGCGCTTCACTGATCAGTGGAATCGGGTCGGGATACTCAGGGTGAAAGGGCTTTTTGTACCAGGCTTCCACAATGTAGTTGGGATCATCCCGGTAAGGATTGACATAAATTTTATAGTGGTAAGGCCGAATTTGATCAATCTCCTCGGGAATGATAGCCGCCAGGGCCGAAAAATCCATCGTGTCGGCCAGTTGAAGGGCAAGGTTTTTATCAATTGACTTAACGTGGCGGTGCAAAAGAAAACAATCCTCTGCCTCGATCACTACGCCATGAATGAACCCAAAGGAACCCAAACCAACCAGCGCAGCATTGAACAAGTCATCATTGCGAATGACTCGAGCATTCAATTGCTCGGCAAAGGCATCGTTGAGCGCGGGCTTGCTGCTTCTTTCCACATAAACAATGTCTTCAGGATTGGGGCCAATGATCAAATTCAGGCCCACTACACAATCTTGTACCGATCCAACATCGATCGCCGAACCGTGTACCCCGGTCGAAACTGCACCGCCGATGGTTTGGCCATTGCTGGCGCCCGTAGTTTTTAATGATTTGCCCAAATCAAACAGATACTCGGAAATTTCTTTGATCACGTTGCCACACTCGAGTAGAAAAAGGTTTCTTCGGTCATACCCGGAGTCAGGATGCAAATCCCGGGCAGTTATCGGAATTTTTAGGTTCATCTTTTGATTGATGTGCATCCGCTCTTCGTGGTGGGCAATATTGGACAAAGACCACTTCGAACCTAGTGCTCTAAATCCTTCTCCGGTATCGAGTGACTCTTGCAACAATCGTTGAATTTCCTGGGCAGCGTCGCGATAACGCTCCAGAGGGTCTGGCATGATTTGTCGTTTTTCCAACTGGGTTTCCAGTAGCAATTTTGCCGGCCAGGTGCCCGTTAAATGAAAATTTTGCCAAGAAGTGATGGGTTTGGTGCTGGTCTTTGCCATATCAATGGGGTTTAATTTTGTTCTTTGGCGCAAACGTAGGTGACTTTAACTTTGCGGTGCCTGCCAAAAGTGAGAGCGCTCAACAATAGTCCTCCAAAACTGACTTTGTACTCTACGGAATACAACCCCTCATTTGAGCAAGGAACATTGAAGGTAAAATCCTTGGTAATCAGTTGTATCTTGATGACGGTATCCAGTACAGTGAATTTTTTGTTGGCGTAATATCCACTTGTGCTGGTGGATATGTCCGGCTCAGGAACACTGTGCTGGCTGGCAATGCGCACGGAATAACAGGAAGTGAAAAGCGACAGCAGGCAAGCTGTGCAAATGAGCTTTGTAAAGGGCAAGGAGCCCAAGAAAGCTAGAGGAGTTACTTTGGGTAACATGGGGTTTGGTGTTTTTAGTTTTACAATTTTTACACCTGCTTCAGGTATAGAGCACAAATCTATAAGATAATTAAAAACAAATCAAGAGGTCAATGTATTATTTATAAAAAAAAACACCTCAAGTATACACTGCTTTCATTTTGCAGATATACTTGAGGTGTAGCTAATGATAGTTTAGGCTATTAAAATTTACTCAACTTGGCATGCCAACGGGTATGCGCCGTTTCCAACACCAGTAAGTAAATGCCTTTGCTTTGGTCTTGTAGGTCGAGGCTGAGGGTATTTTGGCCACTCCAGAGCTGATGTTTGGTTGTAGCGATGAGTTGCCCTTGGGTGTTGTACACTTTGAGCAGGGCGGAGGATTCCATTGAAGTTTCTACATTCAGGGTACTCACACCATCAGTTGGATTGGGGTAAATTTGGGCGTTGAACTCAAAGTGGCTGGGCAATGCACCAGTACGCAAACCATTTTGATCCAGTTTGGAAGGCATCGGTGCCCCAGACAGGTTGGTGATGGTACCGGTATAACAAGGATCAGGCACAGGCATGTACTTGACTGCGTGTGGGATCAACACGGCGGCGGTACAACTAGGAATTTTACCCTCCTCCCAGTTGCGGCAATCGTTCCAGTTGCTAGAGCCGCCATTGCTGGTCCAGATCGACTTGGTGGTGGCCGCAGGGGTGCTGGACGCCGTGATGGTGGCTGGTGCTGAGTAACTCACTTTCACGTAACATTTTTGCCCATTGTACCCTGTATTGGTATTGCGGATTTTAATGGTCAACCAGCGATTGGAACTGTTGCTAAAGCTACCCGTTACACTGGCCGTGCTACCACTTTTGGCATGAACCACATTGCCAGCCAGATCGCAGAAATTGATGGTTAGACTACTACCAGACGCACCCAAAGTGATAGCATAACTCACCGTGCTGCTGGATTTGGCATAAATTTTACCCACCACACGGTCGTTCGGCGAGTTGTCAGGCGTACGACCCCCTTGTCCGAGGGAGCTACAGTGGCTATCGCCCAGGTCGTTGTCCATTTCCCATTCCTGATCGGTAACCACGCTGCGTTGAGGGGTATAGTTCAGGTGGGCGAACATGTTGGCAACCGTGGTAAATGGGATGTTGCCAGGCACAGGTGCCCACACCGAATAGCCGTGGCCATACACTCCAGTGATACCGTGCCCTACTGCTTTGGTTTTGATGTACACCCGCTTGTCGCCCTGCACGGTGGAAGTTGTAGTGCCATTGGCACCAGAGTAATCCATCAAAATGGTGCCAGGAGCAAAATCAGAATCGATCCACAATTCCTGATCGCTGCTGTATTGGTCATTCACGCCGATGATGGCTTTGGCGCTGCGCTCAAACACGAGGTGGTTGTTGGCGCTGGACCCACCTGGGTACCATGCACTCGCCTCGGAGCTGCGCACTTTATAAATGCCTTCTTTAAACTGCAATTTTTGGTGGCATTTAACCAGGTTGTCTACGTCGTTCCAGTTGGGCAGGTCGGTAGTGCTGGTTGGGATGTGTGAGAAACGTTTGCCCGTAGTGCCGATGTTGAATAGGTCTTCAAAAAAGACAATCGGGTTGCCATCCATAGCCATAATTACGGCATAAGCAGCCGCCATACGGGGCTCACGGGGGTCGATGTGTTTGCCATTGCCACCCAGTTCCTGGCCTTCGTTCCAACCTGTTGCGTCACCCAGTCCCTTCAGGAAATTGCCATTGGCGGCCAAATATGGGCGATAAGTGTCGTGGCTGTTCACAAAGGGAATGGTACGATGAACCCTGGCCGAGGGGGAGCCATAATCATTGTAACGTTTGTTTTGTTGCAGGCCGGGCAGGTTGGCGAGGTTGTAGCCGCCGCTCATGTTTTGGGTCACCATTTCGTACAAACTTCCGCCGGAGCCATAAGCGCGCAGGCTGAAATCAAAAGTACCCGTGTGTTCTTCGTAGCCATAACCTACACTGGCTTGGGCCATGTTGGTCACGTAACCATCTATGTCGCCCGTGCCACCAATCCATTCGCCGATGTTGAGCATGGAATACCCGCCGTTGGCCCAGCCAAGGTCATATTTCACCCGACGGGTGCCATCGCGTTGGGGGTAAATGCTGAAGTGTTTTACGGCATCCCAACGGAGGCCATCCACACCGCTTTGTTTTTTGAACCATTTCAACCAGTCGATGGAACCATTGTACATGTAATCATAGCCCTGAGCGGGATTGTAGTAGGGGCGGGTAGCCGGGTAACCCGCTGGGGTACCCGAATTGGGTATGTTTGAGCTTTGGCCATAGGAAGTGGCGCTAAAGTCGATGTCAGGCCCGAAATAGGCCGAACAGATGTCCCCCGTAGTACAATTGTTGTTGTCGTTGGGGTGGAAGTTGCGGTAGTTTTTAGCCCAGCGGCCACTGCGCGTCCAGTAGTCATTTTGCGACTCATCGATGGCAGGAGTGGCGTAGCTGGTGTAGCGGAAGTTTTTGTAACCTCCATTGCTTTGCATGGACAAGGCATTCGGGTCTTGCCCTCCGGCACCGCTGGTAGTGCCTGCGCCGTCTACGTGATTGAGCACGATGTCCTGGATTACCTCAATCCCATTGGCGTGCATCACGGCGATCATGCGCAAAAATTCGTCTTTGGTGCCCAGGCCAGTGGCGGTGGTGGGGGCACCTTTTTGGTACTTGTCACCCAGATCGTAGTGATCCATGGGGCCATAACCTACCCAGGTTGGCGACTGGTTTTTGTAAGAGGGTGGCACCCAAACGGCATCTACCCCGATTTGTTTGAGGCGAGGTGCGAGTTCGGCCAGGTAATTGGCCCAGCCATTGGGATAATTGTTGTTTTTGTAGTCCCACCAGAAACCCTGGAAGACTACTTTTTTGATTTTGGTGGTTTGGGCCTGGCTAAAGTTGAGCCCAATAAACAGCATCAACAGCAGTAGGGGGAATAAGCGTCTGATCATAAATCGGTTATTTAGAAGCATGAATGAATTGAAAAAGTTTTGGGGTAGTGCACTGATTTTCTGGCTGCAAAATAAAAAGAATAGAAACGGGGAGTGTCCCACTTTAAACAACTGGAACAAGCAATAAAATCGGAATAAAAAACTGAAAATCAAATCTTTGTTAGAATGGACGAACTGCTTTGCAGAAAGTGGTACTATGAAATAGCGTTTGGAACGTGAAAAAAATTGCCAAGGCTCAGGCTCGAATACCTAATTTGCCCGCTATCTTGTTGCTACAAAACTCAAAAACGACTATGCACCAAATGATTCGATCCAAACACCGCCTGCTCCTTGCGGGCATGGCCCTATTGTTTGTTCTGCTGGGTATGTTCTGCACATCCTTTGTGGAAGATACCACGACCTATTACGTGCTGGCCCCTAGTGGCCTGAACCTGCGTCAATCTGCCGATCCCAATTCTGCCAAATTAGACCTCGTTCCCCTGGGTGGAAAAGTAACCTTGATTACTGCCCCGGCAGCAAAAAACATGAACATCGACCAACTCAGCGGGGGGATGGCGAAGGTGAAGTACGGGGACAAAACCGGCTTTGTATTTGATGGCTACTTGTCCAAATTTCCGGCACCCAAAAAAGCCATCAATACGGAGGGCGAGTATAAAATTGAAACGTATGTGGAAAAATTGCGGGAAGCTCCCGATGCCACCGTTCTGCATGAAGAGCACACGATGGACTATGGGGGAATTTATTCTTCGGAAAGTTCCATCCACATTCCTACGCAAAACTGGCAGGAGGCTTTTTTGATCGCCAAACTGCTGATGAACATCCCTCCCAAATTTCTTTTTCCCAAGCCCAATCGCGCCGTAGAAACCATCATTCCCAACCCCGACAAAAAGGAACAGGCCTGGTCGGATGAGCTGAAAGTGGAACGAGACAAGACTGGGCAACTGACCAGCATTAGCTATTATTATCGCTCGGAAGGTGGTGGCTGGGGGGCGGTGATCACCAAAAGTAAGGAAGAATCGGGACCTCAAAAAATGTTGAAAATTTCTTATACGGGGATTGCGGACTAGGTAGAGGCTTCTCGCCCAGTAAAAGCCAAGGATATTGTGAATGGAAGGATTTACCGGTCAGAGGTTTTGTAATCCCATTACCAAATATTAGATACAACTCGATTGAATTGCCTCCAGCTTTAGCTGGTGGGGCGAAGGCCAAACCTTGAATGGGCTTTAGCCCAAACCTCAATTTTGTAATGTGGCTAAAGCCCAAAAACTAAGGCTCACCGCATCCACCAGCTAAAGCTGGAGGCAATTCAATCGCGTTGAATTCTGGTTACTAAAATTTCGCAATTTTATGGGCGGGTTAAATGCATTTTTTTTGCAAAGGGTTTTATTCCTATTCTTTATGCTAACGCTTTGTTGTTGCCAGAGCTCGGACAAGTCCAAATCACAACCTAACGTAGCACAACTCGCCGCTAATTACCAGCGACTTCCCCTACAATACCAAGATTTGGACTTCGCTGAATTGTTCTTGCTTAAACCTGTTGCCCAAAAGATTAAGCTCAAGCAGGAATTTGACCTAGTTAGACGACGCCAAACTTTTGACTCTTTGTATTTTAGTTTTTTGGGAAAACCTTTTTCGAACTTTATTGGAAGTACCATTGCCCGAACAGATATTCCAAGCACCTATGGAGACTCAGTGGAGATATTGATTCGCCATTCGCAGGCTTTGGCCCCAGTTTTTGATACCTATTACATTGGCATTACCGGGTTACAATTCAGGCGCTTTATCCTGGATGAAAACTGTAATCCTTATACTGGTTCAAAACCCCTGACATCAGCGTGTTTTTCTGTTTTAGCCCAAAAAACGCTTCCTGCCAATCCTAATAACTTTGCCGAAATAAAGGATTATTTGAATAAATGTGGTTTTTCTGGATTTCCAGCAAGGTTTAATAACTCTTGTTTGGATGGCGATTATGTTACCATTTACGTGAAGAATCTTGGCCAATATCAGGTGGTTTACGTCCATTGTCCTGATGAATTACATCCGCTAAGGATCATCCTTAATAAAGTTAAGTATTTTCTGGAGCTTAAGTGATTATTTATGTTTTTATTTAAGAAAAAATAAAACATTATTTTTATTTTTGTCAACTAAACACCATCTGATGCCACCACAACTCGCTCAACTCCTCTACCGGGAACTCCAAAAAATCATCGAAAACGATCAACTCGACGCCGCAGCCCAAACTGAGGCTTGCTACCAATTGCTCGTGGTGATGCTGATGGAGGCGACCAAGGAGGAGCGCCTGCGTTTTGTGAACCTGTTTTCCCGTATGGCCTTCGCGGGGCAAAAGTTTCAGTTGGACAAAAAGCTGCAATTTTACCAGCATCATTTTCGCAAGGTGGCCCAGGAGGTACGGCAAAAAGGAGACTTGCGTTCGGATCACCATTTTTTGCCTGGTTTTGCTTACAAAGTAGTTTTGGAAACCATTCAAGGCCTGAGTAAAATCCCCGCCCCGAACGCCCTGCTCAACCAAACGCCTCCCAGCTGGCCGCAAACCTTTCGCCCCGTCGACATCAAGGAATACCGCCCGGTCGTGCGGGTCCTGGCGCTGGAGGATCGTCCTAAGGAGCAATGCCTGCTGGTCAAAGACGAAAGCCGGCCCGACGAAAACATCCTCGTCAAATACAACCTGCCCGAGCGCAATGAAGGTTTTAATCCCACCATCCGGGCCTTGCGCCAAACCTTTGGTTTTCCCATTCTACTCAATCTGCTGGAAGTAGAAGTAGACACCGAAGGCTATTACCGCCCGCAAGCTTTTGTGGTGGAACCCGACCATTTGGTGGATGTAACCGGCGTGGCGGAGTGTTTCGACACTGATCATACCGTGCCGGAAACCTATTTGTTGAAGAAGTTTTTACCCTTTAGCTCCAGTTCGGCCTTGCTCCTGGGGCATATTGCCAACTTTTTCCTCGATGAACTGATGCACAATCCCCAGCAGGATTTTCGGGACGTGTTTAAAAAAGTATTTGCCCTCAATCCCCTGGCTTTCTGTTTGTTGGAAAACCGGGAACTGGCCGACCTCCATCACCGCTCCCAAGCCCATTTTGTCAACTTACAGCGGGAAATCGTGCTGAGTTTTCCCGCCCAGGGCATTCACCCCGAACAGTGTTACCTCGAACCCACCTTTTATTCCAACATCCATGGCCTGCAAGGGCGTTTGGATGCCCTGTACCGCCATGGCAACAAATCGGCCATCGTGGAACTCAAAAGTGGCAAACTCTTTAAACCCAATCAGTTCAAAATCAATACGGGTCACTACATCCAGACCCTGCTCTACGACCTGATCATTCGAGCCACTTACGGCAAGGAAATCGACCCGACCAGTTACATCTTGTACTCTGCCCTGGAAACCGACAACCTCAAGTTTGCCCCCGTCAACCGCAGCAACCAGTGGGAGGCACTCCAGGTGCGCAACCACATCCTGGCCCTGGAACACACCTTGCAAGGACTGGGTTTGCCCGGCCAAGGCGAAGACAACCTCGAAGACCATACCCAGCGCCTGCAAAACCTCATGGCTGATTTCCGCTTTCAATCCGCCAGCAAGTTTGCCCAGCGCGATCAGGAGCATTTTCAGCGGGTGTACAGTGCGTTGAGTGAGTTGGAGGTGGCCTATTTCACCGCCTTCACTGGCTTCATTGCCCGCGAGCACAAGTTGGCCAAAACCGGGCTGGACGGCATCGAAAGCATCAATGGTCAGGCTGCCCTCTGGCTGAATCCCTTCCACGAAAAGCAGGAGCATTTTGAAATCCTGAGCCACCTGCAAATCACCGACAATCAGGCGCGGGCGGATGAAGCGATCATTCGGTTCACCCGCAGCGAACATACCAATCCGCTGGCCAACTTCCGCGCTGGCGACATCGCCGTGTTGTACCCCTTTGTCAACGAGGAGCAATCGCCCCTGCGCAACCAGCTCTTCAAGTGCAGTATTATTGAATTAACTGCCCAAACGGTGACGGTGAGCCTGCGTTCGCGCCAGTTCAACGACCAGATTTTTAAGGAATACGCCTGGTGGAACCTGGAGCACGACTTGCTCGACAACAGTTTCACCGCTCAATACCGGGGCTTGTTTGAGTGGGGGAGTAGCAGCATTTTTAAACGCCAATTGTTGCTGGGCATCGCTGCACCCGCTGCCCCACTGGAACTTCCCATCAGCACTGCCCCTGCCGAAATGACGGAGGAGCAACAGGAGATTTTCCAATCCATCCTGGCTTCGCAAGACTACTTCCTACTTTGGGGCCCTCCCGGCACGGGCAAAACCAGCGTGATGCTCAAACACCTCGTCGGGCATTGGGCCGATCATACCCAGGATAACCTCTTGCTCCTGGCCTATACAAATCGGGCGGTGGATGAAATTTGTGAGGCCATCGAAGCCTACGCGCCCAGCATGCGCAGCCAGTACATCCGCATTGGCTCCCGCTACTCGACCGCACCCGCCTACCAGGATCGACTCCTGAGTGTACTCTCACAGCGCATCAATACGCGCAAAGACCTGAAAGAATTGGTGGAAGGGCACCGGATAATGGTAGCCACGGTAGCTTCCATCATCGGCAAACCTGAATTGTTTGCCCTCAAAAGTTTCCACCGAGTAGTGATTGACGAAGCTTCGCAAATCTTGGAGCCGATGTTGGTCGGCTTGCTGCCGAGGTTCAAACACTTCCTGCTGATTGGCGACCACAAACAGTTGCCCGCCGTGGTGGCCCAGGATATGGAATTGTCTAAGGTGTACGATACCCGCCTGTACGACATTGGCCTGTACGACCTGCGCAATTCCTTCTTCGAGCGCCTGTTCAAACGCGCCCAAACCCAGGGCTGGCACCACGCCTACGCCCAACTGAGCCACCAGGGCCGCATGCACCAGGACATCATGGCTTTCCCCAGCCGCTATTTTTACGAGGAACGCCTTAGCATCTTGCCCCCGGATACGCCCGGGCACGAGGTGCAGGTGAAGATACTAGAACATCCCCTTGAATTGGAGGCACCAGTACTGGAACAGGCCCTGCGCCAACAACGGATGATTTTTTGCTCCACCCCCCTCGACAATGTGGGCGCTGCGCACAAAACCAACCGCTACGAAGCGGAATTGGTGGGGGAATTGGTGGAAAAAATCCAGGCTTTGTACCAACAAGAAGGGCGGAATTTTACGGCGCGCAGCCTGGGCATCATCACGCCTTACCGGGCGCAAATCGCCCAAATCCGCCAGGCACTCACGCAAAAAAACATCGACCTCGATCGCATTACCATCGATACCGTGGAGCGCTACCAGGGTGGCGCAAGGGACATCATCATCATTTCGCTGAGTACCAATACGGTGAATCAGTTTCGCTCGCTGATTTCACTGTCGGAGGAAGGAGTGGATCGGAAGCTGAACGTGGCGCTGACCCGGGCGCGGGAACAGTTGATCATTTTGGGGAATGGGGAGCTGTTGAGCGGGAATGAGGTGTATCGGGAATTGATGGGGGTGTGTTTTGGGGTGTAGATTATTAGTGGGGTTTAGGTTAACTTTGTAATATTAAAGAAGCTCCGATGAAAGAAAATGAATTGTTGCGATTGGTCAGTGCCAGAAAGAGCCTCTCGGTATGATGTTTACAAAACGCGTAGCGACCTGCTAACAATGCAATCAATCGGTCAGGATTTTTCTGATTTTCGCAATTACTGCAGACCGGGTGTGACAGTCAAATTTTTCGTAGATCCGATGCACATGGCTTTTTACGGTATTCGAGCTGATAAAATGGATAAGCGTCAGTTGCTGATTGGTTTTTCCTTCATACATGTCTTTGAGCAGCTCAAATTCTCTTGGAGTCAACTCCGCGTCCAGGGCCTTATTGATGTTTTCTATGGAAAATGTCTGGGGCGCATTTCGGTTTTTAAAATTATGAAGGGTGATCTCAATTGTACTTTTTAGGGATTCAAATTGTATGGGCTTTGAAATATATCCATAGGGCATATTTTTTTTTGCTCGTTCAAGGGTAGCATCATCCGTGTAGGAAGTAAGATAAATAAAGGGGATCTGCCATTTGCTGTTGATGGTCTGCCCAAGAGAGATACCGTCAGGCCCTTTTCCCAAATTGATGTCAAGAAGGCAAAGATCCGGTTTATTTCTTTCAATGCTTTCCGTGGCCGACGCCGCGTCATAACAGATATCCTGAATTTCATATCCGGCTTCCCGGAGAAAGTCAGCAATATCCCAGGCGATGAAAGGCTCGTCTTCAACCACCAGAATGCGGATAGCTTCAATGTTTCGAGTCATAATAATGAATCACACTGCAAATTCAATTTGAAAGGTGGTACCCTCTGTATCCAACAATTTCAACCTTCCGTTGATCTTTTTTACAAAAGCCTTGATCATACTGAAACCAAAGGACCCGGATTTTTCCAGCGCAAAAATACCATTTAGCCCAGTTCCGTTATCTGAAATTTCCAGTTTAATTTGGTCATTGTTCCGTTCCAGAGAAATGGAAAGTTTACCAGATTGATTTTCACCAAAAGCGTGTTTCAGGGTATTGCTAATCATTTCATTGATAATCAAGCCCAAGGGAACCAAGGTGTCCATATCCAGGTAGATGTCTTGCACGTTGGCTTCCCACTCAATACGCTGTTCACCGGTGCTGTAGCTTTCAAAGAGCTGATGGACCAGGTTCTGAATATACTCACGGGTATTGATTTCACCCAGATTCTTATTCTGATAAAAGCTTTGGTGAATGAGTCCCATAGATTCGATCCGGTTTTTACTTTCTTGAATAGCTTCCTGGGCTTTTTTATCCGATATAGTCCGTTGTTGTATATTCAGCAGGCTCGTGACCACCTGCAAGTTGTTTTTTACGCGATGGTGGACTTCTCTCAGCAACAAGTTAATTTCATCGACATTCTCCTCCAACTTCTTTTTTTGCCTGGTCAATAGTTTATTTTTTTCCCTGTTCTTGTAAAGAAAGAATCCCACCAGCCCTGCAATGATCAGGCCAGTAAGCGCTAAAAAAGAATACAAACGCATCTGTTGTTCTTTTTTTTCTGCTTCCAATCGCAATACTTTGAGTTGTGCATCCTTTTTTCCCGTTTCGTATTTGGATTCCATGTCCAGTACGATTTGGTCCCGTTGTTTCTCCTTTATCTGTTCAAATACTTCAATGTATTTATCCCGATAATATAGCGCATCCTGGTACTTGCCTGTGAATGCCAGGTAATCTGCAATGCTGCGAAAAAGCAGACTTTGGTCCCGAAGTCCATAATTGCCACTAGCTGCCACTCTTTTTGCTCTGACCAAAGCATTTTTCATGTTGCTGCTGTCCTTTGCCATGGTTTTAGCATGTAGCAGGAAATAGAGGTTTAAATCGGGATCAGGGTTATCCGGCTTTTCTTCTGTTGCTTTGAGGAGGATAGGAATCGCTTGATCGAATTTTTTCTGTTTTACATATAAATGGCCCAAATTTCCATAGGTCGAATAGTTCATTTCTTTTTGTCCGGGAATCTCCAGGCTTTGCTTCATTAACTCCTCAGCTTTTGCAAAGTCTTCAAGAGAGGAATAGACGGACCCTAAATTGATCAAACATTTTTTAATGAGTATCGTATCTCCTGCTGCTGCTGCTTTTTCCAGCGATAAATTGTAATAGCGCTTTGCGTTGTCGTAATTGTCGGTAGTATGGAACATCACGCCAAGCGTATGGTATAAAGAAGAAATATAATCCAGTTGGTTTTTTTCGCACAGCGCTATGGCACTGAAGTAATGATCACTGGCTTTATCAATGTCTCCGGTAACAATTTCATAATACAATCCCATGGATTCCCTGGCTATTACTTCTCCGAGATGGTAGTTGTTCTGTCGAGAAATTTTGAGCGCATTTTGCGCAAGAATTAGCGCACTATCATGACCAACAAGTGATAAATCCCAAGCTTTGTCGATTAAGCCTTGTACTTGTGAAGCAATAGATTTTTCTTGTGCGTGACTGAATACAACTGGGCACAAATACAGGCTTATCAGGAGCGTCACCTTCAAGCAAGTAAGGACAAGATGCTTTGACATAAAATTACTTTGCAGACTCCCACCTTTTTGGACAGCTCATAAAGTTGTCAAAGGTTTTGGTCGGGATGTGAAACGCAATTGCAGCGAATTGCCTGAATTTACCTCAATTCAATGCTTTCCTTCAAGAAGATGCTCCATGAGCTGGCGATTATTTTTACAAAAATAAGCCAAAAAAACATCAAAATCTAGTCCAGGTAAAACACGATCAATAAGCAGATTCTGGAACCAATTCAATTGGACTTTTTTCAAAATTTGTAACTATTTAGCAGCCGCCTTCGGCGGCTGCTAAATATGAAAATAAAAAGTATCTTAGGGCATCAAAAACATTGAGTTGGAGCTACCAAAAACAGTCGAAGGCTGCCACGTTGTGATCAATCAACTGCTGTTGATTAT
>NZ_JBGSLK010000046.1:0-52401 GCF_041740695.1 Haliscomenobacter sp. | reverse complement strand
GCAGAGGCTTAGACAAGGACTGTGTCTAAGCCTCTGCGGTAGCCTCAACCTTCTCAACCTTCCTCAACCTCCCTAAACCATATGTACCAATGAAAATCCTGATCGTAGAAGACGAACCCAAGACCGCCCAGGACTTGAGCGAAACCCTCCAGGAAATCGATCCTTCCGTTACCATTCTGGGCATTACCGACTCGATTGAAGGTACGCTCAATTTTTTGGCTTACCCGCCTGCACCAGATCTCATTTTTTTAGACATCCAGTTGGCCGACGGCCTCAGTTTTGATCTATTTAAAGAAACAACCATTGCTTGTCCGGTGGTGTTCTGCACTGCTTATGACGAATATGCGCTCCAGGCCTTTCAAACCAATGGAGTTGCTTATGTATTGAAGCCATTTAGTGTGGGTGATGTACGACTGGCCTTGGATAAAGTGAAATCGCTAGCCAACTTTTTTCGCGCCGATGTTCCTGACTTTCGCGCTTTCGCGGAGGCAATGGATACCTTGCGCACAAATGGGGGGTTAAAGAGTAACTTTTTAGTCTCCTTCCGGGGTAATTTCATACCCATTCCTACCAAAGAAATTGCCTTATTTTACATTTTGGGTGAAGATGTTTGTTTGCAAACCTTCAAAGGCAATACTTATCTGGTGCCACATTCGCTTGAAGAAATTGAACGGATGGTTGGCTATCAGCAGTTCTATCGCGCCAATCGGCAGCACCTCATTAATTTTGAGTTGATTGAATCGATTGAACAGGATTTTGCACGGAAACTCAAAATCAAACCCAAAGTCAAATGCCACGATCAAATCACGGTGAGCAAGGCAAAGGCCAGTGAGTTTTTGCAATGGATGAACACGAGATAAAGTGAAAAGTGAAAAGTGAAAAAAATGCACTTCCCTTTTCATTCCAAATTTTTAAGCAAAAAAATTGTGCAAAACAGTTGAAAGGCTGCTGGTGTTCCTGCTTTTCACTTTTCACTCTTCACTTTTCACTCAAAACAGGTAGCCGCACTTCAAAGTATTTTTCTCCTTTCAACACTTTTACTTCACGATTGCTGAGGAGTTGGTAGCGTTGGCGGATGTTCTCCAGGCCAAGGCCAGTGGTATGCTCTACCGTGCGTTTGGGTTGGAGGTTGTTGCGGATGATGATGTGGCCCTCATCATTGTAGATCTCAACCAAAAGGGCTTTCCCGGCACCAATCATGTTGTGTTTTACTGCATTTTCGATGAGCAATTGAAAGGTATTGGGAGGAGTATACGTCTCGTAGACGTCTGGCGACAGGGTGACTTCCAGTTTAAAATTGTCTTCAAAGCGTGCGTGAATCAAACTGGCGTAGGAACGGGCAATCGAAAGGTCTTCGCGCAAGGACACTTTTTCTTTTTGATTGTTTTGCAACAAATAGCGGTACACATCGGCCAATTGGACGATGAAGTCCTGCGCGTCGGGATTGTTGCTCTTAACCAATGTTTTTAAGGTATTTAAGGCATTGAATAAAAAGTGGGGATTCACCTGCTGGCGCAACAAATCCATTTGCGCCTTGGCGCTCATTTCCATCAATTGGGCATTGGTCACTTGCACTTGTTGGATTTGGTATACCGAACGCACCGCGTAAAAGAGGATTTGTAAAATGATGTTGATAAGAATTCCCCGGAAAATAAAAAAGATCAGGGGGGCCTTTTCTTCTTTGATGGTTTTGTGAACAATGATTTCAACCACTACCACCAACACTACACCAACAAGAAGACTAATTGCACTTTGTAAAAACAAACGCGCACCACTGGAACTAAAAACGCGCTTCAGCTTGGGCTCTTGGGTGTCCAGCCAAAAATTGAATTGCCAAATCAGCACGGCATAAGTACAAAGCACCAAAAAATCAATAGAAGCTTGTAAAATGTCCCGATACTCTCCATCTACAGCCCGATTGAGCATGAAGAAAAAAGTAATCGCCAGGGTAGACCAAACCGCAATTTTTCGGAAGTAACGTTGGAATTTCAAAATTTGATTTTCCTGCAAAATACACGCTCTTCAGAACATTTGCACCCCGAGCTGTCAACGCCCAGCCCTGAAATGGCCAATCTCCTCCCTCAAGCGGGCAAAGTCGCCCCTGAAGTTTATTGCTGAATCCAGAAATTTGTGTCGCAAGAAACAACCTACATCATCATTCTAACCAATCGGCTGGAACGAAGATCACCAAGAGCTTAATTGGGGTTTTTCGGACGTTGGAGAGAAGCGTCCGAACATGGGTTGGGGGAATTGGTTTCCCCCATCTTTTACCTCAATTAATTGCGAAAAACATTACAATTCTAACCAATTAAGATATTGATCATTCACTCCTGCGCAGGAAGCTCTACCTGCTATGGCTAGGAGACTTTTGACCCAAACAAAATATTTCTTATGGAACAACAAACCACTTTCCGCCCTAAATCTGGCTGGGCGGGCTTCAAAGAGAACTGGTCAAAGGACCTGTTGTCGGGATTTTTGGTGTCGCTGATTGCCTTGCCACTCAGCTTAGGTATCGCCGGAGCAAGTAATTTTCCACCCATCATGGGGGTACTTACGGCAATGGTTGGAGGGATTGTCGTTGCTTTTTTTGCCGGATCGGAATTGACGATTAAAGGGCCTGCGGCGGGTTTGATTGTCATCGTGGCTGGTGCAGTGGAAGAACTGGGCCGGGGCGACAATGATTTGGGCTGGAAATTGGCGCTTGGCGTCATTGTGCTGGCTGGTGCAGTACAGGTGCTGTTTGGCCTATTCAAAGTGGCAAAACTGGCCGATTTTTTCCCGCTTTCAGCCGTTCACGGCATGCTGGCCGCCATTGGCATCATCATCATGTCCAAACAAATTCACCTGGCCGTCGGGATTTCGCCCGCGGAATTAAAAGGCAAAGAACCCTTGGAATTGCTGACCATGGTGCCGCATAGTTTGACCCATATGGAATACCATGTCGCCATCATTGGGTTAGTCAGTTTAGTGATTTTGTTCGGTTGGCAGTTCGTCAAAGTGAAGGCGCTGAAAAAAATTCCACCCGCACTGCTGGTTTTGATTGTAGGGGTGCTCATGGGAGGCTACTTTAACCTTTCCGACCCCAATTATGCCAACATCAAAGCGCTAGTCAACCCGGGCGACTTAAAATTGGGTTTCAATGCCAGTTTTGCTGGTTTAAGTGGCGATTTATTACCCATTTTTTTGAAGTACCTGCTCATGTTTACGCTGGTAGGCAGCCTGGAATCTTTATTGACCGGAAAGGCAGTTGATCTATTGGATCCTTACCAGCGCAAAGCCAATTTGAGCAAAGACCTTTCTGCAGTGGGGATTGGGAATATGGTCGTTGGCCTTTTGGGTGGCTTGCCCATGATCTCGGAAGTAGCCCGAAGTGCCGCCAACATCAACAATGGTGGACGAACTCGCTGGGCCAATTTATTCCATGGCCTGTCCTTGCTCTTGTTTGTTGTGCTGCTTACCCCCTTGATCAAAATGGTTCCGGTGGCTTCCCTCGCTGCGATGCTCATTTTTGTAGGTTTCCGTTTGGCGGCACCTCGTGAATTTGTTCATGCTTACCACATTGGGTTGGAGCAACTCTTCCTTTTTTCCATTACTGTAATCGTGACGATTTGTACCGACCTCTTGATTGGCATTGGCGCAGGAATAACGGCCAAACTTATCATTCAACTGGCTTTAGGTGTACCCCTGAAATATGTTTTCCGCCAGCCGATCCGCATTACCCAACAAGGGGATGAGCATTTGCTGGAGGTGGAAGGAGCCGCCACTTTTAGCAACTTATTGAATTTAAAAAAACACTTGGCTCGCGTCCCAGCCGGAAGTCGGCTACGGGTGAATTTTACCAAAGCCAGGTATGTAGACCATACAGTACTTGAAAACTTACATCATTTTCAACGGGATTACGAAGCCAATGGCGGAAAGTTTATCCTGGAGGGGATTGATCGGCTCAAGCCCTTGTCCCAACACCCCTTGGCTGCACGCCGCAGCAAAAACGATGACTTGATTCAACGCACTTAATCTATATTAGAGATAGTCCTTCAATCTATTCCATACCATTCTTTTTTTTTGATTTTATTTGTAAAATTGTCTTTTCATACTAGTCCGGGTCGGTACTTGTCGTGCCGACCCAATTTTAGGAATGAAAATAAAATAAAGTAAACACTTGACCGGCTCTTTTTTGATTTTGCTGCGTTACTCCTCAGTTGCGTAGACTGACTATGCGCCTTCGTCGTGCCTTGCCAAATCAAAAAATAGCTCAGTCAACTTGTTTACTTTATTTCATTTCCGTTCCTTATCAAATTAATCACTCGATGAAAAATCTCGTTTTGACGATCTTAGCCGTCTTCATTGCTTATTGGGGTGTTGCTCAAGGCGGAAGAATAATCGCCCCATCAGGTCATGCGTGGTACATGGAAAATGGTACCATCAAACTCAACGAAAAATGGCTACTGTTTCATGACATACAATTTCGGCGAGCCGATATTTTACCCGAAGCGCAACAGTTGTTGCTACGTGCTGGCATTGGATACAACCTCTCCAAGTCCATCCAGATCATGGGTGGTTATTGTTTTGTACAAACCTATCCTTATGGCGATTATCCGGTGAAACATGAGTTTCCTGAAAACCGGATCTGGGAGCAATTGATCATCAGAGCACCCATCGGAAGGGCTACTTTTATCAATCGGTATCGACTGGAGCAGCGCTATCTTGGGAACAGCACCACTGGCAGTTTGGCCAATCCCCGTTTTGAAAACCGGGCACGCTATCTCGGCCGAGTGAATATGCCTTTGCAAAAGGGTGATGATTATAAGTTATATGGCTTCGCATATGATGAAATTTTCATCAATTTCGGCAAAAACGTGGGCGTGAACATCTATGACCAAAACCGTATTGCCGCCGGGCTGGGCTGGAAGCTCGATAAAAAACTCAGCCTGGAATTGGGTTATATGAATCAGATGGTGCAACAACGTGCCCTGCAGCCCAATGGGAAATCAGTAGTAGAAAATAACCATACGTTGATTGCTTCCCTGCTGAGTAATTTTTAGTACGCCTAGTACTACTTTGACAGTTTAAACTGTCAAAGTAGTACTAGGAAGCATTGACAAGATTTATTTTTTAAATTGACAATCGTCATCTTTCCCGACTCAAGCTTGGCCGATCTTGCCCTTGATTTCACGCAAAACCTTTACTTTCTTGGTTTTTTTCCAAAAATAATGGCAGTTTTGCTTTCGTTAATTCAAATTCAAAACAGCCATTAATGAAAAACATTACATCAGTACTGACCTGGATATTGTTGGTAGCCGTAGGTTACCTGTTTTTTGCACATTTCAGCAACGCTGCATCAGGTTCCAAGAAAACAACCACTGAAGTAAACGCTAAGGAAGAAACCCCAAAGGTTGTGTACGTCAACGGCGATAGTCTGCTGAATAAATTCACGACTTTTCAGGCTGATTTGAAAGCCCTGGAAGCACGCAGCAAAACTATGGAAAGCACGCTGGCTAGTCGTGGTCGTTCCTTACAACAAGAGATGATCAGCGCTGAGCAAAAAGCACAATCAGGCCAAATGGCACCTGCGCAAATCCAGAAGGAACAACAGCGCCTCATGCAAAAGCAACAAAATTTGGTTGCTCAGCAAGAAAGCATGTCGAAACAACTGCTGGACGAGCGCCAAAAATTGCAAGAAAATCTGGAAAAGCGGGTAAAAGACCTGCTCACCGCCATCCGCAAGGAAAAAGGGTATGATTTTATCCTGAATTACGGTCCAGGTACTGGGGTGCTGATGGTCAATGATAGCCTCAACATCACGAATGAGGTGTTGGAAAAATTGAACGCCAAACAGTAGGGACAACCCTACGTGGTTGTCCGACCCTACGTGGTTGTCCGACCCTACGTGGTTGTCCGACCCTACGTGGTTATCCGACCCTACGTGGTTGTCCGACCCTACGTGGTTGCCCGACCCTACGTGGTTGCCCCTACGTGGGCGACCACATAGGGTCGCCCCAACAAGGGTCGCCCCTAACCAAATTCCCTTCCTGGACCGTCATTCCCAAAACAATTGTGAACCCTAAAATAGGCTTTGACATGATCCAGGAAGACTTATCAACCATGAAAAACCCATACACCGGTTCCTTCAAGGAACTCAAACGCTGGTTGGAAAAGACGATAGAGCTTTGCCAGCCCGATGAGGTCCAACTCTGTGACGGATCGGAAGCGGAGTACAACGCCACGACCGAAAAACTGGTCGAAAAAGGTACTTTCATCCGCCTCAACCCCGAAAAATGGCCCAACAGTTTCGCTTGTTTCAGCGATCCCAGCGATGTGGCCCGGGTAGAAGACCGCACCTACATCTGTAGCATCAACCGCTCGGATGCAGGCCCTACCAACAACTGGGTGGAGCCCAAACAAATGAAAAAGACCCTGGAGCCACTGCTCAAAGGATGTATGCAGGGCCGAACGATGTACATCATTCCCTTCTGCATGGGGCCATTGGGTTCGGAATTGTCCCGTTACGGCATCCAGATTACCGACTCTGAATACGTAGTGGCCAACATGCGCATCATGACGCGCATGGGTACACCCGCGCTCAAGCTCATAGAAGCAAAAGAAGATTACGTCAAATGTTTGCATACCGCAGGGGCACCGTTGGCACCTGGTCAAGAGGATACTTCCTGGCCCTGCAACCCTACGGTGAAATACATTGTACACTACCCCGAAGAACGTTCGATCGTATCTTACGGAAGCGGGTATGGGGGCAACGCACTGCTGGGCAAAAAATGTTTTGCCTTGCGCATCGCTTCGTCGATTGGGCGGGCAGAGCACTGGTTGGCCGAACACATGCTCATCCTGGGTGCTGAATCACCTGAAGGCGAAAAAACCTACGTGGCGGCAGCTTTCCCTAGTGCTTGTGGCAAAACCAACTTTGCCATGATGATTCCGCCGGATGCCATGGAAGGCTGGAAAATCACGACGGTAGGTGACGACATTGCCTGGATTCACCGGGGTGAAGGGGGCCGACTCTACGCCATCAACCCCGAAGCGGGTTACTTCGGCGTAGCACCGGGTACCAACTTCAAGACCAACCCCAACGCCATGGCGGCGCTTTCAAAAAACACCATTTTTACCAATGTTGGGCTTACCCCCGATGGCGATATCTGGTGGGAAGGCATGAGCAAAACGCCACCCGCCAACCTGATCGACTGGCGCAAACAACCCTGGGACCCAAGCAGTGGCAAACCCTGTGCGCATCCCAATTCCCGCTTCACCGCCCCGTCGGGCCAAAACCCAGCCATCGACAGTGAGTGGGACAATCCCGAAGGTGTACCCATTGGTGCATTCATCTTTGGGGGCCGCCGCAGTACCACGGTGCCGCTGGTGGTGCAATCCTTCAACTGGAACTTTGGGGTTTACCTCGCTGCCACCATGGGCTCAGAAATGACTGCTGCCGCTTTTGGCGAAATTGGCAAGGTACGCCGCGACCCATACGCCATGTTGCCCTTCCTGGGTTACCACCTGGGCGATTATTTCAACCATTGGCTGGATTATGGCCGCGACTTGCCCAACGCTCCCCGGATTTTTGGGGTCAACTGGTTCCGCAAAGACGAGAATGGCGACTTCATTTGGCCTGGCTTTGGAGAGAACATGCGGGTGCTGAAATGGATCATCGACCGCATCAAAGGCCGCGCCGCAGCAGTGGAAAGCCCCATCGGCTGGATGCCCCGCTACCAGGATCTGGACTGGGAAGGACTCACCGACTTTACCCAGGAGGACTTTGACAAGATCATGTCCATCGACCGCGAAGCCTGGAAAAAAGAAGTGATCAACCACGAAGAATTGTTCGCTACCGCTTATGATAAATTGCCGAAGGAATTCCTGTTCATGCGGGAATTGTTGCTTTCGGCGCTCTGGAGGTCTCCTGAGAAGTGGGGATTGGCGGAAGAAAGGTAGGAATTTTTGAGTTTAGATATGAATTGAGGGTGCCAGCTGAGCGGGAGTTCGGCTGGCATTTTTTGCATCTGCAACTGGGAAGCAAGAGGCTATACCTTACTATTTCTTAAATTGCTTTTCGCTTCTGCAACAGGTCACCAGGTATTTAAAAACACAAAAAATTAATTTATTTTATTTTTAAAAACATATTATCTTTGTTTGGCCCCGCTTCATAGCTGAAAGGTCTAAAGAAAATACACCAAATGAACACCAGCGAAATCCTCATCTATCAAAACCAAAACGGCCACATCAAAATCGATGTGCGGCTAGAGGATGAAACAGTGTGGCTTACACAGTTACAAATGGCGCAGCTTTTTGGAAAAGACAAACGAACGATTTCTGAACACATCGGCAATATCTTCAAAGAAGGCGAACTGGAAGAAAATTCAGTTGTCCGGAATTTCCGGATAACTGCCGCTGACGGTAAAAACTATGATATCCAGCACTACAACCTAGACGTCATCATCTCCGTCGGCTATCGCGTAAAATCCCCTCAAGGCACCCAATTCCGCATTTGGGCTACCCAACGACTCAAGGAGTACATCATCAAAGGTTTTGCCCTGAATGACGAGCGCTTCAAGTCGGGTACTTCGATGAACTACTTCAGCGAACTGCAGGAGCGCATTCGCGAAATCCGCCTCTCGGAGCGCTTTTTTTATCAGAAAATCAAAGACATCTACACCACCAGCATTGACTATGATCCCAAAGACGAGAAGACCCTTGAATTTTTCAAAGTGATCCAAAATAAATTGCTTTGGGCCATCAGCCAGCAAACGGCAGCCGAGTTGGTGTACCGCAGGGTAGATGCTACCTTGCCTTGGTTGGGCATGCAGTCTTACGACAAGCAGGACAATAACACCATTAAAAAGTCGGAAGTAAGTACCGCCAAGAACTACCTGAGTGAGGATGAAATCAAACTACTGGGGCTTTTGGTAGAACAGTACCTTGCCTTTGCCGAAACCATGGCGCAGCAGCGTACTCCCATGTACATGAAGGATTGGATTGCCCGTTTGGATGCCATTCTACAACTCAATGGCCGGGACTTGCTCACGCATGCAGGCAAAATCAGCTACGAAATGGCTTTGCAGAAATCGGGCGAGGAGTATGAAAAGTACAAGCTTGCCCAAAAAGCTGTAGAAAAAGAGCAAAACCTGCAAGAGTTGGAGAATGATTTTAAAAAACTGAAGCCGCCAAAGCAATAATAAATTCCCTTCAACTTCCCCCTTGAAACCAGACTAACCCAAAAAGTGTTTATCTTCTTTTCACCAACTTGAACACCTCTCTGAATGCCGGCAGCCTTGCCTCCATTCAGGCGCACCACCTACAACATGAAACTACTTTTCCGCTACTTCGCCCCCTATCGTTGGCTCGTCCTATTGGTACTGTTCCTGGCCGCCATCAACATCGGGTTTTCGCTGATTGAACCCATCATCTTTGGGAAGTTGGTCACCCTGGCTTCCAACCACCAGGTGTCGTCCACGCCGCCGGGCGCGTTCGACTGGCAGCGCTTCCTGTTCATCAACGAAAACATCACCGACCAGGCCGGGAAAAATGTGATGGTGTATGGTCTCATGTGGCTGCTTATCGGCTCCATTTCGGTGGCCATGATCAGCCGCATTGCCAAGGCGTTTCAAGATTATTTCCTCAACCTCATCACCCAAAAATTCGGGGCCACCATCTTCACCGACGGCTTGCAGCACGCGATGAAACTGCCTTACCAGGAGTTTGAAGAGCAGCGCAGCGGCGAAACCCTGGGCATCCTCCAAAAGGTGCGTACCGACACGGAGAAGTTCATTTCCACCTTCATCAACGTGCTGTTTCCCGTCATCGTGGGCATCGTATTTGTGGCGCTGTATGCGTTCAACAAGCACTGGAGTTTGCCCGCAATCTACTTCGGTGGCATTTTTTACTCACTTGGGTGTCCAATCTGCTGAGCAAAAAAGTGAAGGCCATTCAGAAGATCATTGTCAAACAGACCACCTCGCTGGCTGGTGCCACCACCGAGTCGCTGCGCAACATCGAGCTGATGAAAAGCCTCGGTCTGACCAAACAAGAGGTCGAGCGGCTCAATAAAAACACCTTCAGCATCCTCAAGCTGGAACTCACCAAGGTGAAGCGCATCCGCAGCATCAGTTTCGTGCAGGGCACCTTTGTCAACACCCTGCGGCAGCTCATCCTGTTTATGCTCATGTGGCTGGTGTACAAGGGCCAATTGGCACCGGGCGAAATCGTGACCATGCAGATTTTTTCGTTTTTCATCTTTGGTCCCTTGCAGGAAATTGGCAACATCATCCTCAGTTACCGGGAAGCCGAGGCATCGCTCAACAACTTTGAGACGCTGATGCAAAAGCAGCCCGAGTCTGAGCCAGCCCACCCCAAGCACCTGGGTGACATCGAAACGCTGGAGTTCCGTAACGTGGGCTTCCGCCACCAATCGGCGCAGCAAAATGCCCTCAACGACATCAGTTTTCAGGTGAAAACTGGCGAAACCATTGCCTTCGTCGGCCCCAGTGGCAGCGGCAAAACTACCCTAATGAAACTCCTCGTCGGCTTGTACCGCCCTCAGAGTGGTAGCATCTTCTACAACGGCCTCGATGAAAAATCCATCCACTTCGACGACCTGCGCCGCCAAATCGGTTTCGTCACGCAAGACACGCAGCTCTTCTCCGGCACCATCCGGGAAAACCTGCTCTTCGTGAACCCCAGCGCCACCGAAGCGGACCTACAATCGGCACTCACCAAAGCCTCTTGCAATACCCTGCTGGCTCGTGCCGAAAAGGGCCTCGATACCACCATCGGTGAAGGCGGCCTCAAACTTTCTGGCGGCGAAAAACAGCGCATCTCGATCGCCCGTGCCTTGCTGCGCATCCCCAAACTCCTCCTGTTCGACGAAGCCACTTCCGCCCTCGACTCCCTCACTGAGGAGGAAATCACCGATACCATCCGGGAAATCAGCGCTGAAGGCCGCCAGATCACCCTGCTCATCGCCCACCGCCTCAGCACCATCCTCCATGCCGATCGCATCTTCGTGCTGGAAAAAGGCGACATTGTGGAGACGGGGTCTCATGATCAACTGCTTGCTGAAAAAGGGCTGTATTATGCAATGTGGCGGCAACAGATTGGGGAGCGGAAGGAGAAGGTGTTTTCGATGAATTAGGACTGTCAATTACCTACAAATCCCCCAAATTAGATTTGTGGTTGATATTGAGCGTTTTACTGGAGTCTCAGAACCCCGACCCCTGGAAGACAAGGTCGATTGGTTCTAAAGTGAGCGCTGTTTCAACCCCGATAGCTAAGAGTGATAAAAAGTAATATAGTAGCCACCGCTACGCGGTTCAAAAATCCTTCCAAGCGGCTCAGCTATAAACCGGGCCAGGGCTATCGCCCTTAGATACTGCGAAAAACCGCGTGAGTGGTGGCCCGGTTTATAGTCAAAAGCAAGTAAAAGAATTTGAACCGCGTAGCGGTGGCAACTATATATTATCGCTTAGCGCTCGAAGCTACAGGCGGAAAAAAATCCGTTCTCATCCGTTTAGTCCGTTTCATCCGTTTTGCCATCCTGCCGCTTTGGTTGAGCAGCGAGGCTGTGAGCAATTATCATTATTATTTCTTGCCACCCAAAAAATCTTGTAAGTTATCCCCGCCCCCAACTTCGACCCCCGAATTTGCCCGCTTCGACCCTTTTTCCACACTACAAATTTGCCTCCCGCGCTTTTTAGCCAATACCTTTGCCTTCAATCAACACAAAAACAAAACCAAGCACGGAGCATGGTTTTTTCGTACTTTAACCCAACTAAAAGCACCCACAACAACTTTAAGATTTCATCCATGAGTCAATCCATTGATTTATCGAGGGGCTTTGACGTACAGCACGTTTTACACGAGCTCAAACATTACCTCCCGGCACAAGCGCCCTTAATGGACTTTGTGCACCACAATACCTTACACGCTTTCCAACATTTGGATTTTAGTGCAGGCACCCAAAAGGCAGCGACCATTTTTGGGTACAAAGTCACGCTGTCGATGCAGGAGTTTCGCGACTTGTACACGGCAGAGCGCATCAATCCGCAAGTCCTGGACCGGGTGATTACTGAGCGGAAAGGGGCAGACCAGCTGAAAGAATGGTTAAAAAAAGCCTTGCACCACAATTACCGCAAAGAAACTAGCCCCCGCATTGGCACCTTGCGCAGCCACTGGAAAACCCAGTACAACCTGGACATGGATTCGCTAATGCACCCGCTGCTCTTCCGCATATTGTGCAGCTTTTTGGATCAGGGCATTTCCATGTGGCATTTCCCGGTGAATGAAAAAGGCTTTTTATCTGCTTTGCGGCGACTGGAAAAACACAGCGACATCAGCATTTTTCGGCGCAAACGAGCCAAGGATTTGTTGCTGAACACCAAGTGTGAAATCAGCGATCTGTTGCACTTGCTGATTGGCGACGAAAACCTGTATGAGCATTACCTCTTCGATCAACAGTTTGCCCACCAAGGCTGGTCGGGTATGGTTGCGACCATTGAGGAGCATCCCCATACCCTACTGGACACCCGCAGGATCAGCTTACACGATTTAATCATTTTTGAATTGTTGTTGGAAATCGACACCCTGGATTTTGTGCTTGGCAACGATTGGGTCCCCATGGGTGAAAAGATCAACGTGCAGCCCCAGGCTCTTTTTGATAAAATTGACTACTCCGAACGCTCCGAGGTGCTCAACATCTGGCAAGAAGCATTTGAGTGGACGTATTACGACCAGGTTTTGGCGGGCATTCAACTGGAAAAAGTCGATACAAGAAACATCCCATCCAAAAGTTTCCAAGCGGTTTTTTGCATCGATGATCGGGAATGCTCTTTGCGCCGCTACCTGGAATCGTTCGACCCTGAATGTGAAACCTTTGGCACTCCGGGCTTTTTTGGTGTTGAATTTTATTTTCAGCCCCAAGGTGGGAAGTTTTTTACCAAATCCTGCCCCGCCCCCATGCACCCCAAATACCTGATTCGGGAAGAAGAATCCAGCAGTCGCCTGGAATTGGATGTCCATTTGCTCAAACAATCTCACTCATCGGTAGGCGGTTGGTTGATCTCCCAAACCCTGGGATTTTGGGCAGCGATACGGCTGTTTTTCAACATAATCCGTCCTACCATGAGCCCGGCTACTGCATCTTCGCTCAAACACATGGACAAGTACTCCAAATTGAGCATTGAGTGCGGCGAACACCCTGAAAAAGTGAACGACTTGCAAGTGGGTTACAGCATTGAGGAAATGGTGGCCCGGGTGGAAACCGTGCTCCACAGCATTGGGCTGGTGAAAGATTTTGCGCCGCTGGTCTACATCGTTGGGCACGGTGCCAGCAGTGTCAACAACCCCTATTACGCGGCTTACGACTGTGGGGCATGTAGTGGGCGCGCCGGATCCGTGAACGCCCGTGTATTCAGTTACATGGCCAACCACCCCGAGGTGCGCCAGCGCTTGGTCGTGAAAGGGCTGAAGATTCCAGTCGAGACTCAATTTGTAGGGGCGCTGCACGACACCACCCGGGATGAAATTGTTTTTTACGACGAGTTTTCCTTACCTGCACATAATTTTGAGCTGCATACTCAAAACGAGGTCATCTTCGAAAAGGCCCTCGATTACAATGCCAAGGAACGTTCCCGGCGTTTTTATGCGGTGGATACCCAGCAGTCTGCGCTCAAGGTGCACGAAAAAGTACTGCGCCGCTCGGTATCCCTCTTTGAGCCCCGCCCCGAACTCAACCACGCCACCAACGCCTTGTGCATCATCGGCCGGCGGTACCTATCCAAGGGGCTGTTTTTGGATCGGCGCTCTTTTCTCAATTCCTACGACTATACAATCGACCCGGAAGGCATCTATTTGTCCACCATCCTCAATGCGGCTGCGCCCGTTTGTGGAGGAATCAACATGGAATATTTCTTCTCGCGGGTAGATGAACAGAAACTGGGCGCAGGCTCTAAATTACCGCACAACGTCATGGGTTTGTTTGGGGTAGCGAACGGGATTGACGGCGATTTGCGACCCGGCTTGCCCACTCAGATGACGGAGGTACACGATCCTTTGCGCCTGCTGATGATCGTTGAACACGATCCAGAGGTAGTGGCAAAAAGTATTCAGCGCTCCGCCGCCACCTACGAATGGTTCATCAACAACTGGATCAATCTGGTAGCGGTTCATCCCGAAACCCAGGAGCTGTACCGCTTCAAATCCGGGCATTTTGAGCCATACCACACCTTGCAAAAGGACCTTCCCCTGTTGCATGACCTCAAATCTTTGATTGAAACCAACACGGAGAACTTACCTGTTTACCTCATTACACAAGACTAATCCCATGAATCAATTGCTTCCACTATTTGTGCTGCTCCCGGTGATCGGGTTTTGTGTGAGTTTGTTGGTACCCGCCAAAAAAGAAAACACCCTGTCCAGAGTGGTCTATTTGAGCATGGGCTTGCACACACTGCTGGTTTTTGCTTACACGATTTATTGGTGGTTGCACCAGCACGAAATTCAGCAAAGCCAGAGCATTAACCTGTTTAACTCGGCGCATTTCCAGTTCAATTTTATCCTCATGTTCGATCTGATCACGGCGACTTATTTGCTCACTGGGGCTTATCTGACCATGCTCGTGACCATTTACAGCAGCTACTACTTGCACCGGGAGTCGGGGTACAAACGTTACTTCAATACCATTCTGTTTTTTTACATCGGGTACAACATCACGGTGATGGCCAATAATTTTGAAACCCTGTTCATCGGCTGGGAAATTTTGGGAATCACCTCTTTCCTGTTGATCGCCTTTTACCGCAACCGCTATTTGCCCGTCAAAAACGCGGTGAAAATTTTCTCGATTTACCGCATTGGCGATGTTGGGTTATTGTTGGCGATGTGGATGAGCCATCACCTTTGGAACGAAAGCATTACTTTTCAAAAACTACAAAATGCCGAGTTGGTGAGTGCTCAATTGCAATCCCACACTTGGATTGGGGTGTTTATTTCGCTGATGATTTTGATGACGGCCGCAGCTAAATCGGCGCAGTTGCCCTTTTCTTCCTGGTTGCCGCGGGCGATGGAGGGGCCAACCCCTTCCAGTGCCATCTTTTATGGCTCGTTGTCGGTGCATTTGGGGGTGTTTTTGCTGCTGCGCACTCATCCGTTTTGGGAACATCAGTTTTCGGTGAGGGTGATCATTGCCTTGTTGGGTTTGAGTACCACCATTCTGTCCATTGGCATTGCCCGGGTGCAATCTTCGGTAAAAAGCCAATTGGCGTACGCTTCCATTGCTCAAATTGGTTTGATTTTTATTGAAGTAGCGGCTGGCTGGCACACTCTGGCATTGGTTCACTTTGCGGGTAATGCCTTTTTGCGCACCTATCAACTGCTGGTTTCACCTTCCTTGGTGAGTTATTTGATCAAAGAACAGTTTTACAAATTTGTGCCCCGTCAGAAATCCTTTGAGGGGAAATTTTTGTCCAACAAACTGGAATACACCCTGTACGTCCTCTGTCTGAAAGAGTGGAATCTGGACGCAGCCATGTACCAATACTTGTGGAACCCGCTGAAAAAACTGGGTAAACGATTGGATTTTATCACCTTATCCTCCCTGTGGTGGTTCATTTTGCCGACGTATTTTATCGGCTTGTACTTCTTGCGTTTTGCCGAAGACAAAATCACCCCTTTTGCCCACGCATATTTGCCAGCGGTGTTTGGTTTGATCGGTTTGATTTTGGCTTTGAAAGCTTTTTCCGAGCGGATTCATGCCCGCTTGAGCTGGGTTCTGGTGGTACTTAATCACGGATTCATTGCCCTGTCCGTATCGTACAACGAGCACTTCGACTTTTTTCAGGTTTACATCTACCTGAGTGGCGTGATTGTTGCGGGGATCGGCGGCTTTGTGGTGCTCAACTGGCTAAAAAAGACCGAGATGGTCAGTTTGGATCGTTTTCATGGTCACGTATACGAGCATCCCACCGCTGCGATGCTCTTCCTGATTGCGTGTTTGGCGTTGTCAGGTTTCCCGATCACACCTACATTTATTGGGGAAGATTTGATATTCAGCCACATCCATGAAAACCAGATCGTTCTGGCAGCCTTTGTGGCTTTGAGCTTCGTTATTGATGGTTTGGCGATTATGCGGATTTATGCTCGGGTATTTCTGGGGCCACACATCAAAAATTACCATTCGATTGCTTATCGATCTTCATAAACAATTGTCTTTAAGAGTGTAATATGCTGGGCTGATCCATCTTGGGTCAGCCTTTTTTGTGGCAAAAAAAAAGCGCCCCAGTGGGAGCGCTACGAAGTTTGGATGAATATGAAAACTTGCTGGTATGGTATTCAGGTGATTTCTTGAAACAAAACTAAAATCATTTTTTTTGCGGTATTTTTTTTGTGGTCAAACCCTCAGATCGGGGCCTGAAATGCCATATTTTGGTTTTTTCAGCGATTTGATGCAAGAATCACATTTTTGTCGTTTTTGGCTTCAAAAAGCCTACATTGATTGCAGATATTGCGGTGTATAGCCCCAAATCCTTACCTTTGAATCATGATTAAGAGAATCGCCAAACACATCCTTTTTTGGGCCATCATCTGGTTGTGGACAACCATTTTGTGGATGAACATGGATTGCGAATTCTCGAATATCGCCTGGGCCAGTTTGTTTCGCCTGCCTTTGCTCATGGCTGCCACCTATTTCAACAACTACTTTTTGATCCCCCGTTACCTGGTCAAGCAGCGCAATTACCTGGCTTATGGGGGACTGTTTAGTTTGTTGGTTGTGGTACATTGGCTTTTGGATCGCTCCTGGATGTTGTTGTGGGTCTTCTCCGAGTTTATGGAGGATTTGGGGTACAATTTTTACTTTTTTTACTACCTGCCCAACCTGCAAAACCTCTTCGTGTTCCTCTCCGTCATGCTCTTTGCGGCGGTGATTCGCTTTTCCCGCATCTGGCACGAAACGGAAATGACCACGCGCAAACTGGCCGCCGAGAAACAGGCGACAGAGTTGGCTTTCCTCAAGGCCCAGGTCAATCCGCATTTTTTATTCAATATCCTCAATAGTTTGTACGCCCTGGCGGTGGAAAAAAATCAAGAGGAATTGGGGCAAAGCATCGCTTCGCTGGCTGGCTTGATGCGCTACCTGACTTACGAAACCAACGCTGAAAAAGTACCCTTGCGCCGTGAGGTTGACCAGATTGGCGGCTTCATCGAAATTCAGCACCTGCGCCTCAGCGACGACGACGACGTGATCATCAGCCTCAATACCCAAGGTGATATGGACGGCAAAATGATTGCTCCGGCCATTTTGATTCCCTTTGTAGAAAATGCCCTCAAACACGGCATTGATGTAACCAAACAGTCGATGGTCAAAATTGAAGTGACGGTGGAAGGGCGAATGTTGTATTTCAACACCAAAAATACCAAACAGGTGTCTACTTCACTGAATCAGGAGGGTATTGGGCTGGAAAACGTCCGCAAACGCCTGGCGCTCCTGTACCCGGATCGACATACCCTGCGGATTGTGGACGAAGCGGACTATTTCTCCATCCACCTTAGCCTTAGCCTGGACGAATGAAAGAAGTACTGATCATCGACGATGAACCCAAGGCCATTGAGCTGCTGAGCAATTACGTCAACCGTATGCCCTGGCTGAAGTGTGTAGGGACATACCGCAATCCGCTGGAAGCCCTGGCTTTTTTGCAGAGCCATCCCGTCGACTTGCTGCTGTTGGACATCCACATGCCGCAGATTTCTGGGGTGGAGTTTTACCGCGCCTTGCCCGACAAGCCCAAGGTCATTTTCACTACGGCTTACTCCGAATACGCAGTGGCCAGTTACGAATTGGAGGCGCTGGATTATCTGGTCAAACCGATCACTTTTGAACGTTTTTTGCAGGCTTGTAGCCGTTGTAAAGAAGCTCCAGTCAATACCAATCCGAGCGTCGAGAATAGCCCAGCTGCTCAAGAAATTTTCATCAAAAGTGGCCCCAAACTCTACCGCCTCAACTGGGAAGAGGTGTTGTTTTTAGAAAAAAGTGAAAACTACGTGGTTTTCCACACCCAGGATCGCAAAATCCTCAGTCGGCAAAACATGCAGGACGTACAGGAAATCTTACCCGATTTTTTCTGCAAAATCCATAAGTCGTACATCATTTCGCTGCGGCATTTGAATGTAGTTGAGCGGCATCAGGTGAGCATCGGCAAACACGAAATTCCGATTGGGCAGAGCTATCGGCCTGCGTTTTTTAAGTTATTGTCGGAAAGATGGGGGCAGGATAAGGTGTTTGATGCGGTGTAGGGGCAACCCTTGCGGTTGCCCGATTGGCGATGGTCATCGTGGTCACCGTTGATGGTCATCAACGATGACCACGATGACATCATGCAGGGCAACCACATAGGCTTGCCCCTACATTTGTGCGTTACTTCACAATAATATCTTCCACTTTCCGCTATTTTTGTAAAAAATTCGCCCATGCCAATTCTCTTTCTCCTCATCTCCTTTTTCTGGACCTTCCCCACCCCACCCGAGCTCCCCGCAGGCATCCAACGCCTCCAAAAAGCCTACCCCGACTTCATCGCCAAAGCCGACGCCAACAGCATTACGCTGAAAGACGGCACCGTGTTCAGCTACGACGATGGCAAAAAAAATAAAAGTTTCCAGGAATTGCTCGATCAGCCGGATTTGGAAGACCAGTTTCGCTTCGATTATCCTTCAAAATTCCCGGGTAAGGATGGCCTGCCTGTCAACAACGACCCCGGCCGCATTCGCTTTATGCCCTTCTACATGAAAATGTACGGCAATACCCAAGAGGAAGTACGCGCCAATTTGCGTGAAATCGTGTGGTTACCCAAAACCATCGGCACCAAAATTTTGGTGACCAAGGTGAACGGCGTGGACAAAAAACTGGAAGCCATTTCCGCTGAACTCGACAAACTCCCTGGCCTGAAACAATACCTCGAAAACCCCGGCGGCAGCTTCCTTTGGCGGGTCATCAAAGGCACCAATCGCCTGAGCATGCACAGCTTTGGCATGACCATCGACATCAACGTGAAATACTCCCACTATTGGCAATGGGATTGCAAATGCACCAATGAAGACGCTAAGTTGGGTTACAAAAACAGTATCCCCAAGCAAGTTGTTGAGGTATTTGAAAAACACGGTTTCATCTGGGGGGGTAAGTGGTATCATTATGATTCCATGCATTTTGAATACCGCCCGGAATTTCTGTAACATCAAAAACAATACACCATGAAAGCAATACTTTCGCTGTTTCTTCTCATCAGTTTGACTTCTTGTGTACAAGCTCAATCCACTGGCATCATCACCCAAGACGTGGCTACCTTCAAAAAAACCATCCAATCCAAAAAAGTACAATTGGTGGATGCACGTACGCCTGCTGAATTCAGCGCTGGAAGTATTGAGGGAGCCCTAAACATTGACGTCAAAAATACCGAATTCAAAACCATGGCTGCCAAACTGGATAAAAAACGCCCCGTAGCGGTGTATTGCCTATCCGGCATTCGCAGTGCCCGGGCCGCCAACTACTTAAAAGAAATGGGCTTTAAAAAAATTTACAATTTGGATGGGGGGTATACGGCGTGGACGAAATAAGTGAAAAGTGAAAAGTGAAAAAAATACACCAAAAGGTGGAATCCTAATGGGGTACCTGTTTTTCACTTTTCACTTTTCACTTTTCACTTTGTATTTTCACCGCGCAAAACAGCGCCACCATGTCCAAACCTAAAAAAAAGCCTTACCCAAAACGCCCCACTCTGCCTAACGCTAAACCAACGGCTGAACGTAGAGATACGATTAATCCCGTCTCTACGTCAAGCACCAAGTCGCAGACCTGGCTTTGGATAGCCCTGCTGGCAGTTTTGATTTTTATTGCCTACTCCCGCGCTTTGGACAACCAGTTTGTCGACTGGGATGACCCCACCTATGTCACCGAAAATCCTTACCTCAATCCCGCCAATTCGGAAAACCTGAATGCACTGATGCGCTCGGTGGTGTCCTTGAACTACCACCCGCTGACGATGGCGACCTTGTGGTGGAATGCGGCCAACTCTGGCATTGAAAGTGCTCGTTCTTACATCGCTTTCAATCTCGTTTTTCATGCAATCAATACCGCTTTGGTCTTTTTCTTTGCCTTTGCCTTGAGCAAGCGCAACGTGCTGATTGCGCTGGTGTCAGCATTAGGCTTTGGCCTGCATCCCATGCACGTGGAGTCGGTAGCCTGGGTATCCGAGCGTAAGGATGTGTTGTACGTGTTTTTCTTTTTACTGGCGGTTTTGGCGTATTTGAAACATTTGGACAAAGGGAAAATTGGCCTCTGGTGGGGACTGGCGCTGATTGCTTTTTTGCTGTCTTGTTTGTCGAAGGCGATGGCGGTTTCGCTGGTGCCGATCCTCTTTTTGCTCGACTATTGGCAGGGGCGGAAACTGTTGAGCGTGGGGAGTATTTTAGAAAAAATTCCTTTTATCGCGCTGGCTGTGCTGTTTGGCCTCATTGCCCTGGATGTACAGGATGGGGGCAGTTTTTATGGGGCATTTGGCATGGTAGAAAAAAATGATGCGCTGGCTGATTTTGAAGTGTTTAGTTTTTTCCAACGCCTCAAGTTTGCAGGTTATGGTTTTATGATGTACATCGTCAAGTTGTTTTTGCCTTTCAATTTATCGGCATTTTATCCTTATCCCAATCTGGATGTAGTCAAACAAGGCAACGAAAGTGGTGTGTACCTCTTGGGTTTGGTTTTCACTCTGGCCGTAGGCGCCTGGAGCCTCTGGAATGCGCGCAAAAACAAAATTTACCTCTTTGGTTTTGGCTTCTATTTGTTCAGCATCGCCCTGGTTCTGCAAGTCATTTCGGTAGGCGCAGTGATCATGGCCGATCGGTATACCTATCTGCCTTACTTCGGTTTGTTTTTTATGCTGGGTTATGGCTTGAATGCATTGATCTACAAAGTCCCGTCCAGCAAATATGTGGTATGGGGTATCATTGCTGGGCTCAATGTCTTTTTTATGCTCCGTACCCGTGAGCAGGTCGACATCTGGCAAGACCATGATACGCTCTGGACCAATGTGATCAAATTGTATCCCAATGCGGGCGAGCCCCGCAAAATTCGTGGTCATTACTACGGCAAAACGGGCCGCATTGATCTGGCCATTGCTGACTTCGAAGCTGCCCTGCGCAATAATTTCCAAAACGTATCCATTTACGAAGGACTAGGTAATGCTTATGGTACCCGGGGCGAAATAGACAAGGCCATTGGCATGTTCAATGAAGCCCTGAAATTGGACTCCAACAACGTCAGCGTGCGCTACAACCGCTCGATCGCGCTGTTGAATAAAAACCCGCAAGCAGCAATTACCGACCTGAATATTGTCATCAAAAATTCGCTGCTGGAAAAAGCAGCCAACTTCGGGGCTCGCGGCTATGCCTATTTGCTCATTGGCAATTATAAAGCGGCTCAGGCGGATTACAGCAAAGCCATTTCATTAGATGCTCAAGACCCTTACCATTTTTTTAACCGTGGCCAGGCCAAACAAATGACGGGTGATAATGCTGGCGCAGTGGTCGATTATCAGGCTGCGCTGAAGTTGAAGCCGGGTATGCCGGAGGTGGTGGAAAAAATGAAGGGCTTGGGGGGTCAATAAACAAATAGGGGCAGCAAAACTGTTTCAACATCGATCCTAGCATTGGTACCGAATAATACCGAATGCTGATGATTTTTTCGAGAACATAATCGCGGAGCGATTGAATTCAGAATAGCCCCGGTCGTCCGGGGAAAAAATGCAAGGAAAATGGCTACAACCGCGGCAGCGGTTGAATTTCCTGGTGATTTGTTCAACCGCTACCGCGGTTGTGGAAACTACCTGAATCCTCCAAAACCCCGGACGACCGGGACTATTCTGAATTTAACCGCTCCCGCGGTTGCGTTTTTGAAAATTCGGGAGGTATCATATTTGCTAAAAAATGAACAAACTATCCATTACCAACATTTCACAACCCATGCGCACACTCATTCTTTTCCTCAGTATCCTCAGCATACTCTTGTACAACTGCAAAGGCAATGACGAAGCAGTGGAAGTTTTTTCCAAAGAAGACGTCTCCGTTGAGCGGATTCAAGACGTGGACATGCTGTACAGCGACTCCGCCTTGATCCGCGTGCGCATTCGCGGGCCCGTGATGCTGCGCCACCTGGTAAGCGACGATCCCCGCCAGGAATTCATCAAAGGCATCAAAGTTGATTTTTTCAATACCTACGGCGCCTTGGCAGGCACACTCACCGCCAAGTACGCCGTGCGTTACGAATTCAAAGGCATTACCCTGGTGCGGGACAGTGTGGTGTGGAAAAGTGTGGATGGCAAAAAATTAGAATCGCCCGAACTCACTTGGAACGAGCGGGATCAACAGGTTTCCACCAATCGATTTGTAGTCGTCAGTACCCCCAAGGATACCATTCGCAGCCACGGGTTTACGGCCAATCAGGATTTTTCCAACATCCGCTTTAGTGCGGTAGATGGTAGTTTGGAGGTTAAACAATAAGTAATGTGCTGATATTTAGGTTTTTTTATCAAACCAATCGAACACTATGTGGAAGGAATTTAAAGAATTTGCGCTTAAAGGCAATCTAATTGAAACGGCTATTGCCTTTGTGATGGGTGCCGCCTTTGGCAAAGTGGTGACTGCTTTTGTGGAAAAAATGTTTGCCCCTTTAGTAGGCTTGCTGACAGGAGGGATAAACCTCAACGATTACAAATTCATCATTCGCGCAGCTAAGTCCAATAGCCCCGAAGTGGCAATCGCCTGGGGAGAGTTTGTAACCGCAAGTATCGATTTTATAGTCGTTTCGGCGGTGATGTTCTTCATCGTCAAAACAATCAATACCGCAAAAAAGAAGGAAGTGGTCTCCGTGAGTGGCGCACCAACGGAAGTGCAGTTGTTGGGGGAAATTCGGGATCTGCTGAAAAAATAAGCCATGAGCTGTCAGCGATCAGCTGTCAACTATCAGCCAACGGAGGCTGCCCATGGCTGATCGCTGACAGCTCATAGCTGATTGCTTACATCGTCACCTTCTTCGATTCCGCCCACCATTCTTCATTTTCCCAAAAATTATCCCAGCCCAGTTTGCGGTATTTTTCATTGATTTCCACGTCGCGTTCGCCGATGGAGAAATCTTTGAGGATGTCGTTGGCAAAGCGGAAGAGGTCTTTGGACCAGATCACGGGTTTGGATTTGCCCGTTTTGTAGCTCGTCCATTGGCCATCGTAGCGGATGCCGCTGCCCTGGTTGGGGGTTTCGGAGAAAAACCAGGTTTCGGTTGGTGCCTTGTCGTAGGAAGCAAAATCCATTTGCATCTTTCCGGTAAAACGACCAGAGTATTTTTTCAGGCTGTCTTCGGCCAAGGTGAATTTCCCATTGGCAGAATAGATGCGTTGTACGCCCATATCGCCTACTTCTTCAGTATCGAGATTGGGGTCGGAAATTTGTGCCAAACTATCAATGTGCAAGGTGCCTTTAAATTCGGAAACCACCTTCTTGTGGCGGTTTTTGCCTACGATGTGGTACAAGAAAGGGTCTTTTTCATCCTTGGTCACTTCAGAGAAATAGAACTCGATTTTGTAGCGGTCTTCGCCGTAAAAACCCAGTTCCGCCCAATCGTGGCTCACTACGATGTCCGACAAATCCAAAGTATCCAACAATCCGTGCATGCCCGCTGAATTGAGCCATTTCAGGTTGATGGGTTTGATTTCGCTCTCGGCAATGTCTTCCGAACGTAAAGTATCAGCCCCTTCAGCGTGCGTCATCAGTGGAGTCGGTTCGGTTTCTTTTTCGGTTTGTTGGGCAGCCTTTTGGGTGCACTGCATCAAACCAAACAAGCAGAGCGCAAAGGCCACTGCAAAGAAGGTCAATTGAGAAAGGTGTTTTTTCATTTTACATTGGTTTATGGTATAACGATGAAGGAGGAAACATTCTTTTGATCATATAGGGACCCCAGCCCAAAAAAATCAAAATTTCAGCAATAAAGAGGTTGCCTACCCAAGACAACCAGGTTACCGTCAGGTAAGTTTCGATGGGTTTGGTACCCAGGTAGTAAAACATAAAGTAGCTTTCGGTGCGCAAGCTCATCGCCGCCAGGGTAACGGCCAGACTGCGCAGCACGGCATTGGCGTGTTTTTCCCATTGCCCCAGGCGGGCATAACGCCAGGCTTGCAGGGTCAAAAACCACCAGACGATACATTGCAGCGTAAATCCTACTTTAGCGGCCAAACCACCATTGGCGTAAATAGCCAAGCCCAAACCCGAAGGGCAGGCCAGCACCAGAATAACCGCAGCATAAATCCGTCCCGTCCAGCGGTGCAACTTGGGCCAATTGCGGTACACCGCTGGAATGAGTTGCAAGGCACCCGTGGTCATCACTACCCAACTGCTGGCAATATGGATGTAAAAAGAAACCTGGAAGATGGGCTTGGCCAAAACATGATCGGTTTTGGTACCCAAAAAATCCTGGAGCGGGTTAAAACTAAAGTAGGGCACAATTTTGGTACCCATCAAACAGGCAAATGCCAGAATGACTGCCGCCGCCAGGAGGAGCAGGGATTCCATCACTGTATCAAAAATAGTGGCCCGCTGGGCTGGATTGGCCATAAATGCTTGAGATTCTTGGACAAGATTAGGGAATTTGAGGGAGAAAGTGAGCTGTTGGGCACAAAAAATAAGATTGCAGAATTAGTAGAGTGAGCATGAGTCATCCCGAATTTTTTCATAAACACTACCAAAGCGACATTTTTTTATCACAAAGGAAAAAAAGAGGGCACAAAGGACACAAAGCGAAGCGTCGTCAACGTCTAACTTTGTGTCCTTTGTGCTTCTTTGTGCTTTCTTTGTGAAAATTATGCCGCTTTGGAATTGTTTTGAAAATTCGTGTAATTCGTGGCTAAAATACAGTTGATGCTCATCGCCGAAGGCGAGGTGCTAAACTTCTAAGAATAATGCGGATAAAGTAGTCTCCCCCTTCACCGCCGCTCAAACCCATAATCCCGCTCCACCTTCGCAATCCGCAAGCGATACGACTGGTACCAAACCTCCCGCCCCAGGTCCCGAGCCTCCACATGCTCCATTTGGTATTTCCAGTTTTTGATGCTTTCCAGGTCTTTCCAGTACGATACGGTGATGCCAATTTCATTCCGGGTACTTTCTACGCCCAGGTATCCCGGCATGGTAGCCGCGAGTTGGGCCATTTTTTCCGCCATTTCCCCATAACCATTGTCGCCTTCAGTGCGGGTGGTGCTGAAAATGACCGCGTAATAGGGTGGTTTGGGCGTATCGGCTAATAAGGCTGGCTGTTTTTCGGTATTGGATGACATGGTCAATTCATTTTGAGCAAAAATAACACAAAAAGGACTAGTAAAAATAACCAGTTTGCAAAAAATTGATAGTCCAGATTTGTATTTTTGACCGGAACAGACCATTACAATCATGCTGCCATTCGCTACCCTCATCCACATCGACAAAGGAATTAAAGCTCCCGTTTTTATCCAAATTTCCAATAGCCTCGCTGAGCACATCCGCAAAGGCACCATCCCAGTAGGTGCACAATTGCCAGGGACTCGTGCACTGGCGGAAGTATTGGGGGTGCATCGGCAAACGGTTGTAGCAGCCTACGATGAATTATTGGCTCAGGGTTGGATCGAAACTCAAGCGGCCAAGGGGACTTTTGTGAGTCAAAAACTGCCTGAAATCAAAGTCCAGGGGTTCAATCCGAGCGCTAGTCCAGCCGCCAACCCCCGGATCAAGGCTGGCTTCTCTTTTTACGTCGATCCAAGCCTGAGCAAACCCGTTTTGCGCGGCAGCAACAGCCTGGCCTTTGACGATGGCTTCCCGGACGTGCGCCTGGCCCCTTGGGATGCACTCAACCGCGCTTACCGCACGGCACTGCAACAAGGCTACCGCAAAAATTTGTTCTTTTATGGCGATACCCTGGGCGAGTTGTCGCTGCGCACACAGATGACCAAGTACTTGCGCGAAACCCGTGGCCTGCCCATCGAATTGGACAATGTCCTGATCACCCGTGGCAGTACCATGGCCATTTACCTCACGGCTCAGTTGCTCGTCCAGGCGCAGGATGTGGTGGTCGTAGGAAACATATCTTACGGTTCAGCCAATCTGATTTTTCAGCGGAGAGGAGCTAAATTATTGCAGGTCCCGGTGGATGAGCACGGCATTGATGTGCAGGCCATCGAACGATTGTGCCAGGAACAGGCCGTGCGCCTCGTCTACGTCACCCCGCACCACCACTACCCTACTACGGTGACCATGCCCGCCGAACGCCGCTTGCGCCTCTTGCAATTGGCCCAGCAATATAATTTTTGCATTCTGGAAGATGATTACGACTACGATTTTCATTACAACAGCAACCCGATCCTTCCGCTGGCGGGTGCCGACACGGGCGGACACGTGGTGTACGTAGGCTCCTTGTGCAAAGCCTTTTCCCCCTCCTTGCGCATTGGTTACGTGGCTGCGCCCAGCGAAGTGATTGAAAATCTGGCCCGCTTGCGCCGTATCCTGGATCGGCAAGGCGACAATTTATTGGAAGCCGCTACAGCCACACTCTTTCGGGACGGGGAAATGAAACGCCACCTGAAAAAAGCCCAGAAGACCTATCAGCTGCGCCGCAACCTGTTTTGTGACATGTTGACCCAAGAACTGGGTTCGATTGTTGAGTTTAAAAAACCGATGGGCGGTATGGCGGTTTGGGCGCAGTTTGATCCTGAATTCCCGCTGCGTAAAATCCGCGAAAAACTACTGCAAAAAGGCTTGTACATTCCCGACGCTTCCAATTATACCCCCGATCTGAATGTTACCCGGCTTGGTTTTGCTTCGGCAAATGAGGAAGAAATGGAACGCGGTATGCACATTTTTAAAAGCTGTTTGTAAAAAAAAGTGCTAAATGCTGTAAAACCTCTAAATCCCGCCGCATTTTTGCAGCATGGGAAAGTTTAAACTGACTTTAGAATACGATGGTGGCCGCTTCAAAGGTTGGCAAGTCCAGGAAGATGTCCGCTCCATTCAGGGCTTATTGATCAAAGCTGCAAAAACAGTATTTGAAACCGAAAAGGTAGAAGTATATGGCTCCGGGCGCACCGACGCAGGGGTGCATGCCCTCGGTCAAGTCGCGCACCTGGACGTGAGCTCCAAAATGCCCGTACGTTTGATTCGGCAAAAACTGAATGACCTGCTGCCCCACGATGTCAACATCATTAGTGTGGATTCGGTGTCGCAAAAATTCCATGCCCGTCACGACGCCATTGCGCGCAGCTACATCTACCAGATCTCGCGCCGCCGCAACGCTTTTGGCAAACACTTCATGTGGTGGGTCAAAGACCCTTTGGATGTGCAACTTATGAACCAGGCCGCTGCACACTTGGTAGGTTTCCACGACTTCAAGTCTTTTTCCAATGAAAAAGGAACTGAAAAAAGCTCCAAAGTGGAATTGCAACAGCTCAAGGTGGTAGAAAAAGGCGACATGATCATTGTGCACATTGTGGCTTCACATTTTTTGTGGAAAATGGTGCGCCGAGTTGTGGGTTCCCTGGTGGAAGTAGGCACGGGTCGGATGGATCCTGCCAAATTTAAAGAATGGCTCGAAGCGCCTAGCCAGGAGCCTGCTCAATACACCGCGCCACCAGCTGGTTTGTTTTTGGAACGGGTGTATTTTCCGGGGGAGCAGGTGAGTAAGGAGTTTAAAACACTATTGTAAAAGTTGAGAAGGTTTAGATGGTTTAGGGAGGTTGTGGCTACCGCAGCGACTTAGACGATGTCCTTGTCAAAATTGCTGCGGTAGCCTCAACCTCCCTAAACTTTCTCAACCTCCCTAAACCAAAAAATTGCTATTTTAGCCAACTCTTCCTTCATCAATTCGCAAGCAAGTGCTATGAAACGTTTGGCTATTTTTTCCCTACTTGGGCTGCTCTTTTTGAGCGTCCTGGCCTGGATCAATGCGGACACCGATCCCGCTGGTTCCGATTGGCCCGATTACCTTGGCGGTCCCGACCGCAACCATTACTCCGAACTTGATCACATCACCCCCAACAATGTCGAGCAACTCAAAATCGCCTGGCGCTATTCCCTGCCTGACTCCGGGCAAATGCAAGTCAATCCGCTGGTCATCGATGGCATATTGTACGGTGTAAGTGCTAGCGTACAAGCCTTTGCGCTAGATGCCGCAACCGGGAAGGAGCTCTGGCGTTTTGGCGATCCTCTAAAAAACTGGGCCAGTACCAGCCGAGGCGTATCCTATTGGACCGATGGAGAAGAGCAGCGCATTTTGTACACCGCCGGACCCAACCTCTGGGCCTTGAACGCCAAGACGGGTAAACCCATCCCCAGCTTTGGCGACCAAGGCAAGGTGGACTTGCATACCGGGCTGCCTGAAATTGCGCAGAAAAAATTCGTCATTTCCAATACGCCAGGTACCATTTTTGAAGACCTGATCGTGATGCCCCTGCGGCTTTCGGAAGGCTCCGACGCAGCGCCTGGCGATATCCGCGCCTTCAATGTGCGTACGGGGAAATTGGCCTGGACTTTTCACACCATCCCTTATCCAGGTGAATATGGCTACAAAACTTTCCCCAAAGACGCCTATCGCAATACCTACACTGGTGCCGCCAACAACTGGGCGGGTATGGCCGTAGACCGCAAGCGGGGCATCTTGTATGTCCCCACCGGCTCGGCAGGTTACGACTTCTATGGCGGCAACCGCAAAGGACAAAACCTGTTTGCCAATTGCCTGCTAGCCCTGGACGCTCGCACTGGCAAACGCCTCTGGCATTTCCAGTTGACTCACCACGACGTTTGGGACCGCGACATGCCCGCTCCGCCTAATTTGATGACCTTGCAAAAAAATGGCAAATCCATCGACGTGGTAGCGCAGGTAACCAAGCAGGGGTTTGTATTTGTATTTGATCGGGTTACTGGCGAACCGATTTACCCCATCAAAGAAGTGCCCGTGGCTGCTTCGGATTTGAAAGGGGAAAAGCTCTGGAAAACCCAGCCAGTCCCTACCCTACCCCTTCCCTACGCACGACAATCCAGCGCGTTGACCGAAAATGACATCAGCCCTTACGCAGAAAACCGCGAGGAGTTGATGCAAAATTTCCGCAAGTACAAAACGGGCTTTTACGATCCACCCAGTATCGAAGGCACCGTCATTTTTCCCGGCTACGATGGTGGTGCCGAATGGGGTGGTGCCGCTGCCGACCCCGAGGGTATCCTCTACGTCAACAGCAATGAAATGGCCTGGATTTTGACCATGAAACCACCCGCCACCGATTTGCTGGCCAACGCCAGTCCTGGGGAAAAGGTCTACCTCAGCACCTGTGCTTCTTGCCACGGTGTAGACCGGAAAGGCAATGCCAAAAGTGGCTTCCCCTCTTTAGTTGACATTGAGAAAAAACGCGACCGGGAGTTTGTTACCCAAATCACCAGCGCGGGCAAAGGGATGATGCCAGGCTTTCCGGCGCTTTCCGCCGCCGAAAAACAAGCTTTGGTAGCCTATCTGTTTGGGGATGAGAAAAAAGAAGTGGGTACCGTGGCCGGGGCTCCGAAACCAGTACAATTGCCTTTCTACAGCACGGGCTACAATAAATTTCTTGACAGCAAAGGGCTGCCCGCGATCAATCCACCCTGGGGACAACTCAGTGCCATTAACCTGAACACGGGTGAATACCTATGGCAGGTACCTTTTGGCGAAGAACCGACCCTGGTAGCAAGAGGAATTCGGAATACAGGCGTGGAAAACTACGGCGGCCCGGTGGTGACCGCCTCTGGTTTGCTCTTCATCGCAGCGACCAAAGACGGCATGTTTCGGGCTTTTGATAAAAGAACAGGCAACGTGCTGTGGGAAACCAAATTGCCTGCCGCTGCTTTTGCTACGCCGGCCACCTATGCCATCAATGGCAAACAGTACATTGTGCTGGCTTGTGGGGGCACCAAATTGGGTACGCCCAAGGGCAATCAGTACGTGGCTTATGCATTGCCTTAGCGCTTGTATACATAACTATAAACAATACATGAAAATGAAAAAATCAATCCTTCTGCTTTTTGCGCTGGCTTTGGCTGGCAGCAGTTTTGCGCAGTCTAAAGCGGAACAACAAGTGGCTGACGCAGTCACAGCCTGGCGCAAGGCCATGATTGACGCGGACAAAGCCGGGCTGGAAGCCATCTTGGCACCTGAGTTGAGCTATGGTCACTCTAGCGGTAAAATTGAAGACAAAGCCATGCTGGTCAAAGCCATTTCAACGGGTGAGTCCGACTTTCTCACCATGGAATTGACGGAGCAAAGCATCAAAATGGCGGGCAAAACGGCGATTGTGCGCCACAAATTGGCCGGGAACATCAATGATGGGGGTAAGCCAGGGGCGGTGAAACTGTTGGTGTTGCAAATCTGGCAAAAGCAGGGGGCAGGCTGGAAGTTGCTGGCGCGGCAGGCGGTGCGGCAGCCTTAACAATCAACGCATCTTAGGTGAACCTTTGGTGTCTTAGGTTTCTTAGGTGGTGAAAAATAAGTCGCTTTCTTTTTCACCACCTAAGAAACCTAAGACACTAAAGATTCACCTCAGGTGAGTAGGTACGAAGGTTGACGGGATTGCTACCGATACAAAGTCGACACTTCAATCCGATTGTTATCCGGGTCCAAGGTTTCAAACTCGTAGTATCCGTCCCCCGTTTTGCGTGGCCCACTCAGGATCGGGAAGCCCGCCGCACGCAATTCCGCCACTTTTTGGTCCACCTCCGCCATTGTATCTACACCAAAAGCGAAATGGATTAAACCCAGGTATTGTGCCTTCACCGGGTCGTTGGCATTTGCGGGAATATCGGGGCGGCTCATCAACTCCAGGCGTGCGCCCGAAGCGAAGCTCAAAAAATAACTCTGGAACTGTTTTTGAACATTGGTGTACTTGTCATTGGGCTGGGCACCAAAGTATTGTATGTAGTAATCCTTTAGTGTTTCCAGGTTTTGGGTCCAGATGGCCAGGTGTTCGATGATCATTGGTATTGATTTGGTTGAAGGAGGTTGAGAAGGTTTAGTGAGGTTTAAGCTACCGCGAGCGACTTAAACAAGGACTTTGTCAAAATTACTCGCGGTAGCCTAAACCTTCTCAACCTTCCTCAACTTTCTCAACAGTTATCATAAAAAAGACAAGCTTATGCCTACATTCGTTGCAAAACCTATTCAACATGCGCAAGTTCGGCCTTTTTCTACTCATTGCCCTACAGTTTTCGGCCTGTGCTGTCCAAAAGATGCACAACGGTCTGGAAAAGTTGTCTTTTTACAAACCTGCTGAAAATCCCATATTAAAGGCCGATTCCAGTTTTACTTTTTTTGACCCCGTCAAAAAACAAACCGTGCGTTGGCAAAGGGCGGATGTGTTCAATCCCGGCGCCATTGTCAAAGATGGCAAGGTGTTTTTGTTGTACCGTTGCGAAGACAATCCCGCTGCGCATTTGGGTGGGCGCACTTCACGCCTGGGTTTGGCGGAGAGTACGGATGGCATCCATTTCACCAAACACCCCAAGCCAGTTTTGTATCCCGACAACGATGCCCAAAACCAATACGATTTCCCCGGTGGTTGTGAAGATCCGCGCCTGGCCCAAACTGAGGATGGGCAGTATGTAGTGGCCTATACCGCCTGGAATTATAAAACGCCTCGTTTGTGCATCGCTTTTTCCAAAGACCTGGAAACCTGGGAAAAGAAAGGCCCCGCCTTTGCCAAAGCTTACAACGGCAAATTCCTGGACATGGCCTGCAAATCGGGCTCTATGATCACCAAAATGGTCAAGGGCAAACAAGTATTGGCCAAAATCGACGGCAAGTATTGGATGTATTGGGGCGAGTTGTTTGTCAACCTGGCCTGGTCGGATAACCTTTACGATTGGTATCCCGCCGTGGACGAAAAAACGGAACTCAAGGCCGTCATCCGCACCCGCCCGGGTATGTTTGACAGCAGCCTGACCGAGTGTGGGCCGCCGGCCATCATCATCAATAACGAAATCAACCTCTTTTACAATGGCCGCAACAGCACCGACGAGAAGGCGGATCCCAAACTGCCCAAGGGTACTTACTCGGTAGGCCGGGTCACTTTTGACGCCAGCAACCCCGAAAAAATGCTGCGCCGCCTGGACGAGCCTTTCCTCAAGCCGAGTTTGCCTCACGAGGTGAGTGGGCAATACCAGGCTGGGACAACCTTTGCCGAAGGGCTGGTTTATTTTAAAGGGAAGTGGTGGTTGTATTATGGGACAGCGGATTCGTTTGTGGGGGTGGCGGTGTCTGAGTAGATTTTATCTTTTTTTGTACTGGATACTGATCTCGGGATTGATCTGGAGGAGATGATCCAAAAAAGCTTGTTTGTCCCGTGGGGAAATGAGCACGCTGTTGTGTGCAGGGTAACGGATTTCCAAACGATCCAGTGAAATAGCTGGAGAACTGAGCAGGTTGTTGGTTTCGGAAACTTTGGTAATGGTACGGATATCAATGGTCGAATGGTACAAAAAACCGGATTTGACTGTCAATTGATGGCCTTCTATGGTATAATTGGTGTTTAAAAACAGGTGCAGGATAAAGGCCAAAACCGCCAAAATGATCAATAATCCGGGCCAGGACTTGGATGTGACCATGAGGGTACTCGTGCTCAAGAGAATGAAGAGGATGGGGAGCAGGAGTTCGAGACCGATTTTGGAAGGGTAGATTGTGGACATTTCGTCAAGCAGTTTGGATGATTTTTCCCACTTTCTTCAATGATTTTATTGATCTTGAAGCGTGACCTATTTTGAAAAAGGGAGGCAAATTTCAAATAGTCGCCGATGGTCGACCAAAGCCCCCACTGCCTGATTCAAATTCCAAACCGCTGGGGCGCTCTTTGAATGCCATTTTTAAGGGAACGGTTTCAAGGATTAGCAAATTGCCCGATTCGTCGTAACCAACATTTGAGGCACATCTGCTTTTTTTGTGGTTTGGAACTTCAAATTAGTCCTTGTTCAATTGGTAGCGAAGCACCGACACGCCACATTCATATGGTGTCGCACTGATTAAAAAAAGTTTTTGGCGCTGGTCGAGCAGGTCAAAAATTCTCATTCCTTTGTTGATCATGACGGGAATTACAAGGAAGTAAAATTCATCAATGTGTCCGCCAGCAATCAGGGACGAAACAAACCCAGCACCGCCGTAAACCAAAATGTCTTTGCCGTTTTGGTTTTTCAGTTTTGCCATTTCGGCTGCCAGATCTCCTTTGGCAAGGGAGGTATTTTTGCCGAATGGTTTGTCCAGTGTTTTGGTGAAAATAATTTTTGGAATGTTTACCATTTTCTGGGCGAAACTAACTTTGGGGCTGTCGGGCGCAAATCCTTCAAAATGAGGGATGAAGTTCTCGGCCATTTTTCTGCCGAGCAGCAGGGTGTCCGAACTATCGGGTAGTTCATCGATGAGCTGCCAAAGCTTTTCATCTGACTTTAGGTCCCAGTCTTCTTCACCATTTGGTCCTGCAACGTATCCGTCGACGGAGATGCGCATTTGTAATTTTAACTTTCTCATTTTCTGTTTTTGTGAAACACAAAAATAGTTTTCTTTTTTGTGGCTAAAGTCGGCGAATGCGACGTTGTGAGGGGCATTTGCGACAAGTAGTGCGGTCTTTTATGCCTGCCCATTACACCAAAGCGCTTTTATTTACTGGCATTCTTCATTGGTTAATTTGAGTTCTTTCTTTTTTGGATGGCACTTTGGTAAATGGCATTATGTTGAATTTTATGGCTGTTTTTAGCCAGGATAAAAGTGTTCGTTGTCTAAAAGATGAGTTATCAAAATATTGTCTGGTAATGGTTTCAAAGTCTTCAGGTTCTCTGCCAGTCAGTTCTTTCACTACGTTAGTAGGCTCAATATCAAATCTATTCATTTGCATTTGTCGATTGTAAAACGTGGATTGCACAATGGCAAACTTGTCAAAACCAAAATCCATTCCAGTCATTATTCCTGCTTTAAAAAACAACCAGTCAGGAATGTCTATCTTGGTTACTTTGAGGCCACGCACTTTGGAGAAAATTGCCGCCATTTCTGCTGGGGAAATTGATTTATTCCCGGTAGGAAAAAGTTTTTGTCCAAAGTAGGGTTCCGGCTTTTTGAGCAACGAAACAATACAACGACTCATATCCTCAATTGAAATCCAAGGGTTTTTGCCTTTGCCAAATGGATTAGGCATTAAGCCCAATTGTAAAACATATTCAGCAATCACAAAGGCATTGTCGGCAAAATATCCAGGTGCAAAAAGTACCACATTGAGTCCCGAACTCGTAAACAAGTCATAGGACTTTCTCACATCAGTTGTCAGTGCACTTCCCGTGTCAGCAAATTCTGCAATACGTTGCCCCATAAAAACAACAGCGTTGATATTGGCTTCTTTGGCGGCTTCAATAAATAGGGCAACATCCTTTGCCATTCCTGATGTATAGGGATAGCAATAATAGACATTGTCGATACCGGTTAATGCTCGTTTTAGTTGTTGTTTATCACTAAAACTGCCCAAGGCAATCTCCGCACCGAGTTTTTCTAGCTCGAGTGCTTTTGCATTTCTTGACCGTACATAAATTCTAACAGCATAACCTTCTTGCAAAAGTTGTACTGTACTTGCATAGCCCGTTTTGCCGGTGGCTAATGTGATTAATATTGTCGGCTTCATACCAGTGGACACCGAAAAAGGGATATTTTCCATTTGCATTGAAATTTTGTTAATGCAAAGGACGGGCGTTCATCTCCAAATCGGTACGACAAATGGCGTAAAATGAGATGGGCTTACTTTTTTGTAGCGTTTTGTCTGATTCTATTTAGGGTTCGCTCACTTATGCCGAGGTAAGAGGCAATGTGACTAAGGTGAGCATATTGGAAAACATCATTATTGGTTTCAATCAATTTGAGATAACGTTCTTCTGCACTTTGGTTGATCATCGCAAGTGTTCGTTGCTTGTAGGCTACAAATTCGTCCACTATCATTTGTCTGCCAAACTCTCTAAATGCTGCTACAGAATGAAATAGCTTGTTCAGTTTTTCAAAGTTGGTTGAATAGACTGTACAATCTGTCATGGCTTGAATGTGCTCGCTGGAAGGCCGTTTTAGGAAAAATGAAGCGGCATCAAAAACGACTCGGTTTTGCGAATAAAAATAAGTAGTGACTTCATTTCCATCTGTGTCAAACGTAAATACCCTTAAAAATCCTTTGGCCAAAAAATAGTAACCACTAATTTTTCCCTCTTTTAGAAGATATTCGTCCTTGTGAAGATTTTTTTCTTCAAACTGTTCCGCAATGAGTAGAAGCGATTGCTCGTCAATGGGAACATTTGGAACGTTGGTCTTTATGAAGTTTATCAATACTGATTCGTCCATTGTGGTGTTGGTCTATTCGTGGTGTGTCGGTTGGTGGTTGCCGATAAGGTACCGCTGTATTTTTTGCTGGCTTTGGTGATTTTTCATTTTGTCACAATTGTGATTCGTTCTGTTCTTCCGAGTAACCATCAATTGTCCGCCCACCATATTTCCAAGCATCGTCTTTTTCTTTTTGCAAGAGGGCTTCAAAATTGTCATTTGGCGTAAAATTCTCTTCCGCTTGTTGAGCCAGTTGGGTTAATTTTTTGATGGCGGTTTGTTTGTCACTGTCCCCTAATTTCGCTTTTTCTACCGAAATTTTAAGTGTTTCGATGGTTTCATCGTACACTTTGGTTGGAACAGGAAAGGGACGACCACTTTTACCACCATGAGCAAACGCAAACCTTGCCGGATCTGTAAATCTGGAAGGCGTGCCGTGGATTACTTCGCTGACCAGCGTTAGTGATTGTAAAGTTCGAGGCCCCAGTCCTTTGAGCAACAGTAAGTCTTCAAAATTTTGGGTTTCGCTTTCTTGTGCCAACCACAAAATGCTACCAAGTCGCTTCAAATCAACGTCTTTTGCTTTTATGTCGTGGTGTGACGGCATGGTTAAATGCTTGATTTCTTCCAGCATTTTTTCGGGGGCTTCTTTGGCGATGGCGAGTATTGCCGACTGGGTGGGTTGGGCTTGTTTGTGTACCAAGTTTAAAATTTCACCCTGAAAATCGCCACAAATTGCCGTGTGGGGTTCTTCCACAAAGGACTGTATGCTCGCTGAATTCCAATGATATCGCCTGGCTTTTGCGGTTTCCGTTTGCATTCCTTGCTGTATCACCGACCAATCCGCATTGTCGCTTACTACAAAATAGTGCATGTACACTTGAAATCCATCTTGAATGGCGGTGCTATCCACTTTGGCTGTAAGTCTGCTGTATTTGGCAAGTTCATTTCCATTTATTCCCGTTTTATCGCCAACTGCAAGCAATTCATTGGGGGTCTGCAAAGAATCTTTTCCTTTGCCTCCACAAACATAAATTCCTAAGGCTTTGGAATGAGGATTTAGCGATTTTTTCAAGACACTCATCACGGCGGTGGTCACTCCTGATGAGTTCCAATCCATACCAATGACTGAGCCGAAACTTTGGAACCAAAAGGGGTCAGAAAGCCTTTTCAAAAATTCTTGTTTGCCGTATTCCAAAAGGATGGATTCTACAATAGGCAGGCTCAATTTGGTCATTCTTTCAAATAACCAGTAGGGAATGCTTCCCCCCATTAATGCCAAATCTGCTGACCCTGAACGTTTCATAGGCTTTTTTGGTATTGTTTCCAGGCTAACAAATAGAGCACTGCTAGTGATTTTTGATTTCCCCAGTTTTCAGCAATTTCCATCATTTGAGCCTTCAATTTTGCTTTGGGGTCTAATTTATACAGTGAAACCATTATTTGTTTGAGGTGAAAATCATCGTAAGGGAAAATATTTGGTCGTTGCAGTGTGTACAATAAAATCATGTCAATCGTCCAATTTCCGATTCCCTTTACGGTAGACAAAGTTGAAACGACTTCATCGTCCTGTAACAGTTGCCAATCCATTTTGTTTGCTTCCCAAAGCGCTAAAACACCAACTATTGTTTCATATTTTCCGGCAGCTAATTTTATGTTGCCCAAAGCCCGTTCCTCAAATTGATAAAAATTAGCTGGACTAAGTCTTTCTAGTTTAGCTGAATTAAGCATTTTCTGGAATACTTTTTTTGTGCTTCTGTAATGAATTTGTTGTTCTAAAACACAACTCATCAGATCGTGAAAAACATCGTTGGTTGTCGCTATTTGTGGTTGAGGAACTTGAAGAATGATCTTTTCAAGAATTGGGTCAGACTTTAATATATGCCCCGTCATATTATTTTATTTGATTGAATTTATGGTTATACGTATCTTTTGGGCGTTGCAGCTACGCTACTGCGGCTTTGCGAAGTTCTGAAAAAAATGGAGCAAACGGAGATTTTTTTTCGGGGATTTTGCAAAACCGTAGGTGCATGAAGGGCGATTGGAGGAAGAACTTTGTGTAAAGGTTTGGCCTTAAATCTTACGAAGTGTTACACGATTTTGAAAAATAATTACATAATTTACAGATTAAATTTACTTAATCTTGTAACATAAACCAATAATTGTGTAACATCTTTGATAGCTAATTGCCTTAATTTTGTACCCGTAAGTAGGTGTACCGCCCTGCGTGGGGTATACTTACATTGGTACAAAGTTTCCTCCATTCAAATTTAAATTCCCAAAAATGAAAAATTTCAAACTAGGATTGAAAAGAAAAGCTTTAAATAAAGACGTACAAAGGAAAGATGCTGTAAATGCGTCTGTCCAGCCTTCTAAAGAGGTGCCTTCAATAAACAATAAAGCGCAAGTAAATGCGGATCGTATTGACGCTCATGATTTATTTTCCCATTATACTGCTGATATCATAAAAGAAGAAACCGTTTTCTTCAGGTAATCAATAGACTTTATAAACAGAAGCTCACTTGGGGCGATAAAAAAATAAGTGTTCATTTTGCCAAAAGATTAGATAAGTAAACGGTTCATTTCAAGTGTCTTATCTAATCCTTTGGCTCAAGAAAAATGAACATTTATTTTTGCCCCACTACGTAGCCACAACGGGGTCTTTTTGAGCTTCTGTTCATGAAGTCTAATGGTGCTGAAATAGAAGTCCATAACTTTCTTCCAAGAGAATGTCTTTCCATTCTTTTATCAAATGTTTATAGGCTACGCCCACTGGCATGATGTTTCGATCTAAGTCGTACAAACCCAGTTCATTGATGTTTCCTGCATCATTTCTCAGTGCAGAATCCCAATCAACCTGGTGTAGCAAACTATACCAGGTAAAGCCGATAATCGGCACTCCATCTTGCTTAAGCCGGTGCAGGTTGGCCCACTGTTTTAACAGCCACTCTTTACACGCGGGCATTCTTATGTTTGTTTCGGTATGCATGATGGGCAATTTGTACCGGTTGTAATACTGATTGGTTAAAACATAGTACCCAAATATCTCTCCTGCTGCTTGTGTATGCCCATCGGGGTGTACAAGGTGTTCATTGGTTACATAATAATCATTGCCCATTATGCATTTTGCTTTTACCTGATTTTGTACAAACCAATTGTATTCGTTTTTAGTCATTCCATTTTGCAGCAAGTATTCATACATGTTAACATTGAGGGGAAAGCCATACGTAAGGTCAAGTGACAGAAATCTCTTTTGGTTTAAAAAACGGGAAAGTGGTAATACGCTTGGTTCGGTAGCATGAAAATATTCGGTGGATTCACTTTGGATAAACGTTGCTTCTGGTTGTATTTTTAAAATGGCATGCATGGCCATGACATTTGCTTTTGACAGATTTTTCAATGCGGTTACAAAAGCTACATCAGAACTTAGCCTTTCGTTCCACCAGCCGTATTGTGCAGAAAACATGGCAGCTATAAATATTTCATTGATCGGTGTATAAAACTGCAGATAAGGAAACCGGGTGGCAAAGGCTGATGCATACTCAGCAAAATAATGAGGGAACTCAGGATTTTGAAAATCCCCTAGCCAATCAGGCAGCCCGAAATGACAGAGGTCGACCAATGGGGTGATGCCCATTTCCTCTAGCCGGTTAAACGTAACATCTGTAAAAGACCAGTCATATGTATCAGGTGCTATGTGTGTTTTGTAGTAGGGTGGGCCATAGCGCAAAAATTCTATCCCCATTTCCTTTACCAAATCAAAATCTTTTTCCCAATGGAGGTAATGACCTGTCTTCTCCATTTCATCTACCCGCTTGGTAGTACCATCTGGCAACAAAATATTGGGATAACTATTTTCGATTCCAGTGGCAAACATGAATTTGCTTCCGTGCATGTTGTGATTTTATAAAAAGGAGTATTTATTCAAGCTGCTTTGTGCCTCCAACAGTGCTTCTGCACTGGGTACATGCAAAGCTCTTACTGGCGAATCTTTGGTGTACACATCATCCCAAATTCCTGCATAATGCCAATCATGCAAATAATCCCAATCGGGCCTATTGACCATCGGATACCAACAAATGCCCCAAAAAGGAAGCTCTGCTAGTAAAAGTTTTTGTGATTCGGCGGTAATCATTTTAATCCACAGTGGCCGGTCTTCTTTTGGATGGCTTGTTTCGGTTAGTACAAATGGGCGATTGTATTTTTTGAAAGCGGAAACAAGCAAATGATGCAAAGGAATAAATTTGGGATTTAGCTCGCCTATTTTCCAATCCAAAAATTCATGTGGTGCTGCTGTCCATTGATTGTTGTAATAAAAATTATACCCCAGGATATCAAGGTAATCTGGGCTTCCTCCTAATTCAGGGCACATCCTGCCACACAAAATTTCGGTCACCTGAAATTGAGCTTCATGCAATGCTGCCGCGGTTTCAATTTCTTCAGTTGTTGCGGCATTACAGGGCACAATATTGATTAGTGGTTCAGTAGTTAAAATACGTACGGATGGGTCAACAGCTTTTAGGGCATCAATTCCCTTGATGTACGCTTTCATCAAATTGTACTTCACCTCCCAGCCCTGGTTGGTGCAGTAAGGTGAGGTGCCCTTTGCATCCCCTCCTAGCCAGGATAAAAAGCTTACTTCATTGATTGGCGTAACAATTAAAATGGACGTAGCATCAATGCTTCTATAAAATTGTACAAATGCAGTACACAATGCAACAAACCGACTGGTGAAGTGGGGATGCAGTGGAGTTAAATCATCTGGGTAGCCAAAATGGCATAAATCCCAAACTTGCTGTATGTTGTTGGCCTGGCCACTTTGTATCATCGTACCGACCACAGACCAGTCGTATTGATAAGGTTTTGTTTCTACCTTGCTCCATCTTATTCCTTCACGTACGGTAGAAATTTTAAATGGAGAAAGGTTTTTATAATCGGTATCAATTAAATGAAGGTGGCCAGTATTGTTGATCAGGTCAACCCTTGAACCAAAAGCATTTAAGTGGTCGGCACACTCATAACCAGCCATCCAAAAAGAATGAAATGGATTGGTATTGTTCATTGTTTTTGGATATTCGGAACCAACTGTACTGTGCCATTTGATGATTTGTTGGGTTCCTGCTTGATATGGAGCTGTTCCGCCTGCATTATTTTTTTAAACAAGGTTAGAGATTGAGCGATTACCTGGTCCATATTGTAATATTTGTAAGTCCCCAGCCGTCCAGTGAAAAACGTATTGGGTTCTAATGCTGCCAGCGCTTTATACTGGTTGTATGTCTCCGTATTTTCTTTACGTGGTATGGGGTAGTAGGGGTCACCCTCGGCAGTTGGGTATTCAAACACGATAGAGGTTTTATCATGCTTTTGCCCGGTTAGGTGTTTAAATTCCGTGATACGGGTATACGCCTGGCTCATTGGGTAATTGACTGTTCCGGTTGGCTGGTAGTTTTCACTGTCAATGGTTTGGCTTTTAAAATTGATGGAGCGGTAAGGAAGTTTTCCGAAACAAAAATCAAAATAAGCGTCAATAGGCCCGGAATAAATTAAAGTTTTAAATTTGATTTCACCAACCACGTCTTTATAATCCGTGTTGAGCATTATATTGATATTGGGATGATCCAATAAGCGGTGAAACATATTGGTGTAACCATGCAGGGGCATTGCCTGATAACTATCCGTAAAATACCGGTTGTCTTTATTGGTTCGGGTAGGTACCCTTGCCGTGACTGAAGCATCCAGTTCAGATGGGTCTAGCGCCCATTGTTTAACTGTATAATGTTTAAAAAATTTCTCGTACAGTTCTCTACCTACAGCATTTACCACCACATCTTCTGAGGTGAGTATCTGGTCTTTTTTTTCTGCTTTTGAATTAAAAAAGTCCTGTACTTGGAGCTGAGAAAGATTCAATCCATACAAGGCATTGACGGTATTTTGGTTGATGGGTATGGGTACCAACTGCCCATCCACACTTGCCAATACGTGGTGTTCATAAGGCCGCCATTCCGTAAAGTTGCTGAGGTAATCGAAAACATCTTTGCTGTTGGTATGAAAAATATGAGGCCCGTATTTATGTACCAAAATACCATCGCTGTTGTAATAATCAAAAGTGTTCCCGCCGATGTGATTTCTCTTGTCAATCAATAAAATCTTTTTATTGGCTTTTGATGCCAATCGCTCTGCCAGTACTGATCCTGCCAGTCCTGCCCCTACGATCAAATAATCATACATATTGATTGATTTTGTCGGTTAGTAAATTTTGATTCGGCTCAATTTCATTTTGCATCAATTCATGCATCCTTTCCCAGGTGGCATCCCATGAGATGGTACTGAGGTATTCATCAACCTTGCCCAGCCATTCCATCTTGTCGCTTATGCTTAATTCTGATGTGGCCATTTGTACCAAATCTTCTGCATTTTGTACAATGTGCACTAAGCCCAACTCATGATAAGGATGGATTACATCGGTAATGGCGGTAGAAATTACCGGCTTTCCCCCGGCAAGGTATTCCGGTGTTTTGGTCGGGCTGATGTACCGGGTAGATTCATTGATGGCGAAAGGAATCAATGCAATATCCCAGCCACTTAGGTAGGATGGCAACTCCTCATAAGTTTTAGGACCGAGATAATGGATGTTTTTATTTTGAGGCAATGTGGCTACATCAATTTTTATAACGGGCCCTACCATAACAAAATGCCAGTCAGGTTTTGCATCCGCGGCCTGCTTGATTAACTCAATGTCAAACCGTTCATCGATTACCCCATAGAACCCTAAACGGGGATGGGGTATAGCTGACTGGTCTGCCACCTCCTCATTGATGTCTCTGGCTGCTTTAAAATGGGCTTTATCAATGCTGCTGGGGAAAGAATGAATGTTGTGGTGCTGCGACTTTTTTGCCTTGTACAAGTTGTTGCCACCGGTAAAAACGATGTTCGCTTTTTTGAACAATAGTTGTTCCAATAATTTTAGCTCAGGTGGTGCAAATTTAAAAGCACTCAACTCATCCATACAATCGTATACGGTAGCTAAGGGATTAAAATGAGCGGTATAGGCAAGTGCCATTGGTGTGTAATACCAGAAAATGTAGGATTGTATGGAATGCTCTTTGAAAAGATTTTTTAGAATAAGTTCCTTTCTTTTTGTTTCATTTTGTACTCCATTAACGCGATTGCACAAGTGGGGCACAATGACTTTGACGTTTTCATTGGTAGCATTGATGGAGTAGCCATCTTCTTCGGTACTGTGGACAAACTCTTCTATATAATAAACAGTGTATTCTTTCGTAAAGCGGCTTATCAAATGCTGTGGACGCTGGTAAACAAACTTCCAGGGCAAATGGGAAAAACAAACAAGTTGCATAGGGATTTTTTTTTCAATCATCATCGTTCATAATTTTTTTTAGCGGTTGTGTAACCTGAAAGCTTCTACCATCCAGTTGTTGCATGGTACACCGCAAAAATATTGTTGTTAGCCCAATAAAGCGTTACATGCTAACTGAGAAGAGTTACATGATTCACAGATTAATTTTGAAAGAAAAATATGCCATAGGGTTTCCTGGCTTTCATAATTACGCAGCAACACATTGAGCATTTCATATAACAAATGGGGCAAATGTACGTTCCCTTAAGCTAACGCGAGACATTCTGGATGGGACCACAACTGCTCAAGAAGCAAGGATGGCTTTTGACCAAGAGATGGCCAGAGATGCTATGAATGGTACCTACACAAAAGGAACCCAAACACCTCTGTAAACCAACACGAAATCGATGCAGCTGCAGCTGCAAAAAGTAAGGAACTCAGTGCGCGGGTATCGGAGTATGCCATGATGCTGAGTAAGCACCACAGCAGCAATTTGGAAAAAACATTGGCACTGGGCGACAGCATCAACATTGAACCCGAAGAGACCGAAAGAATCAAGGAGTTCAAGAAAAAAGGCAACGAAGAACTGGCCAAACTGGCTGCAATGGAGGGCCAAGGATTTGAAGCAGCTTATCTTGATGCGATGATCAAAGGCCACACGGATACGCTAGTATGGATCGACACTAAGTTGACTGCTTTTGCCAAAAGTGAGGCGCTGAAAGCACACCTTGATGAGACCCGTATGCAAATAGCCATGCACCTTGAAGAGGCTAAAAAACTGAGAGACAATCGATAGTCGTTAAGAACTTGAAATAGCTCCAACTCACCCAGGCAGGGCCAAGAGATAGCATTTTCCTGATTTCCGGAAAGTACGTATTCTCAGATTGCGCTCCTGGGTGAGTTTTTTTTGTGTTTTTCTATTGCGTTGCACTATCTTGCGTTTACAAACAACATGCAGACCCTTGTTGCCATGAAAAAAACGCCCTTCGAACCCATTCTTTTCACGTTCCTCCTGCTTCTTGCCCTCCTCCCCATTTGGTCAGTCGCCTTTTTTGTCACTGGCGATGGTCCTTGCCATTTGTACAATTCCAAAATTCTACTCGATTGGTACCGAGGTGAAGCGCTGGATTTTTACAAACCCTTTTATTTTCTCAATCCCAATCTGGATCCCAATTGGCTAACCAATTTGATGCAAGTACCGCTGCTGATGCTTTTTCCTGCTCCGGTAGCCGAAAAGCTATTTTTCAGTTTGTACATTTTGCTCTTCGCAGGCGGCTTTCGATTTTTATGTCGACAGATCAATCCTGATGCTGTTTTTTTGAGTGGTCTGGGTATTTTATTCGCCTGGAATCACATTGTCATGATGGGCTTTTTAAACAATGCACTGAGTCTGGCGCTGTGGTTTTGGGTGCTGGGGTATTGGTGGAAGGTGCGGGCCTCCAGAAATGTTTTTGCCTTATTTGGCTTGGCCCTTTTACTTTTTGCCTTGTATTTGGCGCACCCCATTGGTCTGTTTTTTGCTGGATTGAGCATCCTGGCGATGTTGTTGGGGCAGTTTTTTTACCAACGACAACAAAGTAACTGGAAAACTGGCTTGAAAAATCTGTTGTTGCAAGGCGGCAAGGTGTTCTTGCTGAGCCTCCCTGGGCTGATTCTTTTTGCCCAATTTATCCTCAAACGGGAGTGGCGACCTGAAACGGGGCCGAGTTGGGTCAACATCCTGGATAATCTGGTTCGGCTCACTGCTTTGATCAACCTGAGTCGCGCCGAAAACGCAGTGGCAGCCGCCGCAAGTATTTTTTGTATTCTCCTGTTTGCGCTGGCCATCCGTTTGCGCTGGCGCGAGCGGCGCTACTTGGAAAGTGATGGTTTATTGATTTTTGTGGCCATCAGTTTTGGGGTGATTTTGTTTCCCCCTTCTGGCCTGATGGGCGGCCTGGAAATTCCTCTGCGGATGGTGATGATCCCTTTTATTGCCCTATTGCTTTGGATGACTACTGTGAAATTCCCTACCTGGTTAAAACAAACTTGTGTGGGATTTGGTCTGCTGGCTACCTTAGCTTTTTTGTGGGTGCGGCTGCCTATCCACCGGGCAGCGTCGGAGTATGCGGAAGAGGTGTATTCCCTGCGCTACCAAATCCCTGACCAGTCGCGCCTATTGGTGTTGAATTACGATTGGACTGGGCATACGCCAAAGGGGAAAGCCATAGCGGATAAAATTTGGTTGTTTAACCACATCGATTGTTACCTCGGCGCACAAAGCAGCCTGGTTATCTCCGACAATTACGAGGCCAATTTTTGGTATTTCCCCACCGTTGCCCATTGGGAAACCAACATGTACACCCAAACGGATAAGGACGGCATCAATTTTGATCATCGGCCACCTCGTGCAGATATACTCAGTTACCAGCGACGTACGCAGGGGCAAGAGATTGATTATGTGTTGTTATTGAGTCCGCAAGAGGAGCGCGAAAACCATCCATACACTGCGGAAATCCAGGCGCAGCTTCAGGAAGCGTATACTAAAGTCTCTACAACGGAGCATGGAAGAGCGGTGCTATATAAAAAAAGTGAAAAGTGAAAAGTGAAAAATATACCAAACGGTGAAATCCAAATGGTGTACCTGCTTTTCACTTTTCACTTTTCACTCCTTAAAATCCACTACTCTCTCCGCCATCTTTCAAATCATCATTCTTGATTTTGGAGTTGCGTGTTTTAGGCGGCTTGTTGAAGTCCAGTTTACCAAAACGGTAGCTGAAGGACAGGCCATAGGAGCGTTGCGCAAAGGAGTAGGAACTCGTTTGGCGGAAAGAAGCACTTTCCAATCGAGTGGGGAAAGTAACATCCCGTTTGAAAGGTTGGATCGCCACGATGCCAATGCTGCCTTTTTTCTTCCAAATCTCTTTGCGAATGCCAAAAGTGCTGCGTGTATAGGCAGAACGCACACCTTGGATACCTACCCGTGGGGAGAGGTAAAAACCGTTGGCTTCAAAACGCAAGGTTTTTGATAGCGTCCAGTTCACATTAAGGTTGCCGTTCCAGACAACGCCGGAGTTGCTAACCCGTTCGCCGCCCAGGATGCCTTCGCCCGTGTAGTGCGAAACGGTCGCCCCGCCACGGAGTTGTACTTTTTTGATGGTTACCGAGGAAAAGACATTAAAGCCGATCGTTGTACTTTTCCCAATGTTTTGATAGGTGGTGATGCTGATGCCATCGTCGATTTGCCCCAGGAAGGGTTTGATGCTATTGATCAATGCAGCCTGTTCAGCCGGGATGTTGTCGGCATCGTTGATGACGATGGTGAAAGGTTCGATGATGGCATTGGTAAAGCGAGTAAAAATACCCGCGTTGATGACCGCCCCACCTTTTAGGAAAGTATTGTAATTCAATTCCAGTTGGTCGGTTTGTTCGGGGAACAAAAGCGGCGTTCCAACCGTAATGTCCCGTGGGTCAGTCAGCTCAATGTAGGGATTCACAAAACGCAAACTGGGGCGTTGGATGCGGTTGGCGTAACTCAACTTCACCGAAGAGCCTGGTTTTTTCAGGTTGTAGTTCAAGATGACGCTCGGCAAAAAGTTGTCGTAATCCGAGCTAAAGGGAACCCTTTCCTCATTCCGGTAATTGCCCGCAATATCGGTCCGCTCATACCGGGTGCCCGCAATGATGCCCCATTTTTCACCCAATTTGATGTTGAAAGAAGCATACGCAGCCAATACATTTTGATCGTACAAGAAGAGGTCGGAGCGTTGTAGATCTTTCACGTATTGCTGGCTGCTTTGATCCAAAGCACTGTAGGAAAAGTCGCTATCGATGTCGCGCATTACCCCTTTTAAGCCAGTTTCCAGCTTTACTTTTTTGCTAAAAGGATGGGCATAATCCAATTGGAGGGTGGACTCTAGATTAATACCCCGGTTGTCGTTTTTTTCATCGCGCAACAAACTGGCGTCGTTGCCGGATTGGCTCAAACTGTTTTTGGTGAAACTGTTTTGGCCAGTCAATTGAAAGGAAAAAACCAATTCCTGTTCCGGCGTTTTAAAAGTACGGCGGTAGTCGGAGTTCCAGTCAAAACCTCCCCGCAGGGAATTGGCATCAGATACCCGGGTGTATTCCTGGCGGAAACCAGTAGCGGGATCGAGAAACAATGCGTCGGTGGTATTGTCCTGAATCTGGCCAAAACCATTAAACGTCAACGAGGAATTGATGCTGTTGTAGGCATTGAATTCGTAATTCATGCCCAAGGTACCACGCGGACCGTAATAACTGCTGTTGCCATTGGTTTCTTGCTCCAGAGTACGGGTTCCAGTACTCAGGAAATCCTCACGCAGAAAGGTGGAGTTAGAAGGACGTGGTGGGGTGTAAAAACTTCCCCCGGTGAAATTCAAGCCGAAGCGACCTCTTTGGTAATTCAAGGAAAGGTTGGCGTTGTTGGAGCGAGTCCCTCCCGATGCAGAGATGGTTCCCGTAAAGCCCTCCGCCGATTTCTTCTTGGTGATGATGTTGATGATCCCCGCACTGCCTTCGCCGTCGTATTTGGCTGATGGATTGGTGATCACTTCCACACTTTTGATCTGATCTGCCGGGATGGATTTTAAGGCATCACCGACGTTGCCGCCCGAAAAAAGAGCCGAAGGTTTGCCATTGATCAGGATTTGTACATTGCTGGATCCACGCAAGGAAAGGCTCCCATCGCCATCCACCGCGAGTAAGGGTACGCGCTGGAGCACATCCGAAGCATCGCCAACACTGGTGGTGATGTCCTTGTCGGCGTTGTACACAAACTTGTCAATTTTGTTTTCCATCACCGCCTGCTGGCCTACTACTTCCACTGTGGCCAGGTTGACACTCTCCGCTGCCAGCATGAAGTTTCCAGCGTTGTAGTCGGGCTTTTGCGGCGTCAGGGTAATGCCTTTGATGCTCTTGTTGCGGTAACCGATGAAGGAAAAAACCAAATCGTATTTCCCTAGAGTGACCTCGGGGAATTTGAAAGATCCTTTTTCATCAGTAACAACCCCATCAATTTGTTTTTGCGTTTGAGCATTGATGAGTACCACCGTAGCAAATTCAACGGGTTGCCGGGAGCTGGAATCGAGCAAAATACCCGAAATACGCCCAGTAATTCCAGCGCTTTGATTCTGCCAGGCACCGGCCGGGCCAGTCCCAGGAGGCATTTTCCCTTGTGGAGCAGTCGCATTGGGGTTTGCGCCAGGCCAGGATTGGTTGGGCTTTTTGGTGGTGTCTTGAGCAGGTTTAGCTGCAGGCTGTTGGGCGTACGACAAAGTAGCACCAACGATAAAAAGTAGAGTAAAAATGGACTTTTTCATTCTTGAATCCGTGTAAATACGGTTTAGTAAACAATTGGTTCAATTTGAATAATTCGACTTAGTGAAAAGAATGTCTAAGGCATTAGAATCCTTCACCGTTATTGTAGCGCTGGTCATCACCACGTTCTCCTTCTCGGCGCTCTTTGAAGTCCAGTTTGCCAAAGCGGTAACTAAAGCTGATCCCGTAAGAACGTTGAGCAATCGCGTTTTGGCTGAACTGCTCAAAATTGGCCCCAGTTAAGCGGTTGGGGAATTTCAAATATTTGGCAAAAGGTTGAACGGCTACGATACCAATCGAAGCCTTCTTTTTCCAAATGTCTTTGCGTACTGCAAAAGAACTTCGGGAATAGGCTGACCGGGAGCCCTGCAAACTCACCCTTGGTGCAGAGTAAAATCCATTTACTTCGGCACGAAGGGTTTTGGAAAAAGTATAACTCAGGTTCAAGTTTCCATTCCAATAGGCACCTGAGTTGGTCAGGCGCACGCCATTCACAACCCCTTCTCCACTGTAATGAATGACCGTCGCATTTCCTCTTAGTTGGAGCTTGTCCTTTAACGTAACCGAGGCAAAAAGGTTGCCACCAAAGGTAGCGCTTTTGCCAATGTTTTGGTAAGAAGTCAAACTCACTCCATCATCGATGATGCTCAGGATGGGCTCAATGATGTCGTTGGTGGCCCGGTAAAAGGTACCAATGTTCATGTTGAACGCTTTGGCGGATTTATTGAAGGTCAGTTCGTATTGATTGGTTATTTCAGGGAGGAGTAAGGGGTTTCCAACCGTAATGTCGCGGGGGTCACTCACGGCGACGTAAGGATTAACAAAGTCTTCATCCGGGCGTTGGATGCGTTGTCCATAGCTGAATTTGATGCCACTCAATTCGGTGAGCTTGTAATTCAAGGTTGCGCTGGGCAATATATTTCCATAGCTGGAGGAGAAAGGTTGACGCTCAGCGTTATCATAATCGCCACTGATGCTGGTACCTTCGTAACGAGCACCAGCTAAAAGGCCCCACCGTTCGGATAATTCCACATTGAATGAGGCGTACCCGGCAAAAACATCTTGGAGGTAATCGAACTGATCTGAGCGCAATTCATCGAGGATGAAGGTTTGGGTATTTGCATCGAAATTGCGGTAATTGAAATCGCTAGTGATGATGCGGAAAACCCCTTTCACCCCGGTTTCAAATTTTACTTTTTCACCAAAGGGATGGGTATAATCCAATTGGACCAGGGTTTCACCATTGCGGGAGCGATTGCCATTGCTTTCATTGCGGAACAGCGTGGAATCATTTCCGGATTGCTGCACCAGGTTTTCCACCCGATCCTTGTCATTTTCCAACTGAACGGCAAAAGTCAGTTCTTTTCCAGGTTTGACAAAAGTTCGGCGGTAATCAAAACTCCAATCCAGGCCATTGCTTCGGCTGTCCCCAAATGATTCCCGGGTGTATTCCTGGCGGAGGTTAGCTGCTGGATCGATAAACAAGGCGTCCGTAAAATTAGTGCTTTCTCTACCCCTGCCTCCAAAATTGACATTGGAGGAAATACGGTTGTAGGCGTTGAGGTCGTAACTGAGTTCGAGGTTGCCTCGTCCACCAAAGTTTTTACCATCTCCCTCCCCATTCTGAGTCAGTACTCGTTCACCTGTTGCTAGGAAATCCCTGCGTACAAATTCACTGATGGATGGCCGGGAAGGATTACTCCGGAATCCACCACTGAAACTGAGACCAAAGCGGCCTTTGGCATAGTTGAGCCCCAGGTTGCCATTGTTGGAACGGGTACCTACAGATGCCGAAACATTTCCCGTGAATCCCTGGGGTGCTTTTTTGCGTGTAATGATGTTGATGATGCCCGCGCTGCCCTCTCCATCATAACGCGCCGATGGGCTGGTGATGACTTCAATACTTTTAATTTGCTCAGCAGGAATAGATTTTAGTGCTTCGGCTACACCTCCTGAAAAAATGGCCGAAGGCCGTCCGTTGATCAAAATTTGAATGTTGCTAGAGCCACGCAAACTGACCGCGCCGTTGACATCCACCGAAAGCATAGGAACCCGGGACAATACATCGGAGGCATCCCCACCAGCTGTGGACACATCCTTTTCGGCATTGTACACCAGTTTGTCAATCTTGTTTTCAACGATAGCAGTCTGGCCCACAATTTCCACACCTTCCAACACATAACTATCCGGGTTAAGGTAAATGGTATTGGTATTGAAGTCCGGCTTCTCCGGACTCAATGTGATGTTTAAAAGTGTCTTACTTTTGTATCCAATGAATGAAAAGACCAATTGGTATTTCCCCAATCCTATCTCGCTGAATTTGAATTCTCCTTTTTCATCAGTAGTCAAACCATCGACCTGATTTTGAGATTGAGCATCGACCAACATTACCGTAGCAAACTCCACGGGCTGACGACTTGAAGAATCAATTAAAACACCAGCAATTTTACCCTTTATAGAGGGTTTGCCTTCTGGTTTATCGCTGGGGTTTTGCGAAAATGTGAAGCAAGAATAAAAGGTTGCGATCAGGAAAAGGATAGAATATTTCATGTTTACAGTTTGATGGACATTAAGGGTGCAAAATTACATTGCTTTATTGCCCAGTAAACCTGTTTAATCGCAGATGAAGTAGAAGTGTTGGATAAAAATGGAAAAAAATGCCCGATAGCAGGAGAGAGTCGACGAAAGGAATTTAAGCGTTGGTATTTTATGGATCAAAATCAAGAAGCCAAGACCAAATCGCTTTTCAATAAAAAAGGGCCGTCCTCAGTCGGTACGGCCCATCATTCATGAGAAAACCACTTAGATATAAGGAAAGCAAGATAGGAAAGACTAGGTGTGGAGCTTGTTTGAATAATCTTCAACAGCTTTAAAAAGGTTGAAACAAATCATTCGGCACTATTCTTAATCATCAAGCTCATAGTTCTGCACCCATAGGGGCGATAAAAAAATAAATTGTTCATTTTGCCAAAGGATTAGATAAGTAAACGTTTTACTTCAAGTGTCTTATCTAATCCTTTGGCAAAATGAACAATTTATTTTTGCCCCACTACATGGCATCCAACTTATTCAATTGATAATGTTCGATGATTTGGGTAAGGTGTTGAGCGTAATCATCCATGGGGTTATAGTTCATTTTCCCCAAAGCTTTGGCCCAACGTTTGTAATTGGTTCCATATTTAAACAATTCAGGATGTTCATTGCGCAGATAAAGGCTATGCGCCCTCCAACTTTCCCATGCTGTAGCTACGGGTGTGTTGCGTAAAGGAATGCCAAAATGATTGTTGCTTACTACAGCATCGTTGAGGGTACCTGCTTGGCTCTCTAACAGGGCTTGTGCCATTTTGATGCTCGCTGGCACTCCATACAGTTGCATTTCGGTTACGGCTACTTTGCGGAAACGTTTGATGTAGGCATCAATTTGTGCTTCCTGCGGATTTGATGTTCGTGTCGACTCCGTACTGCTTGGTTTTGTCGGCAGTGCAATCGATTGAGCCATTCCGAATTGAGTTACTCCGGTCTGATCGCTATTTAGTGCGGATCGCCCGATCAACCAAGAGGGTAGTTTTAGGTTCAGGGTGAAGCGCAGGTCTTCTTTAAAGACCAGAAACATGGCCACCGCCAGAATACCAAGTTTAAAATAAGGTACCCGTGGTTTTTCAAACAAATTGTGCTTGATCGAGTGCACCAAATATTTTCCGGCAACATAAAGCTTGCCGATGCCCATCCAGGTTTGACGAACGAGGTCAATCAAATTTGGATAATTGTCTTCAGGATTGTTGTGGTTTGCAATTCCAGCAGAGGGGCGTCCATTACGGCGCGGCCCGCTTTCATTGGATTGGTTGGTGTAGTATCTTGGTTGTGATGCGCCCATGATGGTTGTTTTTTTAAGCGAGTAAAACATTCAACAGTTGTTGAGTAGGTAACCCTCTCTGCACCTGCTGGCAACACAACAAAGATAAAATTAAAAGTTTTAAAAAACAAATGATTTTAAAATTTTTTAAACAAAAATATTTCCAACAACTTTAAAGCTCAATTTTTGAGCGGTTTATAATTTCTTAAAACAAAATACGGGCACCTCTTATACCAGAGGTGCCCGCATTTTTTATCCTTACACGAGTAGTGTTGATCGATTAATACCGATCGTCGTCTTCTTTGTAACGGTCATTGGTGCCGTAGTCATTGCTTTTGTTGTCACGGTAACCGCCGCCGCCGAAACTGCCGCCGCCGTAGCTACCGCCACTGCCGCCTTTGTCCCGGTAACCGCCACCGTCACGACCACCACCGTAGCCGCCGTCACGACCACCGCCGTAACCACCGCCACCGC
>NZ_JBGSLK010000045.1:0-57285 GCF_041740695.1 Haliscomenobacter sp. | reverse complement strand
CAACGCTGGTCTGATGATGGTTGCGATAAGATGATCAAACTTAGGGTCGCTTTACGCAGCCAAAAATTCGATCTCATCACTAATATTTTCAGGAAATCCGCAGCTTAATGATGAGGTGCGACAATTTGAATTACACCCTTTCCCATCCAAATATTAAAAGCGCGAATATGCTTTATTTAATAGACCGATGGCTTGTGTCAGGCAACTGCGACTTATCTGAAAGAGGTCTCCAGTTTGAAAAATACATTACTAATTTTTTAAAAACTGAGGCATTAAACGAATTTGCAAAATTTAGCATCATTGATCGATCAAAATTCTCATTCGTTGATTCTAGTGGTAATAGGCTAGAGGAAGAAATTGATCTAGTATTAAAAACAGAAACAACTTTAATAATTGCTGAAGTAAAATGTATTACCTATCCATTAGAGGCTACGGACTTATATAACTCCTTTCAAATAATTAAAAAAGCAAAGAGTCAAGTCTCAAGAAAAGCTCAATTTTTGGAAAATAATTGGGTTAATTTTGAAGGTAGTTTGGGTAAAAGAGAGGGTCGGAGAATTGAGAAAATTATTGTTGTCAATTTCCCTCATTTTGCTGGTCGCATCATAGAAGGAATACCTATTGCTGACTTTTATCTTTTCCTTTCTTATTTCAAATCAGGCGAATTAGGTAATGTTAAACTAGAACGAGGAAAGAGTCCTGAATGGAGTTCGATGCCATACTATGATTCAGTTAATTCTTTTGAAAAGAACTTTAGGAGTTTTTTTTTAGACCCCATACCTATAAAAGACTTAGTTTCGAGACAACAAATCGAAGAATATGAAGTCACTATTCAAGGAACACAGCCCAAAACAATGTCCCAAAGAGTTATTTATAAGCCTAGAAGTCTTGATTGAAAGTAATCGAGCTTGACAAATACCAGCTCATTCAGAAACAATCTCCCTTTTCACACTCCTCCGCCCCTCCAGCAGCCCCAGCACCGACAAATCCTCATCCAAATCCTCCCAGGAAATCCCCTGCCCTCCGGCAATCAAGCGCCAGTTATTCAATTGCTCCGGTGTAGCTTCGGCGAGCCGCCAATACCAATCATACGGGATGCCCAGTTCACGGCCATCTTCCAGCAGGATATAAAAGCGCTCTGCGGCAATGCGCAGCTGGGTTGCTTTGATGGTTTTGGATTCAGTTGGAGAAGTCATGCACTTTTTTCGGAGTTATTCTGTGTTGACCTATCAAAATAAAAAGATCAAAAAGAATCAAAATTCATTAAAATAGTTTATCTTGCAATATAAATCAAACAAAAAATCAGATATATTTATCGCCGCTCCCATCTTCGATGTAGTGCTCATGTATCTGGGATAAGATGTGGAGATTGCTCGTGGGTTGTTTTCGACTATCCTAGAGGAAGTGGAAAATTCGGCACTGAAGCCACAAGAACCCTCCACCAAAAGCAGTGGCGACATCCAAATTCTGCGTTTTGATTTCAGACAGTGAAAGAAATTCAACTCTTTAATAACTTGTCCAAATCAAATCTCTAACAGCTGTTGGAGAATTTATACAAGCGTATGGAAATCGATGAATTTGCCAACTATAATGAGTTGTTGAAAAATATCCTGGAAATAATCCATGCAGCACGCTACAGGGCATACCAATCTTTGAACAAACATCATATTTTACTGAATTTTAGTATTGGAAAGCTCATCGTTGAAAGTCAAGAGAAAAATGGATGGGGAAAGGCAGTTGTTGATACCCTTTCAAAAGATCTGAATAAGATTGTTGATGGGGTTAAGGGATATTCTCCGCAGAACCTATGGAATATGAGGCAGTTCTACCTTGAATACAATGATAAACCTGATCTTTTAGAACTGGCCTTACAGGTTCCCTGGGGGCAGAATTTATTGGCCATCCACAAAGTGAAGGAAGAAGAAAAGCGAAAATACTACCTCCAATCAACTGTAAACCTGGGTTGGAGCCGGGCAGTTCTTCTCAATCAAATAAAAGCAAAGGCTTACGAGCATCATTTAGGGAATGCAAAGCAAAATAATTTTCAGCAAACCCTTCCAGCACACTTATCAGAACAGGCTGTTGAAGCTTTGAAAAGCGAATATAACCTGGATTTTCTTGGCATCACTCAACCTGTGTTAGAAAGAGAATTGGAGAATCGACTGATCGAAAATGTCAGGGATTTACTGATGGAATTGGGCTATGGATTTTGCTTCATAGGCAACCAGTACCGTCTTAGACTTAATGAAAAAGAATATTTCGTCGACCTCCTGTTTTATCACCGTATTCTCAAATGTCTGGTAGTTGTTGATTTAAAAGTGGTGGAATTTGAGCCAGAATTTGCTGGGAAAATGAATTTTTACCTGGAATTGTTGGATGAACAAGTCAAACAAGAAGATGACAACCCAACCATTGGGATCATTCTTTGCCCTGAAAAAGACGATATTGAGGTAGAGTATGCATTGAGAACAAGCAGCAAACCCATCGGAGTTGCAGAATATAAGCTCACCCATGAGTTGCCAGAACAGTTAAAAGGGAAAATTCCAACGGCTGGTGAAATCAAAAAGCTGCTGACAAAATATAAGAGATAAGACACTCTATCGGTCACCCTGCACATATGACTCATTGCAAAAAATGATCGAAGTCGAAAGAGACAGGTATCATTCAGAAACTATCTCCCTTTTCACACTCCTCCGCCCCTCCAGCAGCCCCAGCACCGACAAATCCTCATCCAAATCCTCCCAGGAAATCCCCTGCCCTCCGGCAATCAAACGCCAGTTGTTCAATTGTTCCGGCGTAGCTTCAGCGAGCCGCCGGTACCAATCATAAGGGATACCCATTTCGCGACCATCTTCCAGCAGGACATAAAAGCGCTCTGCGGCAATGCGCACATCGGTTGCTTTGATGGGTTTGTGTTCAGCTGAAGAGGGCATACAGTTTTTTTTGAAGTTGTCTTGTTTTTCCTGTAAAATAAGGGTTCTTTTCAATAAAAGCAACACTCGCAGGATTCATCCTAAATCCCTTGACTCAGCAAAACCCCTCTATTTTACCACGATACCCACATTTCGTCCCTACGGGACTCTGGAATCATCTGGGGGATAATCGGTTGCTACCCATATTTCGTCCCTAGCGGGACTCGGGTTGCATCTGGCGTTTCTCGCTACCATATTGCGTCCCTACGGTTGCTACCCACCTTTCGTCCCTACGGCTACCCACCTTTCGTCCCTACGGGACTCGGGAATCATCCGGGCGTGATCGGTTGCTACCCATATTGCGTCCCTAGCGGGACTCGGGTTGCATCTGGCGTTTTTGACAACCCATGTTTCGTCTTTACGGGATTCGGGCTGTATCTGGAGGTATGTGAGGCTATCTCTTTACCAACGTCGGGTTCAATGGACAATGATAATTTTAGGGGCAATTTGGTTATCCTTTCTTCTTTTATTCCCCGCCATTTCAAACATAGCGCGAGTCCCGCTAGGGACGAAACGTGGGTAGCAACGGGAAAGCCCCAGATGCAACCCGAGTCCCGTAGGGACGAAACGTGGGTAGCGCCGTAGGGACGAAACGTGGGTAGCGCCGTAGGGACGAAACGTGGGTAGCGCCGTAGGGACGGAATATGGGTAGCAACCGTGAGGGGCAGTGTAATTATTCAGGGCGATTTTGTTTCATTCCAGCACCCTAAAAATGTACCGTTCATCGTATTCCACGCCAAATTTTTTCAACATATCCACATACTCCTCCAAAAAGCTGATCTTGGCATGATGGGTTTCCTGCTCTTGAATGTATTTAATCACCCGTTGCACCTGGCTTTTGCTGTGCGAAAATGCGCCATAGCCTTCCTGCCACTTGAAATGATGCCGCACCAAACGGTTTTCGTTGATCCAGCCGGAGCTGTCTTCTTTGACTTCTTTGATCAGCTCGGCGACGGACTGAGTTGGGCGAAGGCCAATCAACATGTGCACATGATCGGCCATACCATTGATCTGGAGCATTTTATGTCCGTGGTTTTGCACGATGCCAGTGATGTAGGAAAAAAGATCGGGTCGCCAGGATTTGTCCAGGGTAGCCTTCCGGTATTTGGGTGCAAATACGTAGTGGATGTGAATCTGGGTGTAGGTGTTCGCCATAAGGATACTGGTATTGACAATGTTCTGGATAAAGATAAAAATTCAACAGCCTGATTTTTTTGTAAATTAGAAGCCCAGCTTCTATTTTGCGATTAATCAACCAGCAATTTTATATGACCATACCAGAACAAATCGACACCTACATCGCCAGCCAACCCGAGCCCAAACGAAGTGACCTGCAATCCTTGCACCAGCTCAGCCTGCAAGTGTCGCCTGGATGTAGAGTATGGTTCAACGATGGTAAAAACAGCGAAGGCAAAACCATTGCCAACCCGAATATCGGCTATGGGTTTTATACCATCCAATATGCGGATGGAAGCAGCAGGGAATTTTATCAAATTGGTTTGAGTGCCAACACAACTGGCATCTCGGTCTATATCCTGGGCCTCAAAGACAAGACCTACTTGGCCAGAACCTATGGCGAAAGCCTTGGCAAGGCCAGCGTAACCGGGTATTGCATTAAGTTTAAAGCGCTAAAAGACATCAAGCTGGATGTACTTGAAGCGGCAATACGGGATGGGTTTGAGGGGCAATCTTTATCATAAACCCCTCCATATTACCACGATACCCATATTTCGTCCCTAAAGGGACTCGGGAATCATCCGGGGGTGATCGGTTGCTACCCATGTTTCGTCCCTAGCGGGACTCGGGTTACATCTGGCGTTTCCCGTTGCTATCCACGTTTCGTCCCTCACGGTACAACCGTACCACAGATAAACTAAAATGCTTAAAAAATGTGTGAATTATATAAATCAAGTAGATAATCGTGTAACAAACCCATGATTGACTTGGACTAATTTTGCATTGAAATTAAAAGAATCATTCGTTGTGTCCGCAGGCATAAAACATGAATTCCGAACAACGGAAAATTTTCAGGCCGTTGTGATCATGGAAGCTGATTCTGAAAAGGTGACACCAACTAGAAACAGAAAAAAGGCAGTATCATGGCAAAACATCCAACATAAATATAATGGAAAACAATAGTATGAGGGCATTGACAGAAAGTTGTTTTCTACTTACACTGGCAATGAGCAACAAATAGACTTCAGAAAAAAGGGATAGCAGCTAACATTTTGTAAAAATAATGTTTAATTTAAACTAAAAAATCATGAACATGAAAATCAAGTCCTTTTTAATTATTCTTATGGTTTTTATTGTCTCCTGTAAGAATAAAAATAGAGAAAATGAGCTACCCAATTCTGAGCAGAATGAACTCCTTAGAAAGGAAAACCAGGAAAATGAAATTGAGAAAATAAAAATGGCTAAAAGTAAAACTATGGAACAATTACAAGGAAAATGGAAAGAGATTGAATATCCGTATCGTACAGCAGAATTTGTGAGTTCAACAGTTAAATTTGTAGAAGAAGGGACGGAAAACAAACCGAAATTTGAAAATTTTGAGGTCTCAGAAAACTGCCATTTCGATAATAACAACATAAGAGACCTCAAATCAGGTGATATAATTTTAACATTACCTGAAACGAAAAGATGTGAAAAACTGAAGGTTTCTAATGACACACTTACCCTTAGTGGATTTTCAACCAACAACAATGGAGATTATAATATTATATATAAAAAATTAAAATAGTAAAAAATTTCAACTACTGAATAAAAGGGAAGCCACACTGCGGCAGCTTCCCTTTCAGAGCATATTTAAAATACCTCCACCCTATTGCTTGATGATTTTTTGAGCTGCTCTACCTGCCCGAACGATGTACATCCCCCGGGGTAATGCCCCCACATTGACCCTGATTCGATCGTCATTCAAAGGATGAGTAAACGATTTTACTAGCCGCCCATTGAGGTCAAAAACCTGAACAAGGCCTCTATTTTGAGCCAACCCTTCGATGGTCAATTCGTTTTGAACCACCGTAGGATACACCCGCAATGGTATGGACGACTCGATCTCCTTTAAGCTGGTGGGAATATTCACGGGAGGCGAGGAGGCTCTAATCGCAGTATTCAGCCACTGCAAAGCAGGGCGCTCTTGCCCGGTACAAGGATCAAGCAGATAAGCCGCCGCGTCGTTTTGCCACAGGCCGGGTCGCCAGCCCCAAAGTGTGATGCCAATAACCGATGGATGATTCCAGTAGATGTCAAAAATTCGCTGGTATTCCGAGAGTTGGAAGCTGTCTTTTTGGGCGGTGGTGCCTCCATCTTGTGGTTCGCCATTTGCATCAAAGTACATGTCGCCTTCAATATCCAATTCCGTAATCTGAATGGGCAGTCCCAACTGCGCCAAATTGTCCAGATTGCTTTTTAGGTTGTTGTTCAATGCCGTGTAAGTGCCGCCGTATTTGCGGGTGCTGAAGGTATGGCCTTGCATACCCACTACATCTACCAAGCCATCAACTTTCAGCAAACGGATGATATCGGCGTAACGGCCATTGAGGCCCGGGGTGTTTTCAATCCCATACTCGTTGATCATCAGTTTGGTTTGGGCAGAGAAATATTGTCTGCCTAACTTAAAAGCATTCACAATCCAATCGTATTCGCCAGCTGCGGTGTTCAATTCCGTGTTTAAGGAGCTTAAGGCAGCTTTGTAGAAAGGCGGCTGATTCAGCGGTTCATTCACCACCTCCAAGTATTCGGGAGCGTTTTCGCCACTGTAGCGAGTGGACACGGCGGCAAACCATTCTTTGATTTCTTCCACTTGCTCCGCTTGCGGCAAATTCTCCAACCATGCGGGTTGTTGTGCACCCCAGACCATCACGTGGAACCGGAAAGGGAAGTTTTGGTTTTTCGCAAACTGCCTGGCTTGATCTAGCGCAGTCCAGTTGAACGAATCTCTTTGTACTTCTACCGAAGCCCACTTGCCGGAGTTTTCTGGTGTCACTTGATTGAAATATTTTTCAAAGTCTGGCAACGCATGACCAGCGTAGACGTTTCCTAAAAACTTCGACTTGCCCGACGCAATCGGTACTTGAGTTGCCGGCGCGCTGTAGCTGGTACCACATACCACCTCCAGACAAACCTCATCAATGTAATACGTATTGGCTACGCTGCCGCCTAAGTTGAGGGTGACCAGCGAGCGAGGGCTAAAAGCTTTGAATTCATAAGTTACCTGCATCCATTCTTTTCCGATTGTGCTGGCCGAGGTGGTGTATTGAGCTTCTGAATTGAAGGGACTAGCCGCGTTTCTAAGGGAAAATTGAATCGTGTTGACATTCGCGCTGTCTGCTTTAATCCATATCTTAAATCGGTACGTACCGCCGGATAAGGTATAAAAAGACGGGCTGGCCATTTGAAGCTGATAGCTTAAGGTGTTGGTGGCAGTACGGGCGACTAGCGCATTTGAACCGCTGTAGACCTTCGAGGTATCCATCGTAACGCCAAAAGAACTACCGTTTTCACGGTTGTAATAGGTCCAACTACTGAACGTATTGCTCCCGGTATCATGGGTTTCAAAACCATTGTTGTTAAGCGGCAAACAGTTGTCGGTTGTTTCTGGATAGACCACACAAATGTCGTCGATGTAATAGGTATTTGCGGTTTCGTCTCCAAGATTTAAGGTAATTACCGTCGCATCGCTAATCGCCGTAAAGGTATAAGACAGCATCGTCCAATCCCCACTTATCCTACTTGCAGAATTGGTGTATTGTCCTTCATTCGCCGCGTTCCCATCTCGGGTGGAAAACTGGATGAAATTCGCATTAGGTACCCGTGCCTTGATCCAAATATTCAAGGTGTAGGTTTGTCCATTCACGGTAGGAAAAGCGGGCGTTCCAACTTGTAATCCCCACCTGGCAATCCCGCCAGCATTGATCGCCCGCAAAGCACTATTGCCATCATAGGCATTGTCACCCGTGGCTACGCCAAAGCTGCTTCCGCCATTTTGGTTGAAATAAGCCCAACCTGTAAATATACTATCGCTAGGATTGTACATTTCAAAATCGCCGTTGTCAAGCAATTGGCAATTTGCCGCGCCACCCGCAGGACCTCTCAAAGACATGTCGTCCAGGTAATACGTGTTCACTTGTGCACCAATGTCCAGTACAATTCTCGTCATCTCCTCATTCGCGGTAAAGGTCCAAGTCAATTGTGTCCATTCAGTACTCACGGTATAATCCGCGGAGTACAAAGCGTTGGGTTGGGAAGAAAAACGGATCGGCGTGCCTGCATTCGCGCCTTTCACCCAAATGGAAAAGGTATATTCCTCACCCGACTGAGTAGGAATCAAATCGCTCGCCAACTGCAACTGCCAAGCTTGCCCAGCCTGCGTCACTTGCCCTTTCAAGGCTCTGCTGCCGCTTCTAAATTCACCGGGGGCAACAGCTTCCGAAAAGGTGCCGCTGATTTCGTTGAAAATGCTCCAATTGGTAAAAGTTTTGCCAGTACCCGCTTCAAAGCCGGGATTGGGAATGAGATTTTGAGCTATAAGCGTATAGCTCGTTAGCAGACAAAGGCAGATTGCTAACAGATGGTTTTTGGTCAATTGTTTCATGATTTTTCACCTTTGGTTGGTATAAAAATGTTGTGATCAAAGCAATTTTACAACAATGCTCTGAATTCATGCAATCGATTGCAATTTTATTTTGAGTATATGTTTGGTTTGGCAATGTAGTTGGCATTTTGTTGAACCCCGCGCGGGGAGGACAGGTGAAATTTTGGCGAATTTATTTTTTTGACCTACAAGGCGCAAAGCGCAGACGTAGCAAAGCTACGGCGAGCATTTGCAACGCAGTAGGGCGAAAAAAGAAAGAGACAAAAATCACCTGTCCTCCCCGCGCGGGGTTTAAATTACAGTTGAGGAAATTGCGCAATGCCAATTGGGATATGTCCGTTAATTGCAAAAGCAAAGCGTTATACACCGCGTGGGGTATGACAGTAACAATAATAAACACATGAGACCATTCATTCTAATTTTAGGTTTATGCTTGTTGTCTTTTTCGAATGGGCACACGCAAGCAGCGGATAAACTTAGACCACCCATCCCTGAGCTGCCTTTTGCGGCCCTGGAAGAGTCAGGTTTTAACAAAGATTCAATTAAAAACCTTTTACGGTCCATCAATGACACCCCACCTCGTGACTTTAGGGGATTAGTCGTCATAAAAAACAATCAACTGGTCATCGAAGAATACTTCAATACGTTTTGGCGGAATTCCATTCATGACATCCGGTCGGCAGGAAAAAGCGTAACCGCTTTACTTTTGGGCATCGCACTGAAGGAAGGCTTGGTGCAAAATGTAGAGGAGGATGTGTATTCGTTTTTTTCTAAACACAAATATCCGTCCCTGAATGAAGATTATAAGCAGATAAAAATCAAACATCTATTGAGTATGTCCTCCGGATTGGATGCTGATTCAGATAGTTCCCAAGCCATTGGCCACGCTGTCAACTGGATTGCCAGAGCCGATTGGAGAGCGTATCTGCTCGCTGTTCCCCTAAGCTCCAAACCCGGGAAAAAGTGGGTCTATGCCGACATCAACCCCCTGCTGATTGCTGCCATCATCGAGGAGAAATCCGGGATGAGCCTTAAGGATTATGCGCAAAAAAAACTGTTTGGCCCCTTAGGTATAGAACAGTTCTATTGGTACACGAATGCAGCACACCAGACCGGCGCTGCGGGTAATTTGTACCTGTCAACCTTGGATTTTGCTAAACTCGGACTGTTAGTCGTAAACGAGGGAAGATGGGCGAACACACAAATCATTGACCCGGATTACATCAAGAATTTGTCGGAGGAAACCTTTGATGTTTCCGACAATAACCCTTATGGGGACGCTTACGGCATGCTGTGGTATAAATCTCAGCGAACTTTCGGAGGAAAAAAGATAAACTATCTATTTGCGTCTGGAAATGGAGGCAATCATCTAATCGTCATTCCTGAAAAAGAAATGGTCATTGCCTTAACATCCAGTGCCTACGGGCAAGGATACGGTCATCGAAGGTCGTATAACATTATGAGCAAAATCCTTGCTGCGTTGGAATAAGTAACTCTTTTTTCTCAAAAAATCACCCAAATGGATGAAGACCTCATCTTAAAATACCTGCAATTTGGGGTGTCAATTGTGAACGATTGGGGCAGTTCCTGAAACCGGGAGCGCCTACAATCCATTCATTCATTCCTTAAAACCTTTTTTGTATGACCAATTCAATCAAGTTGATTGCAGGTTTTGTAATCTTAGTAGCCACTTTTTTGGTGACGCCAGAAGTGCAGGCACAAGGCAATGCTGAAAAACTCCCCGGCGTAATGGAAAAAAACGGAACTTATCTGTTTACCGCGCTGAAGATGTCGCCGGCTGACCAAGCAGCTTTGATGAAGCTGCTGAAGGGAAATGAGTCGTCCTACAGCCTAACGGTGAATTCCGAACGTAATGTCCAAAGTTACGGTCGTCTGGAGGGAGTTAACTTAAAAGTAAAGGAAATTGCCGGAAAAAAAATTACAACCCAGGTCGGCGCAACCTGTTATACGTTGACCCACGATAACCAATGTTTCAACATTACTACCTTAGTTAAGCTTCCAACCTTGAGTGCAGCAAACCAAGCAAAGGTAAAGAGCCTTGTTGAAAAATATTTGTAATAACCCGTACCTGAATACGGTTGATTTTGCGCCAATCGGTGTGCCTTTGGCTTGGGCCATCAAGCTCTCGCACGTCGCTGCCGCCATTTGCCTTTTGCTCGATAAATACATCAAACCTGCTGCGATTGTAACCATTTCCATCCTCTTGGCTGGCATTGTGATGTTACATTTCAAGGAAGGTTGGTATGTAGTTGGCGGCGGGAGGAAATGGGAGTATAATTTTTTGCTGATCGTGGTGTTGCTTGCGATTATGTACCCTAATGGATTAAGAATGGCTTAAAAGGTTCTCTTTTTTCTCAAAAAATCACCCAAATGGGTGAAGACATTGACTTAAAATACCTGCAATTTTGGGGAGTCAATTGTGAACGATTGGGGTAGTCCCTGAAACCGGGGGCACTTACAATTCATTCATTCATTAAATCCTTAAAACCTTTTTTATGACCAATTCAAGCAAGTTGATTGCAGGTTTTGTCGTGTTATTGGCCACTTTTTTGATGACTCCGGAAGTGCAGGCACAAGGCAATGCTGAAAAACTACCCGGCGTAATGGAAAAAAACGGGACTTACCTGTTTACCTCCCTAAAAATGTCACCAGCTGACCAAGCAGCCTTACTAAACCTGTTGAAAAAAGAGAAGGACACCGCCTACAACGTATCCGTCAATACCGCCAGAAACGACCAAAACTATGGGCGTCTTACGGGGGTGAATCTGAAGGTGAAAGAAATTGCTGGAAAAAAAATTACGACCCAAGCCAGCGCTACCTGCCACACGGTGAGCACAGATAACAACTGCTACACCATTAACACCATAGTTAGTCTCAAAGCCTTGAGTGCTTCAAACCAAGAACAGGTGAAGAGTCTGGTTGCAAAGTATTTGAAATAACCTGGAATTTCTCGGCCACTCAGTGGGGCAATTCGCTCCACTGAGTGCTGGTTTAAATGCTGCTCCATGCATCCATATAAAAAAATAGGCTACCTGGCATTTCTGGCCTTACATCTTGGAATCATTGTCAATTTCAATTTATTTGGGCTCAATGGATACCAAAGAGCGGAGGTTTTTGACCAACTCTCCAACAATGGAAAGCGCGTATTTACGGCCATCAAAAATTATTTACCGACCCGCGTGCCTTACGTTTTTGTGCCCTATGCTCATCTGGCCGGAATTGATACGGGCTATGGCCTGTTTGCACCGAATGTACCTTCGGCGGTGTCCGCAGCCTTTGAATTGACGGATGCGGCTGGGCGTTCCACCGCCTCCCTACCCATGTTGAATACCCGAGAGGGCCTGGACCGATTCAACGTCAACTTCAACACCTTTAAAAATTTTGAAGAAATTCGCCCGCTGCTCGCTTATGGCTGGGCCATCCGCATGCTCGAACTCAATCCCGGGCACAACAAAATTACGGTAGTGATCGGCAGCCACCTGCAACCCAGTATGGAAGCCTACCGCCAGGGTGAGCGCGCCAAATTCATCGAATCCGTGCGGTATGAATTTGAATTGGACGGTGAAAACAATGAATAAACCCAAAACACCACCTAAACCATGAAAACAAAGACCATCCTCTCCCAAATTGACCAATTCTTCTTCGCGCCAAGCTCTGGAAAGGTGATGGCTTTTTTTCGGATCACAATTGCCGTTTTTTGCCTGCTTAAATTTTGGTCCCTTTACAACGATCTGTTGAATATATTTGGTAGCCAGGGCTTCGTTAAAGGGGATGTTGCGGCCATTTTACTAGCGGATTATATGCCGAGGCTCAGCTGGTTCAGCGATGCGATTGCAACCTGGGGCGTCGCTGAAGTCGAGGCCATTTATGCTTTATTTTTCTTTTTTATCCTCGTATTAATCCTGTTGGGGGTCGGATTCCAGACCCGGCTCATGTCCATCCTGGCCCTTTTGATCCATTTGATGTTTTTCAATGCGGGCAAAATGTTCATGTATGGCGTGGATTACTTCACTACGGCTGCTTTGTTTTACGCGGTGATCATGCCCCTGGGCAAGTTTTATTCCCTGGACAATTATTTGCGGAGCAGGGCTCAAAACCCTGGCACCGTTCCCATCTTTTTCATGCGGCTTTTGCAGCTCCACCTCTGTTTGATTTATTTTTTTGGCGGTTTTCCAAAGACCTTAGGCCTGCATTGGTGGAACGGCGAGGCCGTCTGGAGAGCCCTATCTATACCCGGGTTTTACCAGTTGGATATGACCTGGCTGGCAACGGTACCCTGGCTTTCAGTAGTCCTGGGCTGGTCGGTATTGGTGATAGAATTAGGTTATCCCATCTTTATCTGGTTCCGTAAAACCCGCCCCGTTTTCCTACTCCTTGTAAGTTGCATGCACCTGGGGATTGGGGTTGCAATGGGTTTGCATTATTTTGCGGCGTTGATGATCCTGCTGAATGTCACCGCCTTTGGATGGCCTTACTTGGAGAAAAAAGGTAGCTGGCGGCATCAGCCTGTTTTAGTGTAGTACTTGTATAAATTTTGGGGATTGGGCAATTGAAAAAATACGCCCTATGGAATGAAATCCTGAGGAGAAAGTGTACCTTTTCGTCTCTAAATCAATGCCCAACATGAATTTCACCAACTCCACCTTCTTACTCCGCGCTGCCGTTGCAATTATTTTATTGACCCACAGCCTACCCAGCATTTTCACGGGTGACGTCAATAATTTTGGCAATTTGTATCTCAATACCGTTGGTTTTGCGCCAATCGGTGTGCCTTTGGCCTGGGCCATCAAACTATCGCATGTAGTTGCTGCCATTTGCCTATTGCTTGATAAATACATCAAACCTGCCGCCATTGTGACCATTTCCGTCCTGTTGGTTGGCATTGTGATGGTGCATTTTAAAGAAGGTTGGTTTGTAGTCGGAGGCGGGCGCAATGGATGGGAGTATAATTTTTTGCTGATTGTGGTGTTGGTCTCGATTATGTATCCAAATGGGTTTGTGCGGCGAAAAGGCTGAGTGCTTTTTAATAGACTTGTTGTAACGGGAGCGCTTGAGATCAAAAATAAGGGATTTTTTTCCTGATTGAGGCTTATTTTAGAGTGCGTAGCAGCGCTACGGACGAAAAAATAAACGAAAAGCAGGGAAAAAAGACCATTTTTGAGCCAAGCAGTCTCCCGTTACAACAAGTCTAATACCTTTACCCCATGAATCATTTTATCTACGGTATTGACTTTGGCACCACCAACTCGGCCTTAGCCATTCTGGACATCCGAACGAATAGTGTGCTGAAAATTTTCACCATCCCTTCCCTGCTGTTTTTTCCAGACGCACAAATCCCGAATGCTCCGGTAACTTATTTAGTGGGAGATGCAGCCGTGGAAGCGTATGTGGAAAGTAGGATGCAAGGCCGCTTTATGAAATCCATCAAAAGGGTACTGCCGAATAAAAGCTTCTTGGGCACCAGGATTTTTACCAAACTCTACAAAGCCGAGGATTTGGTTTCCTTGATTCTGCTCCACTTAAAAAAGCAAGCCGATGATTTTTTAGGCACCAACATCACCACTGCAGTGATTGGCCGTCCCGTAGTTTTTGATGAAACCCCCGAAAAAGACCGTTTGGCCCAAGACCGCCTGGCCAAGGCAGTACGCATTGCGGGCTTTGATACCTTTTATTTCCAAATGGAGCCCATCGGCGCCGCATTCACCTATGAGCGCCAAATCACCAAAGAAGAACTGGTACTCGTGGCAGACTTTGGTGGCGGTACCTCGGATTTTTCCATTATGAAACTCAAACCTGACGCCATCAACAATCCCGACCGCAGTGGCGACATGTTGGCCAAAGGCGGCATTTACATCGGAGGCGATAGTTTTGATTCTGACATCATGTGGCACCGGGGTACGCCGCATTTTGGCCGAGGCGTGAAGGAAAAATTGGAGGAAGGAAAATGGATTGATTTGCCCCTCTCCTATTTCACCAACATTTGTTCCTGGGAAAAAATGAACTTCCTGGACTCTTACAAATGGCGCAACACCATCAGCAAATCCTACTTCTCGTCGGGGCGGGATTATCGGGTAAAAAACCTGCTGACCTTGATCGAAAAAAACCTGGGTTATATCCTCTTCAAACAAATTGAAAAGGCAAAATTTGGCTTAACGGATCAGGATGTTTCCAGCTTTGCTTTTAATGAATTTGACATCCAGATCGATGAAGCCATCTCGATTGAAGACTTTGAATGCGCCATCATCCACAAAAATGTCGCTAAAATTGAGGCTTACTTGCATGCGTTCCTGAAGAGCCAAAACATTGATTTTGCAGATATTGACACGGTTTTTATGACTGGCGGAACTTCGTATGTCCGGCCGCTCAGCAACATTTTCACTAGATTATTTGGATCAGAAAAAATCAAATCCGGGGATAATTTCAATAGTGTAGCGACGGGGATTGCGTATAGTTATCAGGTGGTGTCGCAAGCCAGGTAAATTCAGCCCTCCTAAAAAAAATGGAAAATCTTGGTACGAATTGGGTTCCTGCAACACATGTCGGGGTAAACCTTATTAATCACCCAGATTTTTCACCATGAACCCTACATCTCAAACCTACACCGATCCGATCCGCATCGGTATGATTGTGCCCAGTTCAAATGTCACAATGGAGAAGGAACTTCCCTGCCTTTTTAAAGCCAGAGAAGCCTCCTTGCCCGAGCGATTCAGTTTTCATTCCAGCCGCGTGCGGATGAAGCGAGTGGACCCTCAAGAACTCCTGGCCATGAATGCCCAAGCCGATCGCGCTGCCTTAGAGTTGGCCGATGCCTCGATCGATATTGCGCTTTACGCCTGTTTGGTCGCCATCATGGTCGAAGGGCCAGGTGCCCATCGGCGCTCGGAAGCCCGACTCAAAAAAACACTACATGAGGCCGGTATTGCGGCACCAGTACTGACCAGTGCCGGAGCTTTGGTAGACACTTTACATGATTTGAATGCTGGTCGCATTGGTTTGATCGCGCCCTATCTGCCTGCCCTGACAGACAAAGTTTGTACTTATCTACAGCAAGAAGGGCTGGAGGTCGTTTCCGCTCAATCTTTGAGTGTAGCGGACAACGCCGCCGTTGGCCGATTGAATCCCGAACATTTACTCCAATTGCTCGACAACATTCCCCATAGCGTGGACACCATTGTGCTTTCGGCCTGCGTACAGATGCCTTCCCTGTCGGTTTTGGCAGAGGCCGAGCGGCGGACGGGCATCCGGGTCATTACGGCCGCCTCAGCTACCGTATTTCAAACCTTGAAAAAATTGGGCCTCTCCCCCGGAATCCATCAATATGGTTCGCTACTGAATGGTTCGGCCTGCGCTGAACGCCTGATTGCTTCCACCAATTAAACTCATTCCCTAAAGCCCAATAACATGAAATTGCGCGAAATATCAATCCTCGATCAAGAAGCCATTCCAGCAGCGTTAGAAGCTCTGCATTCCAAAGAAGGCGTACTGCTCCTGCAAATGCCCGCCGTATTTGTACTGCTGGCACCTGCTACCAAAAAAGGCGTAGAAAGCCTCAACCAGACCAAATTGCGCTTGCCACAAAAAAATTACGGCACCGCGATTGGCGACATTCAAAAATTCCATGCCCTGGCCAGCCCTGGGTCATTGCCCCATGAACTGAAGCGGGCTGAAGATTTAAACCGTTTGACGGGTGCTTTTATCCGTTTTGCGATTGGGCGCTCCAACTTTAATTCTGCTGCGGTACGGGCAGGCACCCATCAGGGCGTTTTGGTAGATGGCCCCCATCGGGATTTGTTCAAAGCTGTTGAGCAAAGTTTTGCACATCAGGCCGACCCTGCGCTATTTTGTGGGCATACTTTCAGTGCCCCTCTATGTACCAGTGCCAATTTGAGTGGTGACAGTCTGGGATCCATCACCGATTGGGATCGCGCTTATCGTTTTGCCCGGCAGCGCCACTTATCCGTGGTGATTCGTTGCGAAGCGGCTCAAGGTGAAAATGGCTCCTACCCTATTTTTTACTTTAAAGACAATCAGGCAACGATTGAGCGACATGGACCAGGCGAGGAAGCCATCATGCGTCGTTTACCCGAAAGGTTGTTTGCTGAAAGTTTGGCTTTTGCCTAATTGAACCCGGTCCCCCATCCCTTAGTCCGAAATTGAACACTTCCAGTTCAGTTTCGGACGTTTTTTTTACATGAAATTATTTTAAAATATTCATTATCATTGCCTTGAATACTTGGCACATTGCTTGAATAGCATATTGATATGATTCAAAATTACCTTACCATCGCCTTCCGTTCCTTGTGGAAAAACAAGGGCATCTCCGTCATCAACATTGTAGGCCTTTCCGTCGGTTTAGCCTGTTTCGCGCTGTTTTTGCTGGACGTCATCAACGAGTACAGTTTCGACCGTTTTCATGCGAAAGCCAATCGTTTGTACGCGGTTTATGAAGCCATCGGTGAAATCAGTGGCCAGCCCGCTCAAAAAATGAGCAACTTGCCAATGCCGCTCGGTCCAGCCTTGAAAGCCGATTTGCCCGATGTTGCACGGTTTGCGCGATTGCAGGGTGCAGGCGAAAGCTTCTTGGTGCGCACCCAGAACGGTGTGGTAGAAGAACAGGCCAGCTTTGTCGACCCGGCATTTTTCGAGCTATTCAGTTTTCCTTTTTTATACGGGAATGCGACCTCCGCGCTCGGCGCAGCGAACAACGTTGTTTTGACCAAAAAAATGGCGCAAAAGTTATTCGGGGAATCCAACCCAATGGGCAAAACACTGGAAATCAATGTATCCGGGGGCACTCATTTCGAGCCTTTTACCGTCTCTTCGGTCGTCCAAGATTTACCCTCCAATTCGAGCGTCCAGTTTGGCATCTTAATGCCCTTTGAAAAATTCGCCGCCAGTGAACGCGGCAGGGCAGTCGCAACGGACTGGGGCCAATTGTCGATGCAAACTTTTGTTGAGTTGCGTCCTGGTTCTGGCTTGCCAAAAAACCAGGCTCGGATGGATCAGTTTTTCCTAAAATATTATCCCGACGTAGAAAAGTCACTCCGCACAGCTGGTCTGTGGAACAAGCCTGAACCGCCCGTCACATTCGGCCTTTTGCCCATTCAGTCGCTGCACCACGACCAGAATTTAGGCGTAAATCCCTCCCTTTCGCTGATTTTGTTGGCCATCGGCGGCATTATTTTGCTCATCGCCTGTATCAATTTTACGACGCTTTCCATCGGGCGTTCCGCAGGTCGAGCACGCGAAATCGGGGTGCGCAAAATCGTTGGGGCGAGCCGGGGACAACTTTCCAGGCAATACCTGGTGGAAGCTATTTTGCTCAGTTGCGTTTCAATGGTGCTAGGCATAGCGCTGGCCGCAGTGCTTTTACCTATTTTTAATGATTTAACCGACAAGCAATTAGGTTTCAACTTCAAACAATTTCCCGAGCTTTTTTGGCTGATCCCCGGGCTCGCCGTGGTAGTCGGCGTTTTAGCAGGGACTTACCCAGCTTTCGTACTGTCTGGTTTTTCACCTCTCGAAACCTTAAAAAGCAAATTGAAAATTGGCGGGGAAAACTGGTTTACCAAATCGCTGGTCACTTTTCAATTCGTACTTTCAGTTGGTTTTATGGCTTGCACTTTCATCATGCTGTGGCAAATGAATTTTTTGCGCTCGAAAGACCTGGGTTTTGACCAGGAAAACGTAGTGGTAGTGAATGCCAGTGGCACGGTCGACCCGAATAAAACCCTCACCCGTTTTCGTGAGTCGCTGGCGAATCGTCCGGAAATTGCTGGGGTTAGTGGCGCAGAATTTTCGCTCGGCGCGGGTGCAATTGCGGGCAACACTCGGTTTGAGTACCAAGGGAAAACCACCGATATTTTTGAACATTTTATTGACTCGGACTACCTCCGCGTCCTAAAACTACCACTGGTATCCGGGCGAAATTTTGACCCAAACCGGGTGCAGGACAGCGTGACTTCAGTTATCCTCAATGAAACTGCCGTACGTAATTTCGGTTGGACCAACGAAACCGCGCTCGGCCAGGTACTCAGTGGCTACAATGTGGCGGAGCCCAAACTCAATCCCGTGGTGATCGGGGTGGTGCAGGATTATCATTTCCGTTCGCTCCACGAAAAGGTATACCCGATGCTATTTATGTCTCACGGCCGCTTGCCGCAACAGTTTTTTGTGCGCATCGCTCCCGGCGACCCCCAGCAGGCACTTAGTCAAATGCAGGCCGCCTGGGCCAGTGTGGAGCCAGTTTTGCCTTTCCGCTATACTTTTTTGGATAAAAATCTTCAGAAATCTTATGTGGCCGAATCCCGCATGAGCACGACCATTGCTTGGGCTGGTGGCATTGCCGTATTTCTGGCCTGTTTGGGCTTATTTGGTTTGGCCGCCCTTTCGACGCTGAATCGCACCAAAGAAATCGGCATCCGCAAAGTCCTCGGCGCATCGGTTGCAGGCATCACAAGGCTTTTGACCAAAGATTTTTTAAAATTGGTCGTCGTGGCCATTGGCATTGCTTCGCCGATCGCCTATTATTTTATGCAGCAATGGCTGGCAGATTTCGCCTATCGGATTGACATGCAATGGTGGATGTTCGCACTGGCAGGTGCGGCAGCGATGGTGATTGCATTTTTGACGGTCGGTTTTCAATCGGTCAAAGCCGCTGTGACCAACCCGGTGGAGAGTTTGCGGAGCGAATAAAAACAATTAAAAATGAATATCCTAATCGTATACAGCCACCCGAGTACAAAATCTTATACCTAATACCATCTTAGAACAACTAAAAGCATTGTTTGCAAAAGAAAACTGGGAGGTAGAAGTATCTGACTTATACGCCTTGGATTTTCAAAGCGACATGACCGAAGCAGAATATGAACGCGAAGGATTTGCAAAAGTTGAATTGCCCATTTCAACGGATGTCCTCTCCGAGCACCAAAAGATAGAACAAGCGGACTGTATTGTCTTTTTATACCCAGTTTGGTGGAGCGATTGTCCTGCAAAATTGAAAGGTTGGTTTGACCGGGTTTACTGCGTCGGATACGCCTACGGGCATCAGGCCAATGCACAAAAAATAAAAACGATTAAATATGGATTGGTGATTTGTACGGCCGGACACCCCAATGAATTTCTGGCCGAAATAGGCATTGCCCAAAGCATGCAAACCATTATGTTGGACGACAGACTGGGGAAACGATTTGAACATAAGGAAATGCTGATCTTGGGAGGGACTTTGGACTTGGAAAAAGTCCGGGAAGTACACCAGCAAAAATTGGGCGCATTGATTCCAAAAATAAATACCTACTGTGGTAAGGCACGATGAAAAATTATAAGGAGTAAAACTTGACAAACGAAAAGTTTTTAATATTTTTACAAACACAAAATGTTTTTCAACAAAACGCAAAACATCCATGAAAGCAACCCTTACCGACCAAGAACAAGTAACTGAACACATCCAGCAGCTCGAGCCAAGCGTGGGCCAGATTGTTGAAACCTTGCGGCAAATTATATTAAGCACCAACCCCGAAGTTGGCGAAAGGATAAAATGGAACAATCCAAGTTTTTACTACACCGGAGAAATGAAAGAATTTGACCCAAAAGAATACAAAAGGGACCTGATTGTAATGAACCTGCACAAAGGGCGAATCATGCTGGTATTTCCAAGTGGGGCAAAAGTAAATGACCAATCAAGCCTGCTTGAAGGGGATTACAAAGATGGCCGACGGATTGCAACTTTTAAAGACCTGGATGACGTACAAGCAAAACAAGGGGCTTTGCAGAAGATCGTCGTGGATTGGTTGGAATTGGTGGACAAGGAATAAATGTCAACCCACATAGCCACAATCCCTGATAATTCTCAGCCCCATTCCCCACCTTACCTTCCTCAAATTTCCTATCTTTGCGGCACTTTTTTAAACCAAACGCTAAGCAGACCACATCATGGCTTTCCGCAAAGAAAAAGACAGCTTGGGCTACGTAGATGTACCCGCTGATAAGTACTGGGCCGCACAAACCCAACGTTCCAAAGAAAATTTCAAGATCGGTGGGCACTTGATGCCCCTGGAGATCATCCGTGCTTTCGCAATTTTGAAAAAAGCAGCCGCTTTTACCAACTTTGAAGCGGGGGAATTGTCCAAGGAAAAAACCGATTTGATCGCCCAGGTGTGTGATGAAATTTCGGCAGGAAAACTGGATGACCAATTCCCCCTGGTGGTGTGGCAAACCGGTTCCGGTACCCAATCCAACATGAACGTCAATGAGGTGATCGCCAACCGCGCGCACGTCCTCACCGGCGGGACTTTGGAGGATGCCAAAAAGGTACTGCACCCCAACGACGACGTGAACAAGTCGCAATCTTCCAACGATACCTTCCCCACGGCGATGCACATTGCCGCCTACAAAATTTTGGTAGAAACCACCATCCCTGGCATCGAACTGCTACGCGACACCCTCAAAGCCAAGTCTGCGGAGTACATGAAGGTGGTCAAAATTGGTCGTACCCACTTGATGGACGCCACCCCGCTGACCTTGGGCCAGGAATTGTCGGGCTACGCAGCGCAATTGGACTACGGCATCCGCGCCATCAAACATACTTTGCCGCATGTGGCGGAATTGGCCTTGGGTGGTACGGCAGTAGGTACGGGATTGAACACCCCTCCTGGCTACTCTGAAAACGTAGCGAGCCACATCGCAAAATTAAGCGGCCTGCCCTTCGTTACGGCGCCCAACAAATTTGAAGCATTGGCTACCCACGATGCCCTGGTAGAAGCCCACGGTGCGTTGAAAACGGTCGCGGTAGCCTTGATGAAAATCGCTAACGACATTCGTTTGCTCGCTTCTGGCCCACGTTCGGGAATCGGTGAAATCATCATCCCTTCCAACGAGCCAGGGTCTTCCATCATGCCCGGCAAGGTGAACCCTACCCAATCCGAAGCCATGACCATGGCGATGGCGCAGGTAATGGGCAACGACGTAACCATCAACATCGGCGGCATGAACGGCCATTTTGAACTCAACGTGTTCAAACCCGTCATCATCTTCAACTTCCTGACCTCAGCGCGCCTGATCGGCGATGCTTGTGTGAGCTTCAACGACAACTGCGCGGTGGGCATCGAACCCAACTACGCCCGCATCACCGAACAACTCAACAATTCCCTGATGTTGGTGACGGCGCTGAATACCAAAATTGGCTACGACAACGCGGCAAACATTGCCAAAAAAGCACACGCGGAAAATACCACACTGAAACAAGCCGCCATCGATTTGGGCTTGTTGACCAGCGAGCAATTTGATGAGTGGGTCCGGCCTGAAGAAATGGTCTAGGGTTACCACTGATCTAAAACCGCTCCCCGAAAGTTTGAAACTTTCGGGGAGTTCAGGTACGTAAGTTGTTCTATTTATCCCTATTTTTAATGGTTTTGGCCATAGTCTAATCGCGGAGCGATTGAATTTAGAATAGCCCCGGTAGTCCGGGGAAAAGCGTAGGCGAAATGGCCACAACCGCGGTAGCGGTTGAACAAATTCCGACACAGTTCAACCGCTACCGCGGTTGTGGAACTCATCTAAATCCCCAAAATCCCCGGACGACTGGGACTATTCTAAATTTAACCGCTACCGCGGTTAGGAAACAGAAAATTCGAGAGGACGATCTGACTGAATTTGTCCTAAACCCCCAAACCACTCCACCCATGCACCCGATAAAACAAACAGCCCGTGGCTACATCTACGAACAAGGAAGCACCCGTGGCGTTCCCGGCGTGATGGTCAGCAACCAACGCCAGGTCGTTTTGACCGACGAGAACGGCTACTACGAACTCCCCCTGGAAGAAGACTGTAGTATCTTCATCACCAAACCTGCCGCTTACACCTTCCCTTTAAACGAACACCAGCAGCCTCAGTTTTATTACCTCTATCGCCCCAATGGCTCGCCTGAGCCCGAGCGTTTGAGTCCCTATCCCGCCATTGAATCAACTGGAGAAGTACCGAATCCGCTGAACTTTTATTTGATCAGCTCAGAGCCAAAGGTTGAGTTTACCGCCATTTTGATGGGTGACATTCAGCCTGAAACCAGTAAAGAAATTGACTATTTCCGCCATCTTGCCGTGCCCTCCTTGCAAGCTGAGCAGGCCGACTTTATGATCCCCCTCGGCGACTTGGCCTGGGACGAACTGGAAGTCCACCCCGATGTGCGGACCGCAATCGGCGAAATTGGCAAACCCTGGTACACAGTCATGGGCAATCACGACATCAACATCCGCGCTACATCCAACCGTTTTGCCCGCGAAAGTTTCCAGTACTTTTTTGGCCCCACCTATTATTCCTTCGATTATGGGCAGGTACATTTTGTGGTCTTGGACGATGTGGATTACAGCGGTTGGAATATGAAACGGGACGAACAAGGTATCACCGAAGGGCGACTCGATGCCCGGCAATTGCAATGGCTAGCCAGTGATTTGGCCCTGGTTCCCAAAGACAAACTGGTTTTTCTACTCTCGCATATCCCCATTTACACCAAAACGGCATCTCACAATCCGTACCGGAACATCATGAACCGGCGGGATTTGTACGCTTTGCTCAAAAAACGGCCCCACTTGTTTGCCGCTTCTGCACATACACACACCATCGAGCAAGTTGACTTGAGAGAAGGCGGTTGGGAGCAGCGCAATGTACCCTTCCCGGAACTGATCTCCGGAGCCATTTGTGGTGCCTGGTGGCAAGGGCCCCTGGAAGAAGACGGCCTGCCCATACGCATGGCGATGGATGGGGCACCCAACGGATATTTTGTTTTCCAGTTTTCAGGAACCAGTGTGCGGTACCAATTTAAACCGCTGGGGGTGCCAGAAAACAAGTCGCGTTATGTCCTCCGCTTTCCGCGCAGCACTGGTTCAAGTGCTGGCGAGCTAGTCGTCAATGCTTTTGCTACCCCGCCCGATGCATTGATTGAGGTGAGTTGGAATGGTACAGATTTTGTTCCGCTTAAACAGTTTGAAGGCATCGACGCCTATGTGGATGAATTTTTGAAGACCCACCGCGAAAAATACGACATCTGGATGGGGGCCAAAGTGAACCTGCACTTGTGGAAAGGGGAGTTGCCCAAAGGATTGGGGGATGGTAAGCACCAGTTGGAGATCAGGATTGTCGAAAAAAATGGGGAGCAGTACGGGGGCGTGCATTTTTTGGAAGTCAATACATTGGCAAAAGCAAAAATTAAGGGATAATTACAGTAGACTTTATCAACTTCCATCCTTAGGTGTCCCTTCAGTGTCTTAGGTTTCTTAGGTGGTGAAATCAAGTTTTTTACCGCCTAAGAAACCTAAGACACTGAAGGGACACCTAAGGGGCGACAGAATTAAAACTTCCAATCCAAGCCGACCCAAATACTCCTGCCCACACCATCAATCCCCGAGCCATGCGTGCGATAAGCCTCGTTGAACAAGTTGTTTAGCCCCGCCTGTAGCTCCACTTGTTTGAACTGATACGCACTGCGTAGATTCAGGACATTCCAACCCGGCGTGCCCCCTTGCGGAATGCGGGGATCTGACTTGTCGCCTCCCGCCAAACGATCCTGCTTACTGGCGTAGAGCCACTCGATGCGGTTGAACCATTGCTTGTGCGGCTGGTATTGCAAGGCCACCCGGCCATTGAGCGGTGGAATCCGACGCATCGGTTCATTCGCGGTAGTATTTTGGCCAAAAGTATAGGTCAAGCTGCTTTGTAGGCTCAAAATTTTACTCAATGCCCAGACAAAATCCACTTCAGTCCCCCGAATGAATGATTCTGCCGCATTTTCCTTCTTGTACACATCACTCCCCTCGTAAGTGGGCGAGCCTTCAAAAGTGCTGCGCACCCGCGTCACCAGGTCGCTCAAAGTGGTGTAAAACCCGGCCACATTTGCCTGAAATTTGCCCGAACTGTATTTGTAATTCAACTCGTAGGTAGTGGTTTTTTCGGGTGAAAGATCGTAACTCGGCACTTCAATTCCAAAATCAAAACGCCCAAAACTGGTCATGTCGTTGATGTTGGGCGCACGGAAACCGGAGTAGATTCCGCCGGAAATGGCGTGGTTTTGACCCATCTGATACCGCAAAAGCGCATGCGCCACCAGGGCATCGGGGGTGATTTCGGTATCTCCAAACGTAGCGTCTTTTATGGCCAATCGCACCTGATTGTAGCGCAATCCCAGGTTCAAAGTCCAGGCTTTCCAGCTCAGTTGATGGGCGGTAAAAGCTGCTGTGTTGGTGGCATTGGTTCCCGCTGGATAGAGACCCCGGCGTGGGGTGACGGCCCCCGTTTCGGTATTGGTGTTGGTGCCACCACTGCTTATTTTGTCGTCGTAAAGCTCCAGCCCCGAGGTGATTTTCCAAAAAGCCAGGGGCTGTGCGTGCCATTCCAGCACGTAACCGAGGGTGCGGATTTCATCCAGTTCATTGCTGCGGTTGATGTTGTTATTGCGCTGAAAAATGCGGCCCTCTTCGGCGAACTGCCAGGAAGCGGTCAAGGTCAGATTTTGTAGCCAAGGGGATTGACCTTCCCAGGCCAGGCGACCATAGGCCATTTGGCGGGTTTGGGGCTCAAACTGGGCCAGGCTGGCTCCGGTTACGTATTGGTCGTAACGTTCAACTTCGGATTGGAAAAGGCCATTGTAAGCCAGAGTGAATTTGGCGCGATTGCTGAGTTTGAAAACCGCTTTGGCATCGGCGGCCCGTTCGTGATAACTGGAGGGGCCTTCTTTGCCCAGACCTTTTCCGGCATAATGGTCACCAAAATTGCGCAGGCTGGTTCCGGCCCGAAAAGCTACTTTTTTATTGGCAGCCTTCAATTCAGCATGTACCGTTTGTTCCATGTCCCGATCCAGGTAACGCCCCAGCAGGCGGCCACCAAACTGCCAACCTTCGGTGGAAAATTGCGGCGTCGCCGTCAAAACCTGGATGGCACCACCCATGGCATCGCTGCCGTACAACACTGAGCCAGCCCCGCGCACGACCTCAATTTGTTCCACACTGAATACGTCAATGGTGTTGAAATACTGGTTGGGGCCAAAGCGGTAAATCGAGTTGTTGAGCCGCAAGCCGTCCATGAGCAGGAGAGTTTGGTTGCCCGTTAGCCCACGGATAAAGGGGGAACCGCCGCCGTGGTTGGTTTTTTGCACAAAAACACCCGTCAGCCCTATCAGCGCTTCGGGCATACTACGGGCACCATTGTGGATGATGTCGCTGGCCTTTAACACGCTAATTGCTTCCGAGCTGCTGAAGGTTTGGTTCAAACTGCGTTGAGCGGTGATGACCAGGTTGTTTTGAATAAGCGTCGCTTCGGCATCCAGGTAAAGGGTGTCGAGCTGGATGTCCGCCCCGCTTAGGCTGATGCTTTGCTCTTTTTCAGCATAACCCAGCATTGATATGAGTAAGGAATAAGTGCCCTCCTGTGCTGGCGCGTAAAGAGTAAAGCGGCCCTGAGCATTGCTGGCAGTACCGCGCTGGGTGCCTTTGAGCCAGAGGTTGGTGCCAGAGAGCGGCGCTTTGGTTTTGGCGTCAAGCACTACGCCCTGAATGTTTTGGGCCCAAAGAGGAACTTGCCATAAAAGGAAAAGGAGGATGAGAATCGGCTTATTCATACTGTTGATGTTATTCTTGTTTTTTCAAAAAGTCTTCCACGTTGTCCAACTTTGGCGACTCGATGACTGCCTTCCAGTCGAACTTGGCGTCCATCGGCGTCAAGGCTTTTTGTGGATCAAAAATTTTGGGATTTACAGGGAAAGCCTTGTAGGGAGTGAAATCAGGTTGATTGGTGAATAAATCCGCCAAATCACTGGCCGCCGCATCGTATTGATTCAGGTACGGAATCCCCAGGATGTTCCAGAAGGTTTTAAAAATACTGCCAAAGCTATAATGCTGGTGCCCCACGTAATTTTTTCGGGCATAAGGAGAGATCACCATCAAGATGCTCCGATGGGCGTCCACGTGATCCTGCCCATCTTGCGCATCATCTTCGGTGACTACGATGGCCATGTTTTTCCAATAAGGGGTGTTGGACAAAAATTCTACCACACGGCCCAAAGCCAGGTCATTGTCGGCTACATAACTCGATTTGAAAGGGTAACCCGCATGGGGCCGTTCACCTGCGGTATGGTCGTTGGGTAGGATGATGGTGAGTACTTCGGGTAGGGTTTTGCCAGGGCCCAGGTACTTTTCATTGAACTCATCTATAAAGGTTTTAGCGCGGAACTGGTCGGGAATGGCCATGTTGTAAGTGGCATACCTGCGCGAGGAGCGATCGAACAAGGGGCCGGGAACGGGGTAGTTGACCAGGTATTTCAAGCCTACGTATTTCATGGTAGAATCGTCGATGCCGCCCGCGAGTTCGACGCCGAAACCGAAATTGAAAAAATCCTTTTTGTTGCGTTCCAAGTGATCCCACATGGAGCCCGCTTCGTTGTAATCTTCGGGATAAATGGCCCCGGAAGAGCCGTATAGCAAGAGGTTGCCAGGTGCTTTGCTGTTGCCGCGCATGCTGCGTTTGCCCCCATAGGATGCAGTTACCCCTGTTTCCACCCATTCATTCGGGTACGTGTTGACCAGCCAGCGGTGGCCGTCGGCGGAGTGGTCAGAATCGACATAAAAATTGTCGCTGATGGCAAAACGTTCGGCCAGGGCGAGGTGGTTGACGGCGATGGTGGCGTTCAAAACACTATCGGTATGGCGGCGGTTGACGATCTTTTGGTTGGCACCAAAACGGGCCATGGTGGGGTCACCCCGTACACCTTTGACTTGGGCAAAAACCTCGTCGAAAGTTCGATTCTCCTTGGAAATGAATACGATGTATTTAATTGGACTATCTTTTTGGCCAGGAAAAAGTGGGACTGGGTTACCTTTGCGCCAGCTGAATTGTGGGTCGTTAGCGGGCGCAAAGGCATAATTTTGGCGAAGCACCTCCGCTGTATGCGCCTTGAGTTGTTCGGCATTGGGAATGTCGATGACGCTGAACAAACCCTTCATCAAACCACCAACGTAGTGGCCTTCGGGCCCGTCTTTCCAATTTTTGCCACCGTTGGGACCACTGCCGTAACCTTTGGCGGAGGTGACCAACAGTTTTTTACCATCGGGTGTAACTGCCACTTTGGAAGGAAACCAACCCGTGGGGATGTGCCCCAGTACCTCCAGCTTTTCGGCATCGATCACGCCGACCGCATTGACCCCGGATTCGGCCACAAAGAGCTGCTTCCGGTCGGGCGAAAGCGCCAACCCAAAGGGAATGACCCCCCTGAAACCGCCCAAGCGAGCATCGGGTTTCAGAAAGATGTTTTTAACCACCGTATCCTTGACGAAGTCGATGACCGAAATACAATCGTTGTTGCCATTGGAGACAAAGACGTAGCGATCGGAAGCCACCAGCGAGTTAGGACTGGCCCCTCCCACTGCAGGGATGCCTTCTACTAAATCGCCAACCAGGAAGCCAGTTTTGATCTTTTTGCTCAGCTGCGGGCGTTCCTCCAGGGAATATTTCCACACCGAAAACCCTTCGGGGGTGTTCGGATCGCCCAGCCCGGGTACATCTAATTTACCTTTTTTGTACCCATCCCGCATCTCAGGGGTATTGAACCCGGAAGTGGGAAATTCAGCAGCGGTACCTTTGAGGTCTTTCGGGTCGAGGTTTTTCAGTGGTTTGTATTCAAAAATCCCCACATTGGCTACGTATAGGCTGCGCCCATCGGGCGAAAGGGTGATGCCAAAAGGATAGCGACCCGTAGGTATGTTGTGCAGGAGTTTAAGGCTGTTGGCATCGATGACCAGGAGGCGGAAACCAATTTGATCCACCGCGTACAGGCGGGAACCGTCGCGGGAGAGGATCATGTCGCCGATGTAGCCGTGGGTGTAGTCGCGCTCGCCATCGATGACGCCACATTTGAGTGAGTCGAGTTTTTTACCCGTTTGCAGGTCAAACTTGAAAATTTTGTTGGATTGCCCGCCTGCCACAAAAACGTAACGGTTGTCGGGCGTGATGGCGAGGCCCATAAAAACCGATTCCAGGATGCCGACCTGATTGTTGGCACCCTCGGGGATTTGGCGCACGATGGGTTGGCCACTACCATCAAAGTTGCGGATGACACTGATAGAGAACGGAGCGTTGCCAGAGTTGGCGGTCACGGCTACTTTGCCATCGGGCGAGAGCACCAAGCCATAAGGGTGAGGAGCAGTGAGTACACTTTTGCCAGCGGGCCGGATGATGCGACCATTGGGAATGATGCTTTCGCCTGCCTGATTGATTTGGCAGTATTGGGCTCCCGCGGGCGCCTGGGCAATCCAGGGATTTTTGGGGGCACAGGCAGTGACAATGAGCACAAGAAACAGGTAGCTCAGGGTTGAAGTGTGTTTGAACATGACGCTGAATGGTTTTATTCAGCGTAAAGCTAAGGGGTTTTGGGGGAGCTGAGGTGAGTGGAGGGAAAAATTGATGTTGGGGTGATGTTGGGTTAACGCACACACATTACATGACAATGGATTAGCCCTGAAAGGGCGGCATAACATCAAGAGTGGGCAACGCCCATTCTAATCAGGGAATAACTCGTTAAGTAAAGAAGCCCTGAAGGGGCGACATCATTCGGCGAGATTATATCGCCCTTTCAGGGCTGGTCACATGAATTACGGTTAGTAGTTAGCTCTTCGAAAGGGCGGTACCCTTTCTTTACGTTATGCCGCCCTTTCAGGGCTAATCCGCGAAAAAGTGAGGATTACTCGTCCTTTTTATGCACCAATTGTTTGCCATCCCAGGCCCAAACCGTTTTGGTAATGGTTTCCACACTATTGCCAATTGTAGCGTGTTGAATCAAGAGAAATAAAAAGAAATGATATTTGAAATCTGCGGTTTTTTGTATTTTACCTCCATTCCTTAACCAAATAACGCTCAATTATGCGCAAAAACAATGTGTCTCAACTATTGCTGCTTGGATTATTGGCCTTCAACATGGGCTGTTCGCAAAACAACCAAATCATTCCTACCGAAGAAGTAGTGGGTGAAATCTCGGGAAAAGCGCCAAAGGTAGTGACTTACCTGACCGGAAATGCCGCCGATGTGACTCCCACCCCTACCCCCGGTTTGGTACTGATGGGTGGTAGCACCGATGTTGACGCAGCCATTGCCTGGTTGCTGACCCGCAGTGGTGGTGGAGATGTAGTAGTCATTCGTTCCTCCGGCTCAGATGGGTACAATCAGTATATGTTTAATATGGTACCCGTCAACTCCGTCGAAACCATCATCATCGATAGCCGGGCTAAGGCGGATTTGGCTAGTGTAACCGATAAAATTCGTGCTGCAGAGGCACTTTTCATCGCAGGTGGCGACCAATGGAATTATGTGAATTATTGGAAAAACTCTGCCACTGAAACGGCCATCAATTATCTCCTGAACACCAAGGGAGCACCCGTTGGAGGTACCAGCGCCGGGCTGGCGATTTTGGGTTCCGCTTACTACAGCGCCCAAACGGGTAGTGTAACCACTGCTCAAGCCCTGGCTAATCCTTACAACAGTCTTGTGACGCTGGGGCAAAACGACTTCCTTGCCGCCACCCACTTGCAAAATACCATCACTGATTCGCATTATACCCAGCGCACTCGCCAGGGGCGGCACATTTCCTTTATGGCGCGTTTGATGAAGGATTTTGCTTACACTACCGTAAAAGGAATTGGGGTAGATGAACAAACGGCGGTGTGCATCGACCAAAATGGCATTGGCCAGGTGTATGGCCTCAACCATGCTTACTTTTTGAAAAATGTCAACCTCGGGCCGGAAACCTGTGTAAGTGGCAGCCCCTTGACCTGGAACCGCAGCGGGCAGGCAGTCCAAGCCTATAAAATTCAGGGTAGTGGTACTGGAAATGGTTCTTTTAATGCCACGAATTGGACTTTCAGTGGCGGGACATCCTATTATTATTACGTGAATAATGGGGTCTTGTTTTAGCAGAGCATAGCTTAGAGATACCATGGGCGTATCTCTAAGCTTGATTTTCCTGAAATACCTTCTCTACTGGCGAACTGTGTTCATGTAAAAGCGTTAAACGGATAATTCACCCCTTCAAGCAAAAACCAAATATGGACCTTTTCGCCAGTATTGCCCAGCCTGAATTCTGGATCAGCCTGCTTACCTTGACAGCATTGGAAATAGTATTGGGCGTCGACAATGTGATTTTTATTTCGATCATTTCCAATAAACTCCCCTTGGCCGAACGTCCCAAAGCCCGCAATTGGGGCTTGATATTGGCACTCTTCTTTCGTCTGGGTTTGTTGTTCACCATTACCTGGATCATTACTTTGACCAAACCGCTTTTTCATCTTGGCTTCATGCAGGACAGTACCGGAAACCCACTGGGCATTAGTGTAAAAGACCTGATACTGATGCTGGGGGGCTTATTTTTGATAGGCAAAAGCACCAATGAAATGTTCCACAAATTGGAGGTTGAAACTGTGGAACACGAAGTCAAAGGTCGCGCCACCTTGAGTGGGGTCATTGTACAAATCATTTTGGTCGACATGGTTTTTTCCTTTGATTCTATCCTGACAGCGGTGGGGTTGGTCAAAGACATCACCGTGATGGTCCTGGCAGTCATCATTTCCATGGGCGTAATGCTTGCCTTTGCCGGACGCATCAGTAATTTCATCAATCAACACCCTTCATTGCAGGTCTTGGCCTTGGGCTTTTTGGTCATGATTGGTACGATGCTGGTGGCCGAAGGTTTCCATCAAAAATTTGACAAAGGTTATTTGTATTTCGCCATGGCCTTTTCGTTGATTATCGAAATAATCAATTTGCGGATGCGCAAAAAACGTGAAAAACCGATTCAATTGCATGGACTGGGTGAAGAGGCCGTGGAAGAGGGTTTGATGAAAAAACTATAGCAATAAAAAAGGGGTAGATTTTTTCTACTCCTTTTTTATTACCTGAGTAAGTATGAAAAAACAGCGCGCCAAAAATGCTCTGACTCTTATTGCACGGTTACATTAAAAGTAGCTTCTATATCCGTTTCACCAGTCCCACAAGCATTGGCGTTGTCCTTGTCTGCTTTGTGTTTGAGGGTGATTTTGAGGGTTCCAGCGCCAGCTGCCCCGGTTTTGAAGGTACTTTCCAGGCCCAGTGCTTTACCCGCAGAATCTTTGTCTTGAATGACTGGAGTGGCCATCGCCCCAGTGGCCGCATAACAAACCAGGTGATCATTACTTTCATTTTTCACCTCAATCGTAAGGTCTTCGACGGGGGTATGCAGGGTATGCAAAAAAGTCGTCGCCAGGCTGTAATCGGTATTTGCTTTGAGCACAATGTTGTCGATGACCGGAGCATTGCCGCCATCTCCGTCTTTGTCTTCGGCGGAAAAAGGCAAAGTTTGGCCTCCTCCCGTGAAGGTTAAAGTCACTTTGGTGATCAATTCTTGTTCATTGTCGGGGCCATTGTCATCGTCTTTTTCACAGCTTAGGAATGGCAGTACCAGCATCGCCAGAATTGGCAATTTCAAAGCATTGATTTTCATGGTTTTTGTTTTTATTTTATCCTCGAGAAAAGTTAAAAGGCACTTTTAGACGCAAACTCAGATTGCGACCCGGTTCAGCGCTGAAATAGCGGAAGCGGTTCAGGTACTCCCGGTACTCCGTATTGAGCAAATTGCTTACTGAAATCCCTACCTCCAATCGTTGTTTACCCCACATCAAGGTATGGAACAACTCTGCATCCAGCCGGACAAACCCCGCTGGAGGTGGCGCATAATCTGTGGTTGGGGCCTGTTTTTGTTGCAGCACCCACAGCGCACTGATGCGCACAAATGAGGGGTGATCGGCCTGTTTTTTCTCATTAAAACCCCATTTCAAACCTTGTTCAAACCGTAGTGGGGGCATATAAATGAGGTAATCCTTCAGTTCCCGATTCCAGCCACTCAATAAGGAGGCTTTCGATTCCAGGTGCAAAGTTTTGTAGAGGGCAAAATCGCCCATCCAGTCGATGCCCATAATCCGTGCATCCGCCTGATCGTAATCGAAGGCCGGGAACGCGCCGCGAATGGTCAATTGTGCTTCACCCCTAGGTTGCAGGTAGATGAAATTGTTGATCAGATTGTAATAAGTGGTCAGGGCCATACTCCAACGACCGCTGCGGGTGCCCTCCAGGGTCAGACTATTGTTGAAACCTCTTTCGGCTTGCAAGTCGGAATTTCCCTCTTCATAACTGGCCGACCCATGGTGCACCCCACTGCTGTACAACTCATTGACCAGCGGTGAACGCCAGGCTGATCCGGTATTGAAGCGCAATTTCCAGGCTTCATTCAGGGCATACACAACTCCCAGTGAGGCCGACCAGTTTTGAAAATCGCGGTCTTCGTTCAAGTTGTTGGTGCCTTGTTCGGCCACGTGCAGGTGGCGCAAATCGTAGCGCAGGCCAAACTCGTATTCCCAAGGGCTTCCATTTTTGAAGCGCCTTTCAGTCCAATACACGCCCCAGTCGAAGTTGTCAAAATTGGGGATCAAGGCACCGCGGTCCACCGTATTGATCTGCTTTTGGGCATTGGAGCCCAGAGCACCCCGCCAATTACGGCCCAAGCGGTGATCCCAATTCAGTTCTGCGGCCCAGGTGGTGATTTCAAATTCAATATTGGGGTCATCCAGGGTTTCGGGCAGGGTGTTGAAGCGGCGGTGCGCGTCATACTCCTGGCGGCGATTGAACTGCCGGCTCAACTGCAAGGAAAGTTTGTCGGTTTCAGAGAGCGCATGCGCCAGTTTGACCCGAAATGTTTCGTGCATGGCCTTTTGTAGGGGGCGGCCCAAGTCATAACTAAAGGCCCCATCTTGCAGTGGCCTACCCCGTTCAATGGCATTGCTGAGGTCGGTCAGGTTACCGATGTGTGAATCCCGCAAGATGCCCAATTGGGTGAAAAAGCGGGAATAAAACGTTTCCAGTACCCAATGTTCTGGCTGGAATTTGCCACTCCAGGAAAAATTGGATTCACTTACCCCGGTATTGTTGAGGTAATAATTGGGTGTTTGTAGGTTGCCAGCGCGTTTGAGGGTGCCTTGTATCCTGCCGCTGAGGGGCAGTTTGGCCAATTTGCCTTCCAACATACCCGAGGTAATACCTCCGCGACCATTGCTGTACCCTTGCAGGTGTGCTTCACCGCCGATCCCCGGGGTTTGGCGGATGGGTTTGGGTTCGAGCAGGATGATGCCACCCAGCGCATCGGCGCCGTACCGCACACTTGCGGCTCCTTTCACCACGGTGATGCGCTCGGCGGTAAATGGATCAACTTCGGGGGCGTGTTCGTTGCCCCATTGTTGGCCTTCCAGGCGTACGCCATTGTTAAAAATGAGGATGCGGTTGCTGTGCAGGCCCTGGATGACGGGTTTGCTGATGGTTGCGCCTGTGTTGAGTGTACTGACGCCACTGAGGCGCTTGAGGCTTTCGCCCAGCCCCATGCCTCGGCCGGCGTCCAATTCCACCCCACTGAGTTCGGAACTGGTTTGGGTACCCGCTTTTTTGTTGCTGCTGCCCGTCACGACCAGGTTTTCCAGGGTGACGGCATTTTCTTTCATAGCAATGTTGAGTACGGCATTGCGCTGGAGTTGGAGCTTTTGCTCGGCGTGGTCGCAACCGAGGTGGCTACATACGATGGTGTATTCCCCGGGGCAGATTCGCTCGATCTGGTAATGGCCATGCTCATCACTTTGTACCCCCTGCTGGGTTTCTTTGATGATGATGCCCGCGTAGGGCATGGGTAAGCCAGTATCGGCATTCAGCACCTGACCGCGTAGACTTAAGTTACAGTCTTGTGCCAGCAATTGCGCAGGTAGCCCTATGACTAGCCATAACATTCCGAATAAGGATGTCCATCTTTTTTCCATAAAAATCTCTCAAAGCCTAAAACAAAGATAAAATCTTTTTTGCAACAATGTTTCATTTGTGTGGGTTTATTTTTTGAGTTGATTTTTTGAAACTTTAGTTGTAGTTTTAGTTGTAATTGACATTTTTTGATATTGAAATCTAACATCCATCTATGCAACAAAGGGTACCCCAAGAGCAAGAAAAAAATGAAAAATTTCAGCAACCTGAAGCTACCTTTCCAGATAGTGATGGCAAACCTATGGCTGAGAGTACGCTTCAGTTTGAATGGATTGCCTTGATTAAGCAAGGGATGGAACTTGCTTTTCAAGAACGCCCAGACGTTTTTGTGGCAGGTGACTTACTTTGGTATCCAGATAAAAGTACGGACAAAATCAGACAAGCACCAGATGTAATGGTGGTTGTGGGAAGACCCAAAGGATACCGAGGTTCTTACAAACAGTTCAACGAAGAAGGGATTGCCCCTCAGGTCGTTTTTGAGATCATGTCTCCGCGTAATCGTCCTGGTGAAATGATTCGGAAGTACGAGTTTTATGAAGAATACGGGGTATTGGAATACTACGTCTATGACCCTCACAAACATACACTGGAAGTATATACGCGCGCTTCAACGGACGATTATTGGGTAAACGCCATTGTGCATGGCTTTACACGTTGGAAGAGTTCGATTCTTGGGCTTGAAATGACCTGGATTGATAAGGTATTTACCCTTTATCAAGCAGATGGGACTCCGTTTTTGTCTTATACGGAATTGGCTGAAAAAAATAGATTGGCTGAAACAGAATTGAGAAGGACTGAAAAACTTATTCAGGATACTCAACTTAAAACCGAAAAACTTGCCGAAAAACTGCGCAGCCTCGGCATTGATCCCGACAGCCTTTAAAAACTACCACCAGAAGAAAAACGCTCTGCTGGAATGTAGAGACGCACGGCCGTGCGTCTCTTGGTTTGGTACCAACCATAAAGATACACAGCCACAAAGACGCACGACCGTGCGTCTCTACCTAGACATGCATTCTGGCAAAAATCAAGCCAGCGATTGTCCCCTGCAAAAAGCCGTAAAGCAACCAGGTGCCAATCACAGTCAGCGATACAGCTATAGCGCTGAATAGCAAAACCATGATGGGTAAGGTCGCAATGATGAGGTACACCAAACCAAATTCCAGGCCACGGGCGAGTAAATTGCCAACAAAAATGCCTTTAAATCGGTTCCAAAACCAGGCCAGGGCAAAAGCCAGGACGATGGGGTGCAAGAAGTAAAAAGCATTCCGGAAAGGATCGTTGACAAAAACCGGGTTGAAATATTCGAAGGCGACTGAAAGTAGCAAAATCGGCATCAGTTTTAAGCATAAAAAGGCAAAGGCCAATAATACCAAACTGGCTACGAGGCCTGAGGTGAGAACTTTTTTCATGTAATGTTAATTTTTGGTGAGCAAATAGACTTAATGAAATGTAGCCTGAAAGTAAGCGACTGCTCAGGTGCTGACTATGATATTCGTCACTCGCGAGGCTCGTTTTAATCAGCTCAGCAATAGAAGGTTTTCAAACCAACAACACGAACAAAATTCAACAGTCATTCAAAAACAACCGTAACTTTGCACCCAAATACAAACCAAGTGGCCAGCAACGCTCAACATTTGTTAAAATCTCATCAATTGCGCCTCACCGATATGCGGGTGAAGGTGCTGGATTTGTTTATGGCGCGGGCACAAGCACTATCCCAGAACGATCTGGAGCAAGAGTTGGGCAAAGTAGACCGGATTACGCTTTATCGTACCTTGCGCACTTTTGAAGAGCAGGGCCTCATCCACAAGGCGATGGATGGTACCGATAAACAAAAATATGCCCTGTGCCAGCACGACTGCGGCCAGGGGACTCACCACGATCACCACGCTCACTTTCATTGTGATACCTGCGGGAAGACGATTTGTGTGGAGGAAATTGCAGCACCAGTGATTACGCCGCCGCTAGGATTTGCGGTGTCGGAAACACATTTGGTGATTCGGGGGCGCTGCGATGTGTGCCAATAGGCCTCTTTCTTAAGTGCCCCTTGAGTGTCTTTGGTTTCTTAGGTGGTGAAATAATAAAATGGCCTGCTGTGCAGCGTGCTCTTTCACCACCTAAGAAACCGAAGACACCTAAGGGGCACCTCAGTTGGCTATAGTCCAATTATTGCTGCAATAATGGCGTAGGTAGATTTTGCAGCAAAGCTGTCCCAATCACATACTCGCCCCACTGCGTCAAAGCCACCGGGTTTTTGCTGGATTCTATCACCTGATATTTGATTTTTGCCACACTGGCTGGCAGTGAGAGGATAAACCGAAGTTCCCCCTGTGGTTTTATTTCGGCAATCAACTGATCGGTACCCGCGTCTTTGACCTGCAAGACCATTTCTCTCCGTTTAAAACCCGTAAAATTTTGTCCAATCGTACCGAGTGGAAGGAGCAAAATTTTGCGCTTTTCGGCTTTACAGATGGCGGGTAAGGCGATGCTGTACAATTCAGATTCATCGTTTTTAGACAGTTCGATGGTGCTGAAAAAAGCCCGGCTATTGTCAGGAGCAACGCTCAACCAGTGTTTTTCATCACCGAGGGTATTGACTTCTTTACCGAGGTTTTGAGGAACCGTCCATTTGCTGTAATTCGATGGGGGAAGATTGCTACTGGCCACCGTGATTCCAGTTTTTGCCAACATTTCCGCATCGCTATTGCCACTCAGGGGTTTGCTAACAAATACATCCCCTTGGCCCAAAGTCGGCCAACGGTCGGCAATAAAATACAAATTGCTATCTGGTCCAAAACAGGGAAAACGCTCCTCTCCCCCCTCCACCATCAAAGGAGTGATGGCCTGTGGATTGCTCCAACCAAAGCGGCTTTCGCCTTTGAACATGCGGTAGAGGTGAATAAAAGGTGGCTCTAGTTCGTGGGGTTGTTTTTTATTGGCCGATCCTTCAAAGACCAAACAACGCCCGTCTGGCGACAAGGTAGCACGGCCAACCCAGGGAAATTCATTGACTGTGAGCGGCATGCCAAATGGTTTTTGCCAATCCGCTGCACCGAAGGTACTCATCATTAGTTTTCCACCCTGTGCCAGCAAAAACTCACGTCCATCGCGGGTGATGCTATAGGGCATATCGTCGCGCTCGGTGCTTAAGATGTCCACCTTTTGGGGCGAAGACCAGAGGGCATTAAGTGAATCGTAATGGCAAATAAACACATCAAGGCCCGTTCGGCCATTATCCAGGGCCAGATAAAGACTCTGCCCATCGGGCGAAAAAACGGGGGCCAATTCCTCTCGCCCCGCCTGACTCAAACTCGGCAACAGCTCGGTGCTAAAACCATCCGCCGGACGTTGAAAAATTTCCATAGCGGTTTTGAACCACTCATTTTTGGTAGTGTAAAAAGAATAAAGTTTTTCGCAGTCGGGCGGAGTGACATCGGGGTAAAGTTTGCGCGCCGTTTGTAAAAGTTGAATGGCTTTGTCCCATACCCCCCGGCGCTGGTAGGAGGCGAGGGCCATGCGAAAGAGGTCGTAACCCCGTCGGGAAGGGGCGGCAAGAGGCAAATACCGCATTAGGTCAAGGTCGTAGGTAGGGCTTCGTTTGCCTGTGCGTAGTTGCTTGGTCAAATCCCAGCCCAGGCGCAGTTCTGCCAACTGTGCCCATTCGGTGGGTGTGTAATCGATGCTGTCGAGGAGCAGGCCCCCATTGCTAAGGCGTTCGATATGCAGGTCTATCCAGTCGTCGAGGATGAAATAAGGGTAAGTACGGAGAAAATTGAGTGCAAGTTGTATACTATCCTGCCGCAACACCTCGACAGCCTGATCGGACCAACATGCCTCCGAAAACCAGTGCCCTGGCTGCTCCTTGACAAAAGTGCTCAAATTCCGATAGGTATGTTCCACAACAAAGGCATCCAGAATGAACGAATAGACGTAATCGGGATACCGACTGCCGCGTTGTGCCAGGAGGTCGTGGTGGCGGTTGTAGAGGGCATCCAATAAGGCGTAATTGGCCTTTCGTAAGGAGCGCAAATGCCAGGTGACCATACGCGCTCGCAAGTCTTCCCGTTGTTGAAAAATGGCTACGGATGGGGTGTCTACAAAAACTGCCAGGTGTTTTTCGAAGTTAAGAATGCCACTGCTGTCGTGGTAATGACCGAGGGCTTTGTGCTCCAGTTCAATGCGCAGGGTTTTGATATTCAGGGTGTCAAACTGGAATTTTTTGCGGAGTTTTTTGCGGGCTTTGGGCTTGAGTTGTTCCCAGCGCGCTGCATCCTGATACAGGGCTTCCGCCATTTTGTAGATGCTAGCCAACTCGGGCTCTTTTTCCTGAAACTCGGTTTTGACGAGGCCGTACTGAGCCAACGGCGCATAAACAGGATGGGCAGCGTGCTTCGTAAAGGCTGTGCGTGCAGCAGAGTAATTGGATTTGGCCAAATACTTGAAACCTTTTTTGACCTGAGAGAAGCCAAACTGGGCGGAACTCAAGAGCAACAGCATGCAATAGATGGTCGGGCGGAGCATGTTTTTTTGCAGCAAGATAAGGAAAACCTTGACTTAAAACGCTGTTTTTAGTTGCTTGACTTAAAAATTAGTTAAAAGTTTTTGATTTTGCCCTACTAACTCGCAGATTGTGGGGTATACTCTTTGCAAGTTAGCGCTGGTCCATTCTTATTTTACATTTGAAATAGTATTCATATTCTCGTTTGATGCAGTCAAATTCATAGCCAGGTTCTTTTAAATAATAAGGTTGAGTGACTACTTTCGCTTTGCCATAAATTAATTCCCCCGCTTTAAAATGAGCGGTTTTACTTAGCTTAACTTCAGCTACCACCAAGGGTATCAGGAGCTTATTGGTAGGCTGGTCATCTTTCTTTAGTTTTACGAGGTCATCATCTTTATAATCTTCGCTGAATTCAGTGCTTATTTTTCGATTGTGTACTTTGTGCTCAATGAATTGATTGCCAAATATTTGTCCAATAGAAATTTTAAGCTCAGCTCCATCGTATGCTGTTGCGGCTATCCAGATAGCTTGACCTAGTTGACTTGCGTCCGAGTAACCTGCATAATCATTGTTTGACTCAATGGTATCAATTTTACTTTTTAGAAAGATTGCAGGCCCATTGCCTTGGGAGGCTAGCAGTTCGTCATGCTTTAACAAAACATCGTTTAATTCAGGATCTAGCTTAGTTGTAGCATGGTTGTACGCTTGTTCAAGGGATAGATCAGTACTTTCGCAAGAGAAGAGTATTGTCAAGAGGAATAATAAATACTTTGTCATTGTTTTTTTGGTTGTTTAGCCCGGAATTACTCAAATTAGGGTTTATGCTTACAATAAATTAAGCTGTTTCAGGTGATCAAAAATCAGCTTGTCTACCGCTGAAATTTTGTCCTGGTCTGCATAATTGAGCCATCTTACTTCTTCAATTTCAGCGGCGGCTTTTATTTGGCCAGAATAATTGGCGGTATAGCAGGTCATCCTGACTAGGGTTCCTCCGGGGTGTCCATGGGCCTGCGCTTCAAATACGCCTACAAATGTCAAAGTACTAAGGTCGAGATCGATGCTCAACTCTTCTTTGATTTCCCGTAACAAAGCCTGTTCATCCGTTTCGGCAGCTTCGCGTTTTCCACCGGGGATGTAGTATTTGTCCTTGCCATAACTTTTGGTGGACAAGATGGATTTGTTTTGTATTTCGATCCAGGCAAGTTTGTCAATGAATTGCATTGGGATAGAATTTGGGTTTAACAAAAGTTATCCCAAAATTAATCATTCAAGGCCCTACTCTTTAAAATATTTAAACGTTTTTCCATCATAATGGCACACCCCTCGTTCGGTCCCGAACCAGATGTTTCCCTGCTTATCCTCCATAATGCCAAAAATTTGCCCATTCTCCTGATGTATTTCAGTATAGTTCTTCTTGCCAGCAGGCAGGGGTTCGGATTTGCCATCGTAACGATAAAGCACCATTTTGGGCGGTTGTGGTGATCCGGCACTGATCCAGATGTTTCCTTGTTTATCAGGGTAAAGAAAGCCAATAAAATCTGTACTGAAGGTGGTAAAGGATTTGCCATTGTAGCGAAACAAGCCGTCCTGACCTCCGATCCAAAGATTCCCCTTGTAGTCTTCAATGATCGAACGAACATTGTTGAAAGGCAAACCCGCTTGATTGTTTACTCTGGTAAAGATTTTTCCATTGTAATAGCAAACTCCTCCCCGGGTACCAACCCAAATGTTCCCCCTTTTATCTTCGATGATCGAATTGACATCATTGTCGATGAGGCCTTCTTTCGTAGTGAAATTGTGGAATTTTTTTCCATCAAAATAACTTACCCCAGCAGCTGTGCCAAACCAGATGTTTCCCCGTTTATCTTCTACAATACTCCCAACCTGGTCATCAGCTAGCCCATCTCTGGTCGTAAAATTGGTGAAGGTTTTGCCATTGTAGCGGTATACACCAGCGCGAATGGTGCCAAACCACAGGTTTCCTTTTTTATCTTCAAAAGTGGAAAAAACATGGAAACGCCGCAAACCTTCCTGATTGGTAAAATTGGTGAAAGTTTTGCCGTCGTAACGGATGATGCCCTCCCAGGAGGCAAGCCACAGGTTTCCACTTTTATCCTGCACCATATTGCGGGTGATGCTTTGGGGGCCGAAAGGGGCATTGATGGTTTTTGTTTCGACAAAATACGGGTCATTGGTGATGGCATTCAGGTCTTTTTGCCAGATTGAAACCGGGTTGGGCTCAGTACGTTTGTCTTTTGCCGAGTTGTTTTTCACTTGTCCATTACAGGACGAGATCAATATGGATAAAAACAATAGCGGGATTTGTTTGAAAAAAGAAGAAGGCTTCATGAGTCCGTGATTTTATTTTTAAGTAGCAGCAAATGTATCCCCTTCCCCCAAACACCACCTGAAACACGTGTAAAAGGATGTAACACAATTGTAAAACCTGTAAAAATCAAGACGATCCCAGCTCTTTAGCTGGCTGAGCGTTGAAAAAAGCGCTATTTTTGGGGCATGTTTTCTATCCGTTATTTCAAAAATCTGTGGGTAGTGCCAGTACTGGCTTTGCCCCTGTTGGTTTGGCTATTATCCGCTGCGTCGGTAGAAGCCCCGGGAGCACTGTCGCCCGAGAGGGTCAATCTTGCTCTCCGCCGTACTGCCGACCGTCTGCTGCGCCAATCCGGCGACCATACCAGCCGCATCCCAGCGATTGAGCAGGTTGGCACAAGCGTGTGGCGGGTGCGCCTGGAACAACCTTTCCGCTACGAAGAACTTCCAGCTACACTCCAGGCTTCGCTTGACCTGTACGGCATCCAGCAGCCTTACAATGTAACGCTGCGCCGCTGCGCGTCGGCTATCATCGATTTGGGTTATCACCAGAGTGATGTGCGCAAGGACACCGTGCCCTGTATGGGAAGGGAGATGCCTACGGGTTGTCATTTTATTGAAATCGCGTTTTTGGAAAATGAGGGCAAAAGCTCATTTGGGATGGCAAAAAGTGGGGTGTTGTTGCTGCTGGTAGGTGGATTGGCCAGTTTTTGGTTTTTCCAGCGGCAAAAACCAGTACCAACTTCGCCGGATGCTGCAGTGGAAACCGACTCACTGGCTTTCGGAAATTCGCAGCTCGATGTGGCTGCTCAAGTGCTCATTTCTGGTGACGCCCGCCAAGCCTTAACTTTCCGGGAAACAAAATTGCTCCGGCTTTTTGCCAGTAGCCCCAATCAGGTACTCGAACGGGATTTCATCCTCCGGCAGGTTTGGGCCGATGAGGGGGTGTTGGTTGGACGCAGTGTGGATATGTTTGTATCGAGATTGCGGAAAAAATTAGTGATTGACCCTTCGGTGGGGATTGCGGCAGTGCATGGGCTGGGGTATCGGCTGGAAACGGGGAAGGATTACTCAGGGTAGTTTTTTTTCACCACCTAAGAAACTTAAGAAACCTAATAGACACCTTAGCCATTAATAGACTAGCTAAGGCGTCACCTCAAAAGCAAGCTCATAATAGTTCTTCGTCCTACTTTTTGCTTTGGTGATATCCCGATCAAAAACGCGGTTGAGGTTGTTCCCGGCAAGGTCTTCCAGGCGAGCATCGACCTGTAATTGATATCGCTGCGCTTTCCAGGGCTTTGCAGGTGCAAAAACCACTTGCTGGTCTTTTTTATCTAGCCTTATTTTTCCTTTTACCAAGGTGTTGTTTTGATCGACGATGCCGATGGATTCACTCAACAAATAGTGATCTAGGGATTCCTGAGTGTTGATGCGGAGGGAGGCAGTTGTACCTGCTTTGGGGAGCTGCAATTGCCATTGTTTGATGTCCGGTGCCTGCTCGTCGCGCTTTCCAGCCACAAAAGTTTTGCTGCATTTTTGGGACAGTTTTAACCCCGTATTGTCCTTCCATTCTGGTGAGATTACCAACTGATACATCTCGTTCCTTTTGAGGGGATTGCCGAGGGCTCGGTTTAAAGTCAGGCCACGTTTGATCCGCCCGGGGTCGAGCCATAAGGTGAGTACGGTGCCAGAAGTATCCCACAATTCGGGCTGCAAATTCAAAAAAACATCGCGGAGCGTATCCCCTTTTTTATCCAATAAATGGATGAATTGTAGAGATTCTCCGGTTCGCATCGGTTTGGAAAACTGAATATAAAACTTGAGTAAATTCTCTGGTAAAGTATCCAACAACGGGTAAATCGCCAGCACTTCGGGCGCTTTTTCGTTTTTGTTGAACGGAACGAACAGCTGCCCGATGGAGCGATTGTTCTCCAAAATGCGATAGGTGAGTCCAGGGGTTAACGGGATCAGTGGTTCAAACAATAGCTTGGAGTTGTCTGCCGAAAAATTGCCCAAAATGGCCTGATCCACATTGTTCCCCAAGACTACTTTGATGGAAGGATCAATGGCAGCGGACGAAAAGTTCTTGACTAGATGCTTAGGGATGGATATGCCCGTCGCCCGCTGGTTGTTCCACACCAGTTCTATGGTCTCTTCGCGCTTTTGGCAAGCGTACAAGGCCAGGAGGGATAAAAAGGCCAGGCTGCACATCAGCTGCAGCCCGCCTTTTTTTACGGTATTTCTTTTAGATGTTTTTGCCATCGGAAGTCCAAAGATCAATGTCGCCATTGCTTTTCTTTTGAATGACTACGGCCTTGTTTTCATCCAATTTGGCCAATTGTAAGACTTTTTCATGTGGCAAAATGATAAAATTGGTGCCCGCCGTTCCTTCCACTTTTTCAGTCAAAGTGCCCTGGAATTTTGCGATCTCCTCGTGACTTACCTTAAAGGCTGGGCGGTTGTCGTTGGCCATGACCAGGAAAGTTTGGTTGCCATCTTTCAGCCAAATCATGTCGCTTGGTGTATTCCGGTTGCCCATTTCGGCAATGGTTCTGCCCTTGACGTGCGCGCCGGGCTTCAGTTCATCCATCGGGAAAAGCACCAGCGGCGTACAGGTATAACTGGCCACTACGTATTTTTTGCCCTCGATGGTGGTGGTGGAAAAGGTGCGCACGGGTGAAGTGGTTTCAAACCGACCGTGGTTGGCATGGTACAATTCCAAAGTAGCTTCTTCTTCAGCTTTGCCCGTGAAGGGAAAGCTAACGCTGCGGAAAGAAGAGCTGAATTCCTTGTTGCACAAGCCGCTGAGCAACAATTTACCATCCTCAAAACCCATATCCGAAATGGACATCAGGCTCAGTGGTTTGCCTTGGCGGTCTTTTTTGGTTTCGTCGGGAGGGTTGTTGACGGCGGTGGAAGAGAAGTTTACATCGGTAAGCGAAACGGCTTTGAGTTCGTTGTTGGTGCCGAGGCTGAGCAACACCGGAGTGCCGTCTGCACTTTTTACCGCGATGTACAGTTTTTTGGAAACCGGGTTAACCGCCATATCAATGATGGAAACATTCTCTTTGGTAGTCCCCAGTGCTTCGGCAATTTTCACATCGATGTTTTTTACGTCGTACTGCGCGCTGGCGGCTTTTTTGGTGTCTTTGGTTTCCACCGCAAACACGGTTGAACTCTGCGAATCACCAATGAACAACACCCCATCGGGGCCAAAAACCAAAGCGGCAATGGACTTTACTGCGGGCGTGCCCTTGCTGAAGTTGTATTTGTTAGCGGCTTTTTGGTAAGTACTGGAAATAAACAGCATTCCTAAAACGCCTACAGCAACAAGAAGAGTGATTTTTTTCATGTTTGTAGCATTTAAAAAGTTAGGTATTGAATGGACATTTGGTGTCAACTGAACAAGAACTGACTAACTAAGATAACATCAATATTTGGACTAAAAGTGGGGATTCTACGAGTAGGGGTGTTTGGGCTGTGGCTAGTGGGGAATAATCGATGGTTGGGGGTGTGAATGCTGCTTTAAAGCGGGTTTAAGGCAACTGTACTAAAATAAAAAAAGCCCTGGATTGCTCCAGAGCTTCAACATACACCCGACTAACTATTCATTATGAATGAAGACTGTTAATTTTTATGAATTTTTCTGAACTGGTCATCGATATGCCACAGCGTTTTGGTGCAGTTGCATCATAAGTATTGCCACAAGTAGAACAAACATAGTACACTGTTGGCAACGAGTTTACCGTCTTACTTTGCAAAGCTGCAAGTGCTTTTTCGTAGAGTGGCTTATGTTTTTGTTCGGTTTTGTAGGCATAGTTTAGGCTCAACAACGAAAGTTGATTCCCGGCAGTTTGAGCGTTTTTCAAAAACTCGGGATACATTGTGCTGATTTCATAACTCTCACCAGCAATGGCGTCTTTTAAATTTTCAGCCGTTGCACGTACTGTAAACTCAGGAGTGACTGCGGCAACCTCTTGACCTGCAGCTTCCAATACGGCTTGGTGATTGTTAGCATGGATGTTCTCAGAAATAGATGCGGCTTTAAATAGTAAAGCAATTTCATGGTATCCTTCAGCTTCTGCTTTTTTACTATAAGCTGTATATTTTGCGCTTGCAGTGGTTTCCCCTTTAAAAGCATCCTGCATGTTTTGCATGTTGATTGCATCTGCCTTATTTGATAGTCCCTTTGCATCCATTTTGGATGAAACAAGTTCAGTTTTCCCGGCTGTTGATTCGGTTTTTGGTTTTTGCATTTCAGCATTTGCCTGATTATTGCTGGTGCATGATTGAAGTGCTACGCTGGAAGCAATTGCGGCAAGAACGATAATGACTGTTGCTTTTTTCATTTGTGTTTGATTTTAATGATGATGCAAAGATGCTAGGGTGAGCATTCAAATAACCTTGGAGAATTCTTAAAATTGGCTTAAGAGCTTGGTGCGGATTTTAGGTAGTTTTGAATAGCTTTAATTTGGCCTTGGCCATAAAATAGACACGAGCAGAAATAATTATCGGGGAAAATTCAGTGTAAAAGTGCTGCCTTCATTGGGCTGGCTTTCAACAAACATCTTAATGCTTTGTAGATCACATAATTTTTTAACAATAGAAAGTCCAAGACCATTCCCTTTAATAACTGAACTACGGGATTCGTCAGCACGATAAAATCGATCAAAAAGATTGGGAAGATTTTGAGCTAAAATACCGATGCCATCATCTTTTACTGAAAGTGTTTTCAAATCTTCGTTCCATACAATAAAAATATTTCCGTATTCTTTTCCATACTTAATTGCATTGCTGACCAAATTGTCTAGGATTAATTCAATGAAAAGTTTATCCGCTGTAACGGTGGCTTCTTTAGCAACATCAACATGAAAGGCCATTGCTCGGCCGGCTAAAGCTTCACGCCATTTTAAATGGAGTGCATGGATAATGGATGACAAAAACAGGGTTTCTTTTTTTGCTGCGACAGCGCCTGATTCAATCCGGGCAAGTTGCAGCAATTGTTCAAGCAAATTGTTCAGGCGGTCAACCTGTTGAATGATGCTGGTTATTTTTTCTTCGTACACCTTGGGTTCTCGCTGTTTGCGAATCAGTACTTCCAGCGTTCCTCTAATGGCTGTGAGTGGTGTTCTTATTTCGTGTGAGGCATCACTTGTAAATTGTTTCTGTTGAAGCATACTGGCTTCTATTCGAGCGAGCAATTCGTTAATTGTTTTTGTAAGGTCATACAATTCATCTTTTCGTTCGGGTAATCGCAGCCTTGTTTCAATATTTGCATCATTAATCTTGGAAGCCGTACTGATCAATTGATGAACTGGTTGAATGGCTTTAGATGCCGCAACTGATGATGCAATAAACAGGACAATGAGCACAAGTGGGAATGAAATGAGTAAAATCCACAACAAACTATTCAGCATAGCATATGATTCTTGCCGTGAAATGGCTATCGTTAGTTGCCCAATAATTTTTCTATTTTTATTTTTTATTGGGAATTGGCCCAAGCGGATTTTTTGATTGCTGAGTCGGCTGTTGTAAAATAGTTCCTGGTCAAGGTGTGGATTAAAAAAGAATTGGTCTTTAAGCAAGTTGGAGGAATGGAAAACAACTTTACCTTTTGTATTCACTATTTGTAAAAAAGTAGGATTCACTTCTATTTTGTTGTGCTCAGCTTCATCCCACTCTGGCATTTTGTTGATGATGATTGAATCTCGATGCCAGTCAAGGTTGCTAAATACTTCTTCTTTCTCGGTTAAAATGTCATTATCCAAATGGGTGAGCGCAGTTTGGCTTACCACAAGATAGATAACAACAAACACAATTGCCGTTGTTATCGCAACGGCAATTGTATTGAAAAGTGCTATCCTGTTTTTGAATTTAAGCTTCATTCTACAGTTTCGATTTTATATCCTACCCCCCTCACTGTGGTTATCAATGACGGCTCCCCAGTTTCGTCCAGTTTTTTGCGGAGCGCATTAATATAGACATCAATGACTGAAGTATCGTAGTCAAAATGAATGTCCCAAACTTTTTCAATGATCCGGGTACGTCTACAAACTTTTCCCTTGTTGCGCAAAAGATATTCAAGCAGTGCAAACTCTTTTTGAGTGAGTTCAATCAATCTACCTCGCTTGGTGACAACATGTTTTTCAATGTCCATTTGGATATTTCCTGCGCCAAATACAACTACTTCATTCTCCTTAGTGCGAAGTAAAACCCGGATACGGGCAAGTAGTTCTTCAAACGAAAATGGCTTGCGGATGTAATCATTGGCACCTGTTTCTAAACCAAACACGGCATCGTCTACGGTGTCTTTTGCGGTAAGAAAAATGATGGGCACGGTTTTGTTTTCTCGCCGGATGTTTCGACAAATTTCAATTCCACTCAGACCTGGTAACATCCAGTCAAGTAAGATGACATCATATTCATTGATGGAGTCAAGTGCAAGTTGCAATCCTTGTTTCCCGTTGTCTGCCAGATCTACAGCAAAGCCCTCTTCTTCTAACCCTTCGCAGAGAAAATTGGCAATTGAGACTTCATCTTCTACAATCAATAGCCTCATCTAATGTTTTTTTGAAAGAATTAACCAAAGGTAATGATTAGATTTATTCATCATCATCCATTGAGGAAGGATTAAAACCGGGGAGTGCAAGTTCTACTCCTGCGCCATGGGCGTAGACAAGTTGACCGCCCAAATAACCGGTATAGGTAATCGCTCCGATTAGGGCTGAAAACAATAAAATACCTACCCATTTGGTCCAGGTACGATTGTATTTGAAATAGTATAATACAACCCGAAACATGGCTGTGATAATGGAAAGCCAAAGCGTTAGAAGCGCTGCATTTTCGTGTAATTCCATTGGTATCTCTAAAGGCCCCTCTTCAATACCTTCGCCAGCATAACTTCCACTTATGTAGGCTGCAGATGCACCCAATGCGCCGAGCAGTAAAAGGTAAAATGCTGCGTGCTTAAAAAAATCTTTTTTACTGAATAAGGCGATTACTTCCGATAAAAAGCCAGTCATCAGCAAGGCAATTGGGAAGTGAATAAGCATCGCGTGGATGTGAGTTGCTGAAATCATTTGCTCATTTTTTTGTTTAATGATGATGCAAAGATTGCTTACAGAAGATTTAAGGAAGCTAATGTTATTCTTAAAATTGGCTTAAGAATCCAGGGAATAGTAAAAAATCGATGATTATTCAGCGCAACTGAAAGGGTGGGTCTGTAAATGAGTGGATCACTATGAGATGATTTGAAAATTTTGATTTGCGTCTGATTGCAGAATTTATCTTTTTTAACCAAAAAATTATTGTTTATCAATAAATATTTACCGATATTTGCCTTGTCAAAAACAACTAAGATGAAAATAAAGACAGAACACATTCTCACCTTTTTGAAAGTTGTGGCCTGGTTGGCCTTCGTTGGGTATGCCATAAAAGCTGGGGCCCAGGCCGTGGCGCTGGTTGTCGGTTTTATTGATCCGACCTTGGCGGAAAAGCTCTACGAGGTTAACCCACTGCTGTTAAAGCTCCGCCAATACAACGTCTGGTTTTTCGTCAATGCCATGTCGCTGGTTGTTTTTTTGTCAGCCATGACGGCCCATGTGTGGTATCTGGCCATTCAGTTGTTGTCAAAACTTAGGCTCAAAACGCCGTTTTCAAGGGATGTAGCCAAAAGATTGGAAAAAATTGCCTTTGAAATACTCGGTATTTGGCTCATCAACATTGTGGGGATGTCCTATTTCAAATGGCTGGAGAAATCCACCGGAGCGCAATTAGGCAATCTTGGTATTGGAGACGAATTTTTGTTGATTGCCGCAATTGTGTACATCGTTTCCCAAATTTTCAAACGGGGCATTGAAATCAATGAAGAAAACGAACTAACCGTATAAGCCATGCCCATTGTAGTCAATCTGGATGTGATGTTGGCACGCCGCAAAATGCAGCTTCAAGAGCTCGCGGAAAAAGTAGACATTACCATCGCCAACCTTTCCGTCTTAAAAACGGGCAAAGCCAAAGCCGTGCGTTTCAGTACCCTGGAAGCCATTTGTAAGGCGCTGAATTGCCAGCCAGGGGATATTTTGGAGTTTGTGGATGAGGAGTAGGGTGCACTACTGTCTGGACGCCCGCAGCCCAATCCCAGTAGCTTTGTAAAAGGGAATGGCATCAGCCAGCAGACTGTGCCATTCCCTTTTGAGCACCATTGCAATGTACTCTTTTGAGCACTTATAGGTACGTTTTTTTCAAGATCCAGACCTGTTGGACATGCGAGCCACCGCTTTTGTGATCAAAAAGAACCGTCATAGGGGTGGTACCGATGTTTTTGAAGAAAATGGTGCGCTGCGTTCTGGCCCCGTTTTCATCGTCAAACTCATCATCGTCGCCAGTATTCAATGCGCCGCAGTTGTCATCCTCGTCTAGGTCTCCGCCTATGATGATTCGGGCGTCCAGATCGGCGGCAGGGACGTCGTAGTAGCGCAGGTTGTTGGGTGGACTATAAGATGCACCTGTTTTGAGCGACTTATTGCTACATTCAACGATGCGCAACACGGTTTCAGATTGGTTGAACAAGGGTAAAATGCTTGCATTATTGCCCTTGTAGGCTTTGCTGTACAGCAAACCATACAGATCTTCATCGCCATTGCTATCATCGGCACGGATGCACTTTATTTCCTTAAGTACTACTTCATAACGCGGCTGGCGGGCAATACAGCGCCGTGCAACGTAGTTCAGCGTAGATTGCAAACTGGCAATAGCCGGGCCACCATTTTCATACTGAACAAAGCGAAGCGAATAGGAAATGGGTTGTGGGTTTTGAACGGGCAGCTTTGTCCAATTGTCAAAGCGCTGGAAGATATTCTGGGCCGCAGCCAAACTGGCTACCGAACCACCAGGGATGTTCATGGGGACGCCCCCTAACTGGAAAGCCTGGACCCTCAAACTTTTGAAATTGCTGACAATTTCCTGGTCAAATGAATTCGAAACGCTTCCGATCAAACCCTGAATTTTAGCCTCAAGGTTGACGTTGATGTCCTGGCTTTTTGATTCAAAAGTCATGACCAAAACCCCGATCCGACCGTATTTTACAGAACTGATGTAGGTCCAGTTTGGTGAAATTTGGGTATTGGGGTTTGCAAAGAAGTTTTGTGAATTTGTGGGTGGAACCACATCTACGCTGTAAAAACGCTGCTTGATGACTTTTACTACCGTTATTTTATTGGCTTCCGTCGAGATACTGACCGCGCTACTGAGGCCACTACCCAACAAGCTGCGGGCATGCACATCCATCAGTACCGCAATGTCTTCTGATGAATAGACGGTTTTTATTTTGGTTTCGCCAACTTCCACACCTTGGCTAAAATTATTGCCTGCCAGAAGCTGGTTAACGGCTTCTCTAACGGTTGCCAAATTGGGGTTGTTCACTGCGGCACTTACTGGAGCGGCACCACCATTGGTGAGGCTGATGGAAATGGCTAACGGATTTCTTGCCGCTGCAATTTGCCGATACTCCCCCGAGGTGATGGTCATGCCATCCACAATTCCACCGGGGTAAATGAAATCAGTTGGGGCAAAGTTAGACAACTCAAAATTTCCTGATTCCGCAGTGATGTTCATGTTGGTACAAGTGAACGCTGGATCTCCTCCATTTACCGGAGACAATCCTTTTCTCAACTCAAAAGGTTTGCTGATCGGGGATTTGTACAAACTAACGGTTTGGGTGCCGCCGTTGGAAAGGTTGTGTCGGTAAGTCGAGAGGGATGGGGTTGTGGGGGTTCGGATGGGAGCAACTACTTTAGGCATCGGCCCCAATTGGATTTCAGTTCCTGCTGCATTTTTGATTTTGGGGGAGTTTTGAGCAGTCAAATTAAGTGTGAAGCAACAAACAGCGATGATGCTGAATAGGGTGTTGGTAAGGTTTGTTTTCATGATTAGTAGGTTTTTACGGTAAATCTGAGGGCTTACTTCTTGTTGTAGCAGTTTCAGCGTCGCCTGCTTTGAGTTGTAAACAATTGGCTTGTTTACATAAGGTGTGGGAAAGCTTGCATTACGTTCCATTTTTTTGATTTACAGTAAAAAAGAAGCACAAGTCGTTGTTATAGTTTTTGACTATAAAGGCATCGTTATTATAAATTTAATTTTAAGAAAAATCGCCCTTATTTTGTGCAAGATTATAAATCAATCGCATTATGGAAAATAACAATGGTAACGGTGCAGGCAAGTGCCCATTCTCTAGTGGAGCACTCAAGCAGAGCGCTGGTGGTGGTACCAGAAACCGTGACTGGTGGCCAAACCAGTTGAGGTTGAACATCCTACGTCAACACTCTTCCTTGTCCAATCCTATGGGTGAGGAGTTCAACTACGCTGAAGAATTCAAAACGCTGGACCTGGATGCGGTTAAAAAGGACATCGTTGAGCTGATGACCACCTCTCAAGAATGGTGGCCAGCCGACTACGGGCATTACGGACCATTCTTTATTCGTATGGCCTGGCACAGCGCAGGTACTTACCGCATCGCCGACGGTCGTGGTGGCGCAGGTGCTGGTACCCAACGTTTTGCACCACTCAATAGCTGGCCCGACAACGGGAACCTGGACAAAGCACGTTTGTTGCTTTGGCCCGTGAAAAAGAAATACGGTAAAAAACTTTCCTGGGCAGACTTGATGGTCCTCGCAGGAAACTGTGCCCTGGAGTCGATGGGCTTCCAGACCTTCGGCTTTGCTGGTGGACGTGAGGATGTGTGGGAACCCCAGGAAGAAATCTACTGGGGTGCTGAAGGCAAGTGGCTGGAAGACAAACGTTACAGCGGTGACCGCGAATTGGAAAACCCGCTCGCTGCAGTGCAAATGGGGCTCATTTACGTGAACCCGGAAGGCCCTAACGGAAATCCTGACCCAATCGCAGCAGCCCGCGACACTCGCGAGACCTTTGGTCGCATGGCGATGAACGACGAAGAAACCGTTGCACTGATTGCTGGTGGACACACCTTTGGTAAAGCCCATGGAGCTGGCGATCCCAACCAGTTCGTAGGTCCAGAACCCGCTGCTGCGGGCATTGAGGAGCAAAGTATGGGTTGGAAAAACTCCTACGGAAGTGGCAATGCAGGTTATACGATTACCAGTGGCCTCGAAGGTGCTTGGTCCACCACGCCCACCAAATGGAGCAACAACTACTTTGAAAACCTGTTTGGCTTCGAATGGGAGCTGACCAAGAGCCCGGCTGGTGCACACCAATGGAAACCTAAGCACGGCATGGGTGCCAATACTGTACCGGATGCACACGACCCTTCAATACGTCATGCACCCATTATGTTTACGACGGACCTCGCCTTGCGGCTGGATCCTGCATACGAGAAAATTTCCAGACGTTTCCACGAGAATCCTGATCAGTTCGCCGACGCGTTTGCTCGGGCATGGTTCAAACTGACGCACCGCGATATGGGTCCAAAGGAGCGCTACCTCGGACCAGAAGTACCTGCTGAAGAGCTGATCTGGCAGGACCCTACTCCTGAGGTTACACATCCACTGATCGACACGCAGGACATCGCTGCGCTGAAGGCCAATATTCTTGCTTCCGGACTGTCGGTATCCCAGTTGGTATCTACCGCTTGGGCCTCAGCATCTACCTTCCGGGGTTCTGACAAACGTGGTGGTTCCAATGGCGCCCGCATTCGTTTGGCACCTCAGAAGTATTGGGCGGTCAACAACCCAACTCAACTGGCAACAGTACTGAGCACGCTGGAAAGCATCCAAAGCGAATTCAACAGCATTCAAACTGGGGGCAAGCAGGTTTCACTGGCCGACTTGATCGTGCTGGCGGGCTGTGCCGGCGTTGAGCAAGCGGCTAAAAATGCTGGACATTCAGTGACCGTACCCTTCACACCGGGGCGTACCGATGCCTCGCAAGCGCAAACCGATGTGGAATCATTTGCTGTCCTCGAGCCCATTGCCGATGGATTCCGCAATTACATGACCTCTCGCTACGCGATATCGGCTGAAGAAATGCTGGTAGACAAAGCGCAACTGATGACCCTGACTGCTCCTGAAATGACGGTGCTGATAGGCGGCATGCGGGTGCTGAACACCAACTTTGATCACTCCCAGCACGGTGTCTTCACCAGTACTCCCGGAGCCTTGACCAATGATTTCTTCGCCAACCTGATCGATTTTGATACCACCTGGAGTGCAACTTCGGATGCTCAAAATGTGTTTGAAGGCCGGGATCGTGCAACCGGTATCGTGAAGTGGACGGGTACCCGAGTTGACCTCATCTTCGGGTCGAACTCCGAGCTCCGTGCCATCGCTGAAGTGTACGCCTGTGAGGATGCTCAGACGCGCTTCGTATACGACTTCGTGGCCGCATGGAACAAGGTGATGAACCTGGGTCGTTATGATTTGGTTTGATGAATGGCCGCAAGGCTGATGATAGTTTTTAATGGGGAGCGGTGGCCTGGTGACGGGTCACCGCTCTTTGTTTTGGTTTTTGTGGGAGAGACTTGTGCAGGTGAGGAATTTAATTCTAAAAGCCATTTTGAATTTCATCTAAAACATAGGCTTCTATCAACCTACAATAACTTTGCCTTGAATAAATTTTCTCTTTCAAATTATTGCTGAGATATTCATAGATATTGAACTCTCCGTTTTCTTTTTTTGCAAAATCGACTATATCATATCTTTGCCCAGCTCTCGTTAGAAGCTCGACTCCATCAAAAGTCATATGATCTACAGGTGTGTGATATCGGTCATAAGTATACCTGAATATTAAGGTAACATGCACGTTAATAAAAAGAATCGCTTCTGCACTACAACTAAGCAACGTGAATTTTCCAACCTCTAATGGATTTTTAAACGCTTCTAATAAGGTCTCAACCTCCATAGGCCACAACTGTATTAATTTTTTATTGTATTCTGAATTCATGGTTTATTGTTTAACCTGATTATTGCAAATATTCTACTGCCCTATGAAGCCGCTGAGCTAGAGCTGTAATTTCTTCTTTTTTCGCTAAAAGCTCAATCCACGCTTCTGGAATTCCTGTATGGCCGTAATACAAGCCCGCTAGCCCTCCGGTGACACATCCAGTTGTATCGGAGTCTCCACCTAAATTAACCGCTGCAAGCACCGTATCCGCATAGGAGTTGTGCTTCAAAAAACACCACAAGCTGGCTTCTAAGGTATGCAAAACATAACCACTGGAAACTATCTCAGATTCGGCGTAATCAAGTAAAGGGCGGATTTCATAATCGCCATATGGGTTTTCTAAAATGCGGTGAAACTTATGTTTTTCAAGCTCATCACAAATCTCATGATCCGATAAAAAGGCATTGACTTTTTGCTGAGTGTTTCGATAAGCAGCGTTTTTTTCAACACCTTCCAAAAGCTCCAGCGCAAATTCCGTATAGATAAAACAAGACAAGATGGAGCGGATATGTGCATGTGTAATGGCTGAAACTTCTGCTACCAATCTGAATCTGGTAGTGATGTCTTTGTCTTTTATGTAAAAAATTAACGGCATAATCCGCATCAGTGAACCGTTGCCATTGCTGTTTTCTGCACGGTTTCCAGAAGTGAAAGGAGAATCTCCTTGGTTGAGTCTGGTAATGGCTTGTGCAGTGGCAATGCCAACATCAAAAACTTTATCATGAGCAGTCCAAAAAGCTTCCTCATACCAACGCACAAAATTTTTGGCGATGGCATTCAGATCGTAACCAGTGCATAAAGCTTCCGCTAAACACAAAGCCAAAGAACTGTCGTCGGACCAAGTGCCTGCAGGTTGCTGGTGGGTACCAAAAGCACGCATCCCCTTCACCAGATTTTCATTTAATACTTCCCTGCTAATGAATTCAACGGGAACACCAAGTGCATCGCCAATGGTAAAGCCTAAGAAGGTATCGATGATTTTATGCTTCATGTGGAGGAGTTGGAGCAGGAAATTGTGCTGATTGCGTTTACAAAGATGTGGGTTTATTTTGTTTTTGACGCGATTTTCAAGTTATTTATTCCCCAAAGCATCAGTACTATTTCTGCAACAGCACCCAATGAAAATGCAATAGATGGAGCCCCATCAATGATTATACTTATCATTCGACCAAATGCCAAGCCGCCCATAAAAATTACGCTGCTTAGGGTTGCATTGCGCCAATGTTCAAATTTAAAAATGCCAATCATCCAGTATGTTGCAAAGCCCACATACAGGCCCATTGTTGCCCTGAAAACATGATTCAAGTCGACACTTTCAACCTTGAAGGTGAACAATAGAGGTAAAACCTTGCTCGGGCAAATGCCATAGGTCAGCCCAACTAATCCAATGGTGATGGAAGTTATTCCGAGATGTAGATTCCTATGTGTTATGATTTGGTTTGACATTTATTTTTTATTCCTTGTCCACCCATTCCAAGCAATCCTTGATGATCTTTTGTAATGCCCCTTGTTTCAGTCTGTGGAATAATGATCTTGCGCTGGTCAATTTTTGTCATTGGTACAGCAATTTAAATAAATTTTGGTAACTATTTAGCGCCCGAAGGGCGCGACATATATTTGGGTGCTGCAAGCAGCACGAAGTTCATTGAAAACATTGAGTTGATGCTTACGACAGGTACTAATGAAGCCTTGAATTCGGGCATAGGTTTCAGCACCCTCGATGGTACGAAAGCATCCAGCAACTTTTTGCTTGGTTTTTACGGGACGAATATCCCTTTCAGCTTGATTATTGGTAAAAGGGACGCATTCAAATTCGGCAAATGCCAAAACAGCATCGCTGTGTAAGACCAGTCGATCTAAGAGGCTAAGTGCTTTTCCCCTGGGTTTTCGTCCTCTTTTTTTCTTTTTAAGCGGATCGGGTAAATCTATTTTGGGTATTAAAAGTTCCTCCAATTGGATGGCTTTTTGGCACTTTTCCAGCCAATTTTGTTTTTCACTAGCGATTTGGGGGACAGTTCCTTTTCCTTTATCACTGCGTTGGTACAAGTCCAAAAGGAATGCTTTGAGTTCAGCTGCCCAAAGCTTTTGTTGTTCAATTTGCGCTTGAAGTTCACGCAATAAATGAGCTATACAAAGCGCATGCCGGCAATTAGTATAGGTGAAATAAGTGGCATAACAATCATGAACGGCCCAGCCCCTGAAAGCAGCCAGGATGGATGCTGCCTCTTGATGAGCTTTACCACCTCGTTTGGCACTCACAAAAAGGTAGGTGAATAGGGTATTGCAAGCGGTATGTAGCCATTTTAATTTAGTGGACACCAATATTCCAGTTTCATCAAAGTGAACCAAGGGGCTATCCACAAGGGACGCTTTAATTTGATTTTCTGCTGATTCCAGACGTTGATAAGCCAGTTTATTGTTGGACACCGCGGTACTTTCATTGAGCTTATAGCCAAATAGGTCTTCAAAAAGCGTACTAATTTTTTGGAAAGACAATTGGCAGGAATTGTTCAATAGTACGCTCAAAGCGCGAACCCCAGAACCATATTGTACCCCTGCATTAATCCCTGGAGGCACTTGACCCTGATGAGTGCAGCCACAAGTGCAAACTTGCTGGATCACTTGATATTCGGTTACTTCTAATCTGGGTTGGGGTAAATCGAAGACCTGGTGCGTTTGTACGACTACCCCGCTTTGAGGATCAAGGGCAAGGCCACAAGTACACTGGGGCGTCACCAGGCGGATAATCTGATCTGGATTGTCAACTCTTTCCAGATTTTTCCCTTTGTGACCATGCTGACCGCCCTTTTCTTTAGGCTCTTTAGGTATACCGGGTTTACGTTTTAGGCCGTCACTGGAGGGCGGGCGACTTGAATTGCGGCTGTTTTGGTTCAGCCGTGCTTCCAACTCCGCAACGCTTGACTTTAGTTCGTCAATTTGCTTTTGTTGGTGTTCGATAATCAACAGCAGTTGATTGATCACAACGTGGCAGCCTTCGACTGTTTTTGGTAGCTCCAACTCAATGTTTTTGATGCCCTAAGATACTTTTTATTTTCATATTTAGCAGCCGCCGAAGGCGGCTGCTAAATAGTTAC
>NZ_JBGSLK010000044.1:0-113643 GCF_041740695.1 Haliscomenobacter sp. | reverse complement strand
GCAACGCTGGTCTGATGATGGTTGCGATAAGATGATCAAACTTAGGGTCGCTTTACGCAGCCAAAAATTCGATCTCATCACTAATATTTTCAGGAAATCCGCAGCTTAATGATGAGGTGCGACAATTTGAATTACACCCTGTCGAGTTGTGCCAACTCCTCTTTGTTTTATGTATTTAGGCACGTCATTGATATTTTTTGCCTTAATTTTTCCTTCTTTTACCTGAAAACACAAGACTAATAAAGAATAGACTATGTCTTTTTGAATAAACGTATACTTTTCGGCAATCAAATGATAGATTTTAAACAGGCAGTCATAAAAGAAAATTAGAGTTCTAAGGTTTTTATAACCAAAATATTGTAAAAAATCCAAGACAAATTCTTTATACTCTTCAATAAATCTAAAGAAATCTTTTTGATCAAGATATGTCTTTAGAATTGAGTCCATGATCTCTTTTAAGGATGGCTCAAAGCGTAGGCTCCATCCAATAACCTTTTCCTTATAGAGTAGGTAAGCTTCTTTATGATGATCAATTTTTACTTCATTTGAAATAAAAATCACTTTCGTGCCATCCTTGTCAATAAAATTTGAATTAATGAAGCCTAAAACATCTGATAAAATCAAATTTGTGCTTATGCGCTCAAGATCATCAAAAATAAAAACACACTTATCAAATTCAGCTAATTCAGAATATATAGTATTGACATCTTTCTTGTCCAAGCCAACTTTACTAGATCCTAAACTTATTAAAGCCTTTGTTCCATAAACAGCAAATTTACCGAAAGCAGATTTTGACAGTTTACTTGAAAATATTTGAACATAAATGTCATTCGGGTCGGATAATCCAAAAAGTGAAACGTAATAAACCTTATATCCTTCTGTTTCAATTTTCGGAATAAGTTGATTTTTAACATAGTAAGATTTTCCAGCGCCCCATTCTCCATCTATCAATAGGGATAGTTTGCTTTTATAACCAGTAATAAAATTAAGAACTGATTCAGTCATTAGAGAATGTTCTAACAAGTACCAATTTTTCAAATCGCGTGTGCCACCAATTCCTTTCGCAACTCAATATCCTTTTGAATGTCTTCAATACGTTGAGACAGCAACTCCAGTAAATCCCACTTGTTCAACTCGTATAACTCTGCTATGCTGAATACCAAACGAATTGCATATTCTCGATAATCAATAAGGGTGTCATTTAGTGGGACTTGGTACTCGAAGTTTTTAGACAAAGAAAGTGAAGCAGGAGGCGTCATTACACAAACATGCTGATCTCGACTCTGCTCTAGCCAGCCTTTAGACTTTAAAAAAGCAACGATAGTTGGTACCTGAGGAATATGGTCAATTCTCATACTTTCGCTTATTGATTCAGCAAGTTAAAGAAGTTTGGGGAAAAACTCAAGCCAACTTAGTGAGCCATAGAAAACATTATTTTATTATACCAGCAAGATAGATTCAAGCTTGACTCTCACAAAAAATTCCTTTACCTTTGTCTTAGGAAACCGAAACGTTTAGGACGTTTGAGCGGAGGACTTTCAAAGGTGCATCTGGCGTCGGTTTCCCTTTTTTTTCAAAAAGTTCTGCGCTTTTTAGTAATGTACATTGTTTGAAAGACCAACCGCCTTACCTTACCCTTCTTTGTTACTCTTTTGATTTCTTTCAATACATAATAATAATTTTGTACTTCTTTTTCAAAGATCAAGGTCTCGGTAAAGGGGCTATTTTTGCTTTTTTGCCTAGCACTTAAATGTATGTTGTCAGCCTCTCTAAGAATTAACGGAATTAGCTCAAAATCTTCCAATTTCACTTCTACTTGTCCATGAAGTGCTTCTTTGTCCGAATCTCCATGCCTTTTAAGGGTATGCTTCAACCCATAGTTATCGATTGTGATAGCATATCCTTCCAAGTCAATTCCAGTATATTGAAATATCTTTTCGGCTAATTCCAAATCTATTAAGCCTATTTCAACAACTTGATGGTTGTTATCATCAGTGAGGCTGAGTATATACAGGTCTGAAATTTCCATTAATCATTCTTCTTAATTCAAGTAAAAATAGTTATTTTTTATCTTAAAAAATATTTTTTGTTTTATTTTCAAGCATTTTGTTCAAAACCGCACCACCACTCCCACCGAAGTCGTAAAATCCAAAGACTGCAACTCCAGTCCCTGCACCGTATTCTGCGGCTTAGTCTGCCCGTTACGTGGGTCTGCTGGGACGAAGGAATAGATGTACTGGCGGTACTTGACATTCTGGTGGTTGAACAAATTAAAGAAGCTGAGATTGGCTTGGACATTGGTTCTACCGATGCGGAAAGAATAGGTTGTAGCGAAGTCGACGCGATGGTAATCCTCCAGGTAAGAAAGGCGGTTTTCGGGGGTCGTTTCTCCCCGGTCGGCAGGCTTTTCACTCAATTTGGATAAGTCAGTATACGGGCGACCTGAAGCAAAAACATAGGCCAGCGAAAAATCAAATTTTTTCCAGTTGTATTGATTGATCAACTTTAGTTGGTGACGGCGGTCATTGGGCGAGGGGAACCACTGTCCGCGGGCAATGTTGGCAAAACTTTGGCTGCTTTTGCTCAAAGTATAAGCTACCCAAGTATCGTAATGGGGAAACGATTTTTTGAGCAAAAGATCCAGGCCTACTGTTCTCCCCCTACCCTGAAAAGTGGTGAATCTGTATTCAAAAGAATCAGGCAAAGCCACCAAGGTACGGGCGTGCTCGACCATGTTGTTGGTGTTTTTGACATAAAACTCCGCGTCCAGTTCAAAACCCCCTTTCCGGAAATTCGCGCCCAGCATGGTGTTGTGAGCAGTAGTCACCGGGAAACGAGGATCCCCTTTGGCCAAAACCCAATACGGATAAGAGCGACCGTAAATATCCTCGTGGAAAAACTGGTATAAAAACTGCTGGTAAATACTCCAGGAAGCTTTCAAACGCAGCTCGTCAGAAGCTTTTACAAAAAGGCCCAAGCGGGGGGAAAAATAATTGTTCCCATTGTAGCGGGTGCCACGCAATCCAAAGCTGAGGTTCAAGGTAGAATCGGCCAGATCAGCCTGGTATTCTCCATACAAAGATTGTTGCAAACCATGGTCATCCAGGTTCAGCGATGCCGTCTTCCCATCCTGGAGGTACAAGGTTGACTTGTTTTCAATGCTTTCAAAACCATACACCAGCCTTTGGCGTGCATTCAACTGCCATTCATTTTTCCAGTTCAAGTCCAGTCCGCTGATGTGGTTGTCGTGGTTATTGGTAAAAATAAAATTTGGCCGCAAACGATTGCCTACCTGGAAGATCGATTTTTGGGAAAAATCCCGGCTGATGCCGTATTCTGAAAATGCGATGTTCAAATTGGAACTTAAGCGGGTGCTCCATCTTTGATTCAGTTGCAAACCAAAGCCCTGATTGAACCAATCGGCTTCTTCATCATAGGATTCATTTAAAATTTCCCGGCGGTTGTTGATGGTTTGGGTACTTGAGCGAGAATAGGAATAGGCATATTTATCCGCTCCACTAAAATAATTCAAATCGGCACTAAAGCGAGCGGAAGGGCGCCAACTTGCCTTGAGGTTGGCATCAAAAAAGCGTAGTTCTGGTTTTTGCGAAACCACCTCTCTAACGGTTGTAAACCCAGGCCTTGCATCAAAAATCCGGGTATCCTGCACCTCGGAGTTGAGTAAGTTGAACAACTTGCTATTGGCCAGATTCTGATTGGTGACCCGCCCCGCCGCCATCACCCGAAATTGTTTTCCCAGCGGTACATCCAGTAATACACTGCTGGTCATGAGGTTGACATCCGCAATGGCTTGCACTTCGGTGTCCCCTTGACTGCGCTGGGCCGAACGAATGTCTACCACTGCAGAAGTACGGCCACCGTATTCGGCAGGGAAAGCATTTTTGTACACCTTCACCTCGTCAACTACATGGGGATTGACGATGCTAAAAATGCCAAAATAATGGGTTACATTGTACAAGGTGATACCATCCAGGATGATCAGGTTCTCATCTCCACTTCCCCCTCGAATATTGAGGTCTGCCGAAAGGTCGTCGTGTGCACTTACTCCTGGCAGGTATTGCAGACTGCGCATGACGTCGGCCCCGTTGACGAAGGCAGGCAAACGTTGCAAGGCTTGGCCATGCAAAACAGTCTCATCTTCCAATACTTTATTCGACATAGTGGGTAGCCGTGCGGTCACCGTCATGCCCTGGAGTTGTTCCACCTTCGGGGTGAGTCTTATTTTGAGGTCAAGCGGCTCTGTTCCTGGTGTTATCCAGGTTTTTCGCGTCTGATAGCCCAGGTATTGCACGGCCACTTCAGTAGTAGCACTCCCATCTTCTAGGTTGATTTCAAACCGCCCATTTTCGTCACTAATCACCCCATCGCCTTGACCACAAAGCACGTGACCATAAGCCAAAGGCTGTTGTGTCCAGGCATCAATAAGTACACCGTTGACTTTACGCGGCACCTTTATTTTTACCTCACTCACACTGAGTTCAGATTCACTTAGGGCCTTGCGCACCAGTATTTGTCCGGTGCCGGTGATGTGGTATTCCAGCCCCAGCCCAGCCAACAATTGGGTTAAAGCCGCAGGTAAATCTTTGGCATTGATTCTTTGAGAAACGCGGATATTGGCTACCGTCAGGTTTTCGTAGGAGAATTTGAGCTTGTGTTTTTTGGCTAAAATGTCGAAAGCCTGTTCAAGAGGAGTATTCTGAAATTTTTCAACAAAGGCATAAGTGGACTGGCCCACCAAGGTGCAGGAGAAAAAGGAAAAGACAAGCCATACGACCAGCGTTTTGATGGGCATGGTTGTTTTTGGTTGAATGTTGAGGAGGTCGAGGAAGTTGAGAAAGTTGAGGCTACCGCGAGCGATTTTGACAAAGCCATTGTCTAAGTTCCTGCGGCAGCCTCAACCTTCTCAACTTCCTCAACCTTCTAAACTCATTTTACAATAATCAGGTTTCCACGTATGCTCGTTTCCAGTCTTAGTGGCCAGCACACGTTGTATAAAGCAGAATCGAGGTTGTTGCCCTCAAAATAAGTAGTCACTTTACGATTGGCAATCTCAGGCGAAGTTTGTACCCGCACTTCAAATTGCCGCTGGATTTCTTCGAATACTTCTTGCAGAGGCACGTCTTCAAAATGAAAGGCCCCTTCGCGCCAAGCGGCAGCAGGATACTCGGCAATGGTATAAGGAATCACCAAATCCCCGTTTTCGTTGGTTTGGGTATTCAATCCTGGCGTTAAAATTTGTTCTCCCTTTGGATTGGAAACCCTCACTTTACCCGTAACGCAAGACACCGCAAAAGAGTTGCCTCGGGCTCGCACGTTGAAGCTGGTGCCCAGTACTTCCACCTCTCCCTGGGCCGTTTGTACCACAAAACGACGGCCTTTGGTCACTTCAAAAAATGCCTCCCCTTCCAATTCAATCTTGCGGGCCAAGCCCCAGCGCAAGGGATGGTAACTCACCTTGCTAGCTGCATTGAGCACCACACTGGAGCCATCGGGCAATTGATGCGTTTTTTGTTCGGCAATGCCCGCACTGATGCTGCGGGTAGGGTTGTAGAATAAGGCCACCAGCAACAGGGTCACACATGCAGCGGCTGCATAAGTCAGCCAGCGGCGAATGGGAAGAATTTTGGCTCCGCTGTTGATCGGTACGACTGGTGTATGGTCAGTAACAGTTGATTTTTCGGGAGTAGCTGCATCGATCCGGTTCCACAGATTGGACAACTGCAAGGCACTGGGCTCTTCCTCGCGCACAGTAATGGCACGAGCAAGCAAGCGAGCTTCCTCTACCTCGGTGGCTTTTTCCGGATGTTTTTGCAGCCAGTTTTGCCAAAAAACGGCAGCTTCTTCATCACCGGCCCTGACCCAGCGGATGAAGGAAGGTTCCTGGGCAAAGTCCAGGGAAGTGTAAGATGTAAAGGTTTCTGATTTCACATATTCAGGGTTTGGGTTTTATCCATCGCAGCGGTGCCATACGGTCGCTGAGCGAAGCCGAAGCGCCGCATGGCGCCGTTGCGATGGTTAAAACATTATTTGAACAACTCATTTAAATAAGCGCTTCTCGTTTGGTTCGTATAGCTCATTTTGCAAAGACCGAGTCCACTCTGCATCATACTGATACAAGCGCCATCGGTACGGGCCTCATCGAGGTGGGCACGATTGAGCACGCAATGTCCCAATTCGTGAAAAACCACCATTTCTCGTTGCATAGCACTGGCTGCATTCCAAAAGCTTTGATCCACGACCACTCTTTTGGTGCCGTTGGAGATCGTTTGGCATTTGGCCGCCACATTGGCGTCTTCCAGTTCCATAAAAATCCCACTGTACTGGTTCATATCCAGGTTTAGTCCTCGGGTTTGGGCTTCAGTAGCAAAATCATCAAACAAGGGTTGTAGTGCGGCATCTACGCTGGCAGTTTCGTCTTTGGTACAAGAAAAACTTGTGATCAACAGTAATGACACTATAATGAGCTTGTGCATTGATTCTACATTTAATTGGATAAGCCAGTACTTTCAATTGTGTACTCAGATTAATCCGAAAAAATTACACAACCAGACAATAAAAACTACCAAAAGGATTTGCCTCAGCGATTCGAGGGCGCGATGTGACAAATTTCGGGCGGATTGATAGTTCAATTCCATGATTTCACCAATCTGATTGTAGTCCATATCCGCAAAATATTTCAGGTACAAGACCTCGCGCTGGCGTTCACTCAGAGCAGCCATGGCCGCTTTCAATTTGGAGTCGCGTTCGGCGTCCATTTCACCCTGGATGATGAGTTGATCGATGCCAAAATCAGCTTGAAAATGGCGCTCTTCGGGTTCTTCGGAGGCAATTTTTTTCACTTGGCGATCCAGAGTCTTGACAATTTTGCGGCGGAGGGAAACAAATAAATACTTGCGAATGGAATCTGTAGCCGAAATCCGCTGACGAGCATCCCACAGTTCAATAAACAAATCCTGAATACAATCTTCCACCAACTGGGCATCCGGCATGAATTTGCGTCCATATTTAAACAGTACAGCAGCATGGTCGCGGTAAATGTATTCCAAGGCCCTTTTATCTCCATCCTTTAATGCTTGCCAACGCTCTAAATCCGACATCTAGACAAAAATTGAACAGGACGAATCCTGGTGAAATTTGAAAAACAAACGCATTTAAATTTCCTTGCTTTTGTTCAGCCCACAATTTTTGAATTTTTTTTCAAAAAAGTGAGTACAAGATAAAAAACCTGGGCTTACCTGAGTAATCTAAGCATTCTTAATCCAAAAATTTCAAAAACCATGTTAAAGTCCATTTTACAAACCGGAGTGGTGTTTGCACTGTTCGCCACAGTGTTATTCACGGCTTGCCAGAAAGAAGACCTTGTCGTGAGTGAAGACAACTTCACCCTCGGCGATCCCTTACTGGGCCAGGGACCACGAGGCCCACGTGACACGACTCGTTGTTGTTTTGAGTTTGTCTTCCCCATCAGTGTAGAATTGCCCAACGGCGATACGCTGGAAATTAAGGGCGAACGCGAGCACAAAAACTTCATCGATCGTTGGAAAAATGCCAATACAAATGGCCGTCCCAAAATCATTTTCCCAATTGAAGTAACCCTTGCCGATGGTTCAAACACTACGATTAACATCCCTGAAGAACTGAAAAAACTGATCGAATCCTGCTTGCCGGATCGACCAACTCCAACGCCTTGCTACAAGGTCATCTTCCCGGTACAGGTGAAGTTGCCCAACGAAAGTACCATTACAATCAATAGCGCCGACGCATTTGCAGCCCTGTTGAAAAGATGGCGCAGCAGCCACCCCAATGCCGACAAACATCCTGAGCTTGTTTTCCCTTATGGTGTGGAAAAAGCGGATGGCACCATCGTGCGAATCACGAGCCCTGAAGATTTGCGGAAAATCCTGGCAGCATGCAAGCCAGGCCCTGATCGTCCCGGCCCTGGTCCTGACCTGCGCCCCTGCTTCCGCATTGTTTTCCCGGACACCATTCAGCACCCTGATGGCAGCACCGCTGTAGCAACAAATGCAGAAGACTTTGCCAAACAAGCACTGGCCTGGCGCAGAGCACACCCTGCCGCTACTGGTGTAACGATTGTAAAAATACCTTTTGGCATTGTCTATCGCGACAGCACCACGGCAGTGATTGCTTCAGCCGAAGACTTACGTAAAGCCAACGCAAAATGTGGTATTGATCCTACGCCTTGCTTTGATGTCGTTTTCCCGGCCAAAGTAAAACTGCCCAGTGGTGTAGTGGTGGAAATCAGATCTGCGGATGCTTTCCGCGAATTGATCGAGCGTTGGGTGAAAAACAACCCATTGTCTACTGATCGTCCCGAGTTGGTTTTCCCTTACCGGGTAAAAACCAAAAATGGCAAAACGGTAGTCCTGAAAGACAAAGAAGATTTACGTCAACTATTGGCCAATTGCAAATAAAGTTGAAAAGTAGCTACCGCAGTGACTTAGGGAATGACCTTGTCAAAAACGCTGCGGTAGCTACTTCTCAACTTCTCAACTCTTCAACTCTTCAACTCTTCAACTTCTCTCGACAAATATTGAGCTTGAATGTATATGGGCCACTGAAGCATTTTCGGTGGCTCTTTTTGTTTAAATGGCATTTTTATTTACCTTTCCTGTATATCTTAAAGTCATGCAAGCCGAATTTGAATACCTTCAACAACTCGCTCAACAATACCATCAATTTTCAGAAGATCCAGCGCAATTGTATGCACACCTGGAGCGCTTAGATCAGCAGACTATGCAAAACCTGCTGAATAAATACCAACAGCTCCCCTTCCAGCCCATCCAGCTCTTGCGCACGGAATGCCTGCGGCAACTGCTGACGCAGCAAAAAATAGATTCAGGGAAAGTTGAAGAAATCAAACAACGCATTCGCCAAAAAAACCGCAGTTACTTTGCACACCTGGACGCGGATACCCTGGATCAACTTGATGTATACCCACTGAGCAATCGGGATCCTTTTCATGGTTACCAAAAACCTTTTAGTGTCTTTTTACCCCTTCTTTTTGAGGGTGAGATTCAAAAGAAAACCCGAGCCTACCTTGAAAAAATTGGCCAACAACTCAGTGCCAGTTTACATTTGAAGAAATACGTGGTAAAAATTGGCGATTTTCGTTCCAGTTCCCCTTTTGGAAGCAGTACAGCAAGCATTACTATCCACTTGGACATTCCGCAAGGGCATTTAAGATCCAATCAGTTTTTGTTAAAAATTGGCAACATCAGCACTGCGGGTAAAATGGCCGCTGCAAGATTGTCTCCTGATAAAATGGTGGAGAACCAACTTTGGGTGGTGCAATCCTATGCAGAAGTACAGACTATTTTTGAACAAATCAAGCCAGAGGTCGTCACGTTTAATGATATAATCCTAGGAATTGAGCCCCCCCTCGACTCCTCTTACTTACCGTCCGAAGCCCCCTTTGGTGACAGTGCACCTGCTGCAACTCTCGCCAAAGAACCAGAAGCAACTTACATCCCCCGCTATCGCTACGAAGACGACCCCGATCGCCCTTTTATCCCCACCGAGCAATTTGTCCGCCTGATGCACTTGTTGAAGCGCAAACGCAACGTCATTTTGCAAGGGCCTCCTGGGGTGGGTAAGACCTTTTTGGCCACCAAACTGGCCTATGGCTTAATGGGCTTTAAAGACAGCGCCCAAATTCAGCGGCTTCAATTTCACCAATCCTACAGTTATGAAGATTTTGTACAAGGCTTGCGGCCTGCACCGAATGGAGGCTTTGAATTGCGGAATGGCGTCTTTTACCAATTGTGCCAAGCCGCGCAAGCCCATCCCGATCGCGCCTATTTTTTGATCATCGATGAAATCAATCGGGGCAATTTGAGTAAAATTTTGGGTGAACTGCTGCAACTGATTGAAGCCGATAAACGCGCTGAAACCTACGCCGTTCGCCTCACCTATAGCCGGGCTACTGATCCTGATTTTTTTGTGCCCCCCAATTTGTACCTGATTGGCACGATGAACACCGCCGACCGTTCCCTGGCGATCATTGATTACGCCCTACGCCGGCGTTTTGCCTTCATCGACATCGAACCTTGTTATGATCAAAGTTTTGTAGATCATTTGCAAAAACAGGGCGTTTCGGCAATTTTGGCCCAGTTTATTGCCCAACAAATTCCTAGACTAAACGATGAAATTGCCCGCGATCCCAATCTCGGCAAGGATTTTCGCCTGGGGCACAGCTATTTTTGCACCTACAGCCCTGCCCTGGACGAGTGGCAGTGGTACCAGGATTTGTTGCGCTACGAGATTCGGCCTATGTTGGAAGAAATGTGGTTTGATCAACCGGAAAGGGTGGATAAAATCTTCCAAAACCTGGAAATCGCCCGGCCATGATCCCCATCCAAAACCTGTACTACCTGCTGTGTTATGCCTGGAATACCCTAGATGAAGCCGAGCGGGTCAACATCCAAATCGAACAATTCAAAAACCTGCCGGATTTGTTTGCCAAGGTTTTGATCAATGGCCTGCGGGTTTTGCTCAAACGTGGACTGGATCATGATTATCAAGAACTCGAACAGGTGGTGGAGGGCATCAAGGGAAAAATAAACTTGAGTGCAACGCTGAAAACCCAGCAGTTGTGGCACCGGCGCAGCATCTGCCAGTTTGATGAATACAGCGCCGATACGCCCAGCAATCAAATTCTGGCGGCCACGGTACAACATTTGTTACAAACACCAGCATTGGACAAAACCCTCAAAGCGGAGTTGCAACAACTCCAACGGATGTTTCCACCACTGAAGCGGATTGCCCTAACACCTCGCGCTTTTCAACAAGTGCAGTTGCGGCGCGACCAACGTTTGTATCATTTCTTGCTACACATTTGCCGCATCGTTGCCGAAAATCTGCTGCCGACTGAAACCGTAGGCCAGTTCAAATTTGTCGATTTTCGCCGCGACGACCGCAAGATGAACCGCGTGTTTGAATCTTTCCTTTTTCGTTTTTACAAAAAAGAACAACAGGAGTATTGGGTACGGCGGGAGCAAATCCGCTGGCAATGGGAAGCCCCGCAAGATCCGCAGCATTTGAATTACCTGCCTATCATGGAAACGGATGTTACCCTGGAAAGTCCCAATCGAAAAATCATCATCGACGCCAAATATTATCGGCAGCCGCTGGGAGGAAGCCGTTTTGAAGTGGACAAACTTTTTTCCACTAACCTTTACCAAATGTACAGCTACCTACTCAATCAGGAGCAACGCGACGAACGTTCGCGGGTGGCTACGGGAATGCTCATTTATCCACAAACGGATCAGCCAATCAGGCTTGACTACCGTTTTGGAACACACGATATTTTGATTCGTAGTGTGAATTTGAATGCGCACTGGCGGGAGATCCATGGGGAGTTGTTGGGGCTGATTTTTTGAACCACCTTAGAAACCTCAGACACCTAAGGCACACCCAAGAAGAATAAGCCTGAGGTTTTCTTAGGTATCTGAGGTTTCTAAGGTGGTTCAAAAAATCAAAGTTCCAATTCCAAATTCAACTTCGCCGACTGCAATTCCGCCAGGGCATGTTGGTCGCTGGCAGCTTTGGCCACCTCAATGCCCCTTTCATAAGTTGAAACCGCTTCCAACAAGGCATCCTGACGCTCGTACAACTTGGCAAGGTGGTAAAAAGCCCCAACATAACGTGGGTCTTTTTCCAGCACTTGCTGGTAGTAATGTAATGCCTCGGAGTCATCCGTTTGCCCTTCGTACTCCTTCGCCAACGCAAACAGTACAAAGGTATCCCCTGGATCAGACTCCTGCATTTCCAACAGTTGAAGTAAACGATTACTGGACATAAACACTGATTTGTTATTAGGGTGAACTTTTTGCCCTTTAAAAAAGTTACAAAAGAGAATTTAGCGAAAATTCGCTAAATTAGTTTCAGCTTTGCTAGCGAAATCCATATATTTGCCAAAGCTAAAATAAAACTTCATTTTTGCCAAAAATACGTATTCGATGAAAATACTGGTCTGCGTGAGCAAAACGCCCGACACCACCACCAAAATCGCTTTCAACGCCAGCAACACTGAGCTGGACAGCAATGGGGTACAGTACATCATGAACCCCTACGATGAGTGGTATGCCCTGGTCCGCGCACTTGAATTGAAGGAAGCCTTGGGCGGAACCGTTACCCTGATCAACGTTGGTCCTGGCGACAACGACCAGGTCATCCGCAAAGGTTTGGCCATTGGTGCCGACGATGCCGTACGCATCGACATGAACCCTCCCAGCGCCCTGAATGTGGCTTTCCAAATTGCAGAACACGCCCGCGCCGAAAGTTACGACCTGATTTTATTGGGTAAAGAAACCATTGACTACAATGGCTCCGAAATTGGGGCCATGATCGCCGAATACCTGGATTTGCCTTTCGTTTCTTATGCGACCAAACTGGACACCAGCGATGGCAAAACGGCAACAATCCAACGCGACATCGAAGGTGGGGTAGAAGAAGTGGAAGTAGATACTCCTTTTGTGGTAAGTGCTGCCAAAGGCCTAGCCGAACAGCGCATTCCCAACATGAAAGGCATCATGATGGCCAAATCCAAGGCTCTGAAAGTGGTGGCACCCGCTGCGTTTGAAGACAAAGCAGTTACGGTAAAATACACCTTGCCCCCAGCCAAGTCTGCAGTAAAAATGATTGCCCCCGAAAACATGGAAGAGTTGGTGAAACTCTTGCATGAAGAAGCGAAAGTTATTTAACTAAAAAATATAGAAAAATGGTTCTCGTATTTGCTGAAAGCCAAAAAGGAAATTTCAAAAAAACCGCCTTCGAAGCGGTTACCTACGGATACAAAACTGCTCAGGTACTTGGCACCGAGTGTGTGGCCTTGGCTCTGGGTACTGCGCACAATGCCGCTGACCTGGGTTTGTACGGTGCGAGCAAGGTACTGCACGTTGCTGATGCGGCCCTCGATCAATTTGATAGCCAGGTTTATGCCAAAGTCATCGCGGAGGCGAGCCAACAAGTGGGTGCCAAAGTGATTGTGCTCAGCCACACCTCTACCGGAAAGTCGATCCACGGCCGTCTGGCGGCTCGTTTGAGCGCGGGTTCGGTAGCTGGTGTCAACAGCGTTCCAACTGCTGATGGCGGATTCAAAGTGAAAAAAGGCGTGTTTTCAGGGAAAGCCATCGCCGAGTATGAAATCAAATCGGAGGTGAAGATTTTGTCTGTTATGGGCAACTCCTTACAACCAGCCGTAGTTGGTAGCGCCGCTGCGGTCGAAGCACTCGCAATTGCCGTACCTGCCAGCCGCGTAAAAGTAAAATCGGTAAGCCGGATTGAAGGCATTGTGCCATTGCCCGAAGCTGAACTGGTCGTATCCGCAGGTCGGGGTATGAAAGGTCCGGAAAACTGGGGCATCGTGGAAGACCTGGCCAATGTGCTGGGCGCTACCACCGCTTGCTCTCGCCCTGTGGCCGACGTACATTGGCGTCCTCACCACGAACACGTGGGCCAAACCGGGATCGCCATTCGCCCCAACCTCTACATCGCCATCGGTATCTCTGGGGCCATCCAACACCTCGCCGGGGTCAACAACTCCAAAACCATCGTGGTCATCAACAAAGACCCCGAAGCTCCGTTCTTCAAGGCTGCGGACTACGGCGTGGTAGGCGACCTTTTTGAGGTGGTACCGAAGCTGACGGAGGCGTTTAAGAAATTTAAGGCAGCGGAGTAAGTGAAGAGTGAAGAGTGAAGAGTGAAGAGTGAAGAGTGAAGAGTGAAGAGTGAAGAGTGAAGAGTGAAGAAAATACACCAAACGGTGAAAACCAAGCGGTGTACCTGCTTTTCACTCTTCACTCTTCACTCTTCACTCCCTCAGAACGCCCCACACCATCCTCGGCGAACTCCCGCCCATCCTTACCATTTTTACCCACAACAGGGTCATGTGCTCCAGGTGCAGAGCTTGACTTAGTGCGCCTGTATCGAGGGTTTCAAAACCCAAGTCGGTATTGAGCTGCGTAACCTGGGCTTTCGCCTTGGCGTCATTTCCACAAATAAACATGGCGGGTTTTACATTGTATTGGGGAAAGCTATTGTCTTCCAGGTTTTCGTAGCCGTAGATCGTGTAGGCTTTGACGACGTGGGCGTCGGGTGCCAATTCTTGCACAACCTCTGCACCTGAGCGTTCACTTTTGAGTCCGTGTGAAACACCGGGGCCAACGGGGTTCGTACAATCGACCAGGGTTTTTCCCTTGAACTGCAATCCGCTCAATAGTTCCGAGACAACTTTGAAGGGTGTAGCCAAAAACACCACATCGGCTGCGTCAATGGCCATTTGTAAGGGCTGAACCGGCCAATGAGGGTTTTGCCCAAGCGCTTCGCGAACACTATCCGAGTTGCCATCCTGATGGGCGATGATGATTTGGTGGCCGAGGTGTTGTAGTCGGTTGGCGAGGGCAAAACCTACATTGCCGATGCCGATGAATGCCAGTGTCATATGTTAAGTCTTTTAAACAGAATGATCAGATCACATTACGCGGATAGAAAGCAGCTTCGCTGCTTTTTTTATTAACACGACGACACAACGAAACGACGACACGACGATCTTCGCGCTTCGCGCTCAGTGTACACGACGCTTTGCGTCGTATTGAGGCGGTAGCCATTCCGTCGTGTCGTCGTTCCGTCGCGTCGTCGTGTTAAAAGATTTGGCGAAGCCGAATCCATTCCATATGAGTTATCAGTTAGTCCATTAAAACTCATGACGCAAAAAGATGCCAAGGTTGTCCGTATTGGTCCAGGTATTCCGACCGCTTTGGCTGAAGTCAGCCCCCAGGCCATACTGCCAATCCCTTGCTTTTAGCCCTAGTCTAAACCTTTGAATCAGGCTAAATGTTTTGCTTTCGGTAGTAGGAAAAGCATTGACCAATTCCAGCTGAGTATACAAATGTAAGCGTTCCGAAAGTGGCGGCGTATACCGAGTCAACACAAAAAAGTCAACATTCGGCTCTTCCTGTAACTCGGCAACGACCCAGCTGAAAAAGGTAAAATCTTTGGCCAGCCTAGCGTATTGAAGCCCCGCTTTGGCATAAATCCCTCGATTGAGTAGTTGAGCCACAACTACCGGAGCAAAACCTTTCCAGGCCGGATGATTGTAAGAAAGCGCTTCGGTGAATCCGAATTGAGGCAGATACGCGCTGGAAGTTTGGCGGTAATCGATGCTGGCGCGGTTGCGGTTGAAAAACAAAATGCGGGAGTTGTTGCCGTCGTGCTTCTTGAGGTATTTAAAAAACATCAAGTCGAAGCTGGTCTTTTCGTGCCCGAGTAAAATCTCCACTGGGATTTGGGCATTGGCATTGCCCCCAATCAGGAGCAATGCCAGGGCCAAACTTAAGGATTTCAGGTACTTCATCTTAATTGATACTCGTGAGGAGGCCCAAAAATTCGCCCGGATTGACCACAAAAGGCAGGTGTGAAGTGGCCATTGTAAAGGTCTTTTTGATGCCACCGTTGGCCTTAACCATTTGTTGTTGGAGTTCATAACCTACGGCGGCGTCCTTGCTGGTGTGGATATAGTATTTGGGTACCGCGCCAAAGTTTTTGGCTGTCAATACTACCTTCTCACCCAGTGGTTTGGCGGGTTCCGCTTTGTGGTATTTGACCAAAGCTTCTTTCATAAAATCGGGGCAATCAGCGCATACCGCGGGCGCAATCAGGTCTTTTTTGATGGTCGCCGCTGAATAATCTGCATTGAATTCCAGGGCGCCTCCTACTTTGCTCTCCGCATCCTTTTTGGACAAAGTCAACAAATCTTCACCATTGCGGGGCAGGTAAGCGCTGACGTAGATGATTTTGTCAATTTTTGCGGGCAAATTTTCCGCCACTTGTGAGGCCACTATTCCCGCCATACTGTGGGCCACTACAATCACCTTACCCGGTTGGGCATTGATGGCATTGCTGACAGTTTTGACATAAGCGGCCAAAGAAACCTGGTTTGCAGGAGTCAGGTCAATGCCGTGTGCGGGCAAATTCAGCACCACCACGTTGGCGCGTTTGGCGAGTTCGTTGCGAACAAAACCCCAGGCACTCTCGTCAGCCCAGGCCCCGTGGATCAGGACGTAAGTGGGGTAGCGTTTTTTGTCATCCTCCAGGGCTTTGACGACCAATTTGGCGGCGGCTTCCCCACTGTTTTGTTGCTGGCCCGTGATCAGGTTGCCATCTTTAACTGCATAGGCTGAGAATGGTGCCCCACATTCGTATTTGCTGTTGGGCATTTTGCGGGCCAGGTCTTCGATGCGGAAGGGTTGGATTTGTTGGCCTACGTAGTTGTCGGCGTATTGTTCTTCGCTGGAGGCAAAGCCCGTCCAACGTTTGCCTTCCACCAAATACTTGCCATTGGGCAACTTGGCCTTGAGCAAAATACAAGTGCCGTGGCAAATGGCCGCAGTGGGTTTGCCGGTTTGGTGAAAATTGACAAAAAACTGGTGCAACTCGGTGTTTTCGTAAAAGGTATACATCGGCCCCTGCCCGCCACAAACAAAGATGGCTTTGTAATCCTGGGGATTGACCGTAGACAGTTTGAGGGTGTTTTTGGTCAAAGCCATTTTGGTGGGGTCTTTTTTAAAACCTAGTGACACGTAGTCAAAGGCCGCGTATTGGCTGGGGTCTTCGGGGTCGCTGAATCCATCAAATTTGATTTCTCCGCCTTCCGGGGAGGCAATGTCTACGCTGTATCCGGCTTCGCTAAATACCCAGTACGGGTGCGCCAACTCCGCGTACCAAACGCCGATGGGCCAGCCCGTTTGTTTGCTCACCGAGGGGTTGGAGGCAATCATCAACACTTTGCCATTGTTTCCGGCATTGTGTTGGGCAAAAGTTGGAATCAGAAAGAGTAAGGCATAAACAGTAAGGATGATCTTTTTCATTGGTTGCAAATTTATAGACTTTAAAAAGTCCCACAAAATTCGGGCTTATACCTACCTTTGTAAAGTGTTTAACCCAAAAGTGCGATACACACTTTTTGGTAAGTATGGATAAATCGAGGGCACTTATTTTGCCCCAATACCAAACCTTACAGCATGCCAGATTTTATCTACAAAGGAAAAGTTTACTACAATCCGGTACAATTGGTGATGGAGCAGCTGGGTGGCGTGTGGAAAATGCCCATCCTCTGGCGCTTGCAGTCTAACACCCTACGCTACAGTGAACTGCGCCGGGACATTCCCCATATTTCGGATAAAATGTTGACCTCACAATTGCGGGAGTTGGAGGAAAATGGCTACATCAACCGGAAGGTATACGCGGTGGTGCCACCAAAAACGGAATACAGCCTGACGGAAAAAGGCAAGGGGAGCATTGAGTTGATCACGCGGATCAGGGAATATGGCTTGGGTTTGATGAAGGAGGTAGAGGAGTGATTATTCTTCTTTAATTAGCCGAACCGAGCATTTAAGGTCACTTTCCGAATCGGTGATAAAAGGCCAAATCTGATCCTTCTTTTCCGATTTTGGCCCATAAAAATGCTTTTGAAAAATATTGACAATCCCATCTGTTCCAACCGCCTCGGTAGTTGGTTTCACCCAATATACATTTTCCTCGCCCACCAAGCTGTACTGCCCTTCTGAATACAAGCCAGGAAATGAGGTGATGTTCAAGCCCGTTTTGACTTCTTTGCCTACCGTTACCAAGGAATATTCTTCCATCAGGCCAGAACCAAAATGGCGTTCCAGCTTGCGCCAATCTTTCCAGGTCGGCAAACGCCATCCAGTAAGCTGTTCATCCAGTTGTTTGGCTTCTTTCCAGGAATAAAGCACTTGCTGGCAGGTGCTATCCAGGCATTTGCTGCCGGGGATAGGGACATGGACATCCTCGGCAGTCCAGGTAACGCCGTCGATGGTAACGGTGAGGAATTCGGGGTCGGTGGAGGAGGCTATTTTTTGTGCTGGATTGGAGAAAAAGAACAGAATGATGGAGAAAAGGATTGGGGAAATCATCTTAATAGTGTTTAATTTTAGCTATTCACTTTTCACTATTCACTTTTCACTTACTCACCCTGCCTTCTGAATCTGCTTCAACCATTTCCTGCGCCCTTCTACTCGGTAAGTCACTTTCACTTGATTGTCGATGAATTTCAACACCATATCATTGGCTTCTTGCGGCACCTGGATTTTCACCCGGCCATCCGCAGCATCCACCCCGATGCGGTGTTTGGTGGAGTCGACCATGCCCAAAATCCCTTCTACAACGCGCAATGGGCCTTTTTCAACTTTAGCAGTTCCATTGACTTTGCGGTGCTTTTTGTTGATTTCTTTGAACAAGGTGCGCAATTCTGCGGCAATTTCATCAGATGGGTTCCCACTGAGGGCATGGCTCAACCACTTTTCGGCTTCGCGCAGCAAGCCACACTCTTTGGCCAAAACGGCGGCACTTTTGAGGATGATGGAGCGAGTTGGCTCAGCGTCCAACAATTCCAGGTATCCTTGGGCCACTTCTTTTTCCAGCAGGTAAGCTTTTTGGTACAAATCCAAAGAACGATCAAACTGTCCTTTCTCCTTGGCCATCCAAGCTTCCTGGGCCAGGAGGTTGGCCTGACGGTGGGTACTGCGCAATTGACGTGCTGTTTGTGTCATTTTTTTACGTAGGAAGCTTTTGGTGTTCCAAACTCGGTTACACAAATATACGCAGGCAAACCGGAATTATCCGATCGCCGCGTCTGTTGTTTTTTGACAGCCACTCTTTTTTCTACGGTATTGGTTTTGCTCTCTTTGCGAATACCCGACACTTCCAATCGCGCCAGGTAAAAATTGTATTCGTCCTCTTCATCACAGAGGTAGAAGTCAAAACCATTGTTGCCCATGGTTGGTTCCACCGCACTGCATTTTTTTACCAAAATGGTGCTGAGCAACACCGCAATGCACATCGCGCCATAGTCAGTGGTGCGGCTGGGCTCTTGGTAGGACTTGTGGATGTTTTCCGATATTGCTAACGCCCAGTTCGCCTGGATGTTGTTTTTATCACCACGGTCGTTGATGTTGACGGGGAGGCTTACGCCGGATTGGTGGTTTTGATCGGCCATACAGACCACGGCGGCTTCGAGCATGGCGGTAGCGTAGCCGGGGGCCAGGGCGTTGAGGGTGGTGATTTGGTCGAGGTGGAGTGGGTGATTCACGGGATTTAAATTGTGGTCAAAAATAGTTACAAAATGCCATAATCCGAATAAATGCTGTAAAGCTTTGGCAACTGTAAATGGTGTAAGCCGCCCTCCCCAAAAAACAAAATGCCCAGCAAGGTTCCCCTTGCCAGGCATTTTAAAAGTGTCGCTTACATGATGGAAAACAAAAAAATAAAAAAGACTAAAACGTCTCAATAACGCTAGTCAACATTATCGTCTAAAAAAGCATTGCGTTCGGAAATGTCGAGTTCTTCATCGTCGCTGATGGTCCAGCGGGAGAAAGCTTGTTCGTTGGCAGCGGGTACGTCGTCCAGGTGGATGCCACGGCGCATGTAGGCAGGTTCACCCTCCATGTTGTTGACCATCTGTGGATTGTTCAACTTCTGTGGATTGGTTTCGCTGCGCAAACGCTCTTTGCGGCGCTGTTCCATTTCCTGGCGGCGGCGGCGCTCTTCTTCCATGCGGTCATGGTCCTCTTTTACAAAAGGCTCATCGTACCCGTGCTTGTTGCTGCGCTGGTACTTCTCGATGGTGGAACGGATGTTGTCAAATTCCACGGTATTTTGCCCCTTACGGGTATCCGGCTCAGACTGGGTAATTTCTTTCAAACCAGTCCGATTGTTCCCAAGGTCTTTTTTTTGGCGCACATCGTCGTCGTCCAAAGCGACCTTGATCTTCTGGTCGCCTTTAGCTGGTATAACCTCGTCTACTGAAGGAGCATTAAATCCGGTAGCGATGATGGTCACGCTGAGTTTGTCGCCCAGGCGCTCATCGAAGCAGTTACCCCAGATCAAATCGGTACCATAACCCGCTTCCTCTTGTACGAACTCAGTGATCTCAAAGATTTCGTCCATGGTCACTTCCTTGCGGCCCGAGGTGATGTTCAGCAGGATGTGGCGTGCGCCCCTGATGTCGTTTTCTTCCAGCAGTGGGGAGTGCAGTGCCTCATCCACAGAGCGGCGAGCGCGGTCATCTCCTTCAGCGCTGGCAGTGCCCATGATGGCCATACCACTGTTGCACATTACGGTGCGAACGTCTTCGAAATCCACGTTGACGTAACCAGGTACCGTGATGATTTCGGCGATCCCTTTGGCAGCAGTGGTTAGGATGTTGTCCGCTTTGGCGAATGCATCTGAAACCGACAAGTTGCCGTAAATCTGCCGCAGTTTATCGTTGGAAATGATGATGATCGTATCCACGTTTTTGCGCAGCTCAGACAATCCTTCCACGCCTTGCATGACCCGACGGCGGCCTTCAAAATTGAAGGGCAAAGTGACGATACCTACCGTGAGGATACCCATTTCACGGGCCGTTTTGGCAATGATCGGCGCAGCACCAGTACCAGTACCACCACCCATACCTGCTGTAACGAACAGCATTTTGCAGCCTTCACCCAGGTATTTGCGCACCTCATCAATGGAGCTTTCACAAGCTTCTTTCCCCCGGGAAGGGTGCGAGCCTGCGCCCAAACCTTCAGTACCCAAAGGAATTTGAATCGGGACGGAACTGGCTTCCATGGCCTGTACATCGGTATTGCAGATGGCAAAATCCACACCAACAATGCCTTGTTTAAACATGTGTGTGACGGCATTGCTACCGCCTCCACCGACGCCCAACACCTTGATGATGGAGCCCTTATTTTTTGGCATATCGAAAAGCATACCTTGCATTTTTTAGGGTTTACAAATCCGCGTCCGGTTCCGCTTCGAACCATTCCTTGGTTTTTTTGAATAGGCTATCGATCCATCGTCCTCCTGGTGCTGTTCGGGCTTCTTCTTCCTCCTCCACACTGGCCACTTTGGGTGTGCTTAGGTTTTCTTTGGGTGTTTCTGCCACTACTGGAGCCTCCGTAACTGGTTCATTGAAGCGGCCTTTTTCGCGGTCTTCAATGCCCCGCATCAGCAGGCCAATCGCCGTGGCGTAAATCGGGCTGCTCAGTTGCTCGGTATAACCATGCGCCAAGGGCTCAATGGGGAGACCAATACGCGTAGGCATTCCGGTGTGGTATTCGGAGAGTTTTTCAATGTGGCTGAGTAGTGCTCCACCACCCGTGAGTACGATTCCTGCAATGAGTTTGCGCTCATAGCCGGAACGGCGGATTTCCCATACCACGTAGTCGAGGATTTCCTCCACCCGAGCCTGGATGATCCGGGCCAGGTTTTTCTCCGAAATCTCTTTATGGTCACGACCGCGCACCCCGGGAATGGTGATGATGCGGTTGTCGTATACTTCGTCGGCCAAGGCTGAACCAAATTTTACTTTCAGTTTTTCAGCCTGTTGGGGCATCACCGTACAGCCTTCTTTGATGTCTTTGGTGATCACGTTACCCCCAAATGGAATCACGGCCGTGTGGCGAATGATGCCGTCCTGGAAGATGGTGATGTCGGTGGTTCCGCCACCAATGTCCACCAGGGCTACCCCTGCTTCCCGCTCTTCTTCGTTGAGCACCGACATGGCTGAAGCAATTGGCTCCAAGGTCATGTTGGCCACCCGCAAGCCGGATTTTTCAACGCAGCGGTACAGGTTGTTGGAGGCAGCAATTTGCCCGGTGATGATGTGAAAGTTGGCTTCCAAACGAACGCCCGACATCCCGATTGGATCGAGGATGCCCTGTTCGTTGTCTACCGCGTATTCCTGTGGAATGACGTGGATGATTTTGTCCCCTGGAGGCAGAACCAGTTTGTACATGTCTCCGATCAGCCGATCGATGTCCTCCTGGCTAATCTCCACGATATTGTTGTCGCGCATGAGGATGCCCCGGTGTTGCAAGCTCTTGATGTGCTGGCCAGCAATACCTACGTGTACCCAATCGAAATTGGCGTTCACGCCTCTACGTGCGGCGATGACTGCTTCAGAAATAGCATTAACGGTTTTTTCGATGTTGGAGACCACTCCGCGCAAAACGCCTTCTGAGTTGACTTTACCAACGCCTAAAATCTCTAGTTTTCCATGCTGATTCTTACGTCCCGCGATGGCGCATACTTTGGTCGTGCCGATGTCTACGGCTACCACCACGTCTGATTTGCGAGCATTTGTTTCCATCATGAATGTTCAATTTGGCCTTTTCACCAAAATGGGAATGTAGGCGGTTAATTCGGAGCGGGTTGTGTAAGCGTTTTTTCAGTAAGTTAGCTGCAATCCTGTCTCCGTAAAATGGGATTTTAATTTGTTGCTGAGTAAAACCTTTGTTTCACTTACAAATCACCTGTCCGCGATAGCGAACATCAATACTGCGGTATTTGCGCCAGCCTTCGTAGGGCATAGCTTCACGGTAAAATATCTTCAGATTCTGAATCTTCTCCTGTGCATCTTCGTACTTTCCAAATACAATCTTTTGGTCGCCGATTAGTGGTGCCAAAATGAAGTCGCCGTTGCTGCTCACGAAGATTTGTCCGATCATGGCATTTAAAAATGCGTCCTTGCGGAGGTCACTACTGAGCAAAAACAATTGTCGCAATAAGTGTTTTTCACGCTCCAAAAAATCGGGCACATACACGGGTATACTCCCTGTAGCCACTACCACCCGAGCAGTGAAGTGTTTGGACAGGGGCATCCGAGTGCCGTTTTTATCCAGGTAGTAATTCCAACCATCTTTGTCGATGATGCGAATTACGGGTTCTCTTTGGGTCACGGTTACCCGCACATAATCGCGGGCATCCAGGTATACTTCGGCGTCTTGCACCAGGGGATCTTTTTCCAAGACTTGTTCCAGGCGTTCAATTTCCACGGTGCGTACCGAACGAGACTGAAACTCATAACCAAAGGCTTTGTGGATCAATTCGGTAACGTCCACGGGTTGCATCAGCAAATCGCCATTCGGCAAGGGTTTGATGTCGACTTCTACTCCTTTTACCGCTGCACTTTTGCGGTGGTTTACGGCCGACAGCACGATCATCGCCCCCATCAGCAGAGTGCCCATCCAGGCCAATGCTTTGAGCTGTTGTCGCGTGATCTTGTTTTTATTTGTCGATTCGGCCATGCTATGGTTTATTTTATTTCGGGTTGTTTTGTCTTTTTGTATTGTTCAACCAATTCCCGATTGGTTCTACCAGGGTATCGATGTCTCCGGCACCCAGGGTCAGCAATACTTCCGGTTTGTTGTTTTGCAGGGCTGGCAACAAGTCCGCCTTGCTGATCAGGTGCACGTTGGGGTTTTTCATCAATTTTACCAACAGTTCAGAACTCACTCCGGGGATTGGTAGTTCCCGTGCCGGGTAAATATCCAACAAGTATATTTCGTCCAATTGGTCCAGGGCATCCGCAAAACCGTCTGCAAAGTCACGGGTACGGCTGAACAAATGGGGTTGAAACACACCCGTAATTTTGGCTTCTGGAAACAATTCCTTTGCTGCTCCAATGGCTGCATTCAACTCGGTGGGGTGGTGCGCATAGTCGTCAAAAAATGCCGTTTCTTCATCGCGGTAGATGATTTCAAATCGACGTTTCACCCCCCGAAAAGCGGCTAAACCACTGCGAATATCGGCTTCTTTGGCACCCAATTGCAGCGCAATAGACAAGGCTACGGTGGCATTCTCCACGTTGTGCCGTCCAGGTAAAGGCATCTGTAAACCTTCAATCGTCCCTTGTGGGCTGGTATAATCAAAAACGAAGTAGCCTTTTTCTACCCGGATGTTGTGGGCCTGATAATCCCCACCTTCGACGCCAAAACTCCGGTAGGCCGTGCTGTCCTCAAAGTGGTGCTGCAAGTTGTGTTGCAACCACAAGGTGCCACCCGGTTTAAGCTGTTTGGCAAAGGCTTTAAAGCCCGTATTTAGCAGGGTTTCTTCGTCCCCATAAATGTCCAAATGGTCGGCATCCATCGACATGATGGACGCAATATCGGGATAAAGGTGCAAAAAGGAACGGTCGAACTCGTCGGCTTCCACCACTACCCAATCGCTGCTACCCAGCACGTAGTTTGATTCAAAATTGCGAGCAATACCCCCCAAAAAGGCGGTACAATCCACTCCGGTGCTGCGCAACAAGTGGGCAGTAAGCGAGGATGTCGTCGTTTTGCCATGCGTTCCCGCGATAGCCACGGTTTTCATGCCCCGGCTGATGATGCCCAGTACTTCGGCCCGTTTTTTAATGGGGGTACCCTTTTGTAAAAAATGCTGGTACTCCGCATGGCTCGTTGGAACTGCGGGGGTATACACCACCAAATCAACGCCCGTTGGGACTTTACTCAAATCTTCCTCGTAATGTACATGCATGCCTTCAGCTTCCAACGCGCGGGTCAGTTCAGTGGAAGTGCGGTCGTAACCGTGTACTTCTACCCCACGTTGCAGGAAATAGCGGGCGATGGCACTCATGCCGATACCGCCAATTCCAATGAAATAAAGCTTTTTAATGTCTTGAAGGTCAAGCATAACATTGTATTTTGGTTGAGAAAGTTTAGGAAGGTTTAGTGAGGTTTAGGCTGCCGCAGCGACATAGTCAAAATCGCTGCGGCAGCCTAAACCTTCCTAAACCTCCTCAACCTCCCTCAACTAACTTCAGTACTTGCTCCGCAATCTCCTCAGCAGCATTTGGCTTCGCCAGCGCCAGGATATTTTGAGCAAGAGTGTTGCGTTTGGTTTCGTTTTGCAATAGTTCCAGGGCTGCCGGTAAAAGTGCGCTGACCGTATCCGCATTGCGGACCATGATCGCGGCATTTTTATCCACCAACGCCTGGGCATTTTTCGTTTGATGGTCTTCTGCTACAAAGGGCGAAGGCACCAAAATGGCAGGTTTCCCTACCAGGCACAGTTCCGAAATGGTCAGGGCTCCTGCCCGCGAGCAAACGACGTCTGCTGCGGCATAAGCCAGATCCATCCGATCGATGAAGGCCATTAGTTTTACATTGGACAACTGTGCCGTTGCACAGTTTTGGTATTTCTCATGGTGGCTTCCGCCAGATTGCCAAAGCACTTGTATTTCAGGGTTGTTTTGCCAAAAAGCCGTGTTTTGCGCCATCGCTTCATTGATGGACAAGGCACCCAAACTACCGCCAAATATGAGCAGTGTTGGCTTATTGGCTTCCAATCCAAAATGAGTACGCGCAGCACCAACATCGGTAGCCTGGGCTACCGCCCGGCGCACCGGATTCCCAGTGAGGACAATTTTGTCCGCTGGAAAAAAGCGCTCCATACCTTCGTAGGCCACACATACTTTTTGAACCCGTTGGCTCAACAACTTATTGGTCACCCCGGCGTAAGAGTTTTGCTCTTGGATCAGGGCGGGTACTCCTTTGCGGGTGGCAATGTCCAACAGGGGTCCACTGGCATATCCACCTACACCTACTGCTGCCTGAGGCTTAAACTTCCGCACGATGGAGCGGGCCTTGAGCAAACTGTGCAGTAATTTTACCGGAAAAAGCAAATTGCGGAGCGACAAAGAGCGTTGGAATCCACTGATCCACAAGCCCTCAATCGGATACCCGGCTTTGGGTACTTTCTCCATTTCGATTTTTCCTTGTGCACCTACAAAAAGAATCTGAGCGCCGGGCACTTTTGCCACGATCGCGTCAGCAATGGCAATCGCCGGGAACACGTGTCCCCCCGTACCGCCGCCGCTGATGATGATTCTTGGTGCACTATTCTTATTCATTTAGTCTGCTTCGTTTAGTTCTACAAATCGGCTCACACTCAGAATGATCCCAAAAGCAATACAGGTGAACAAAGTGGAAGTACCCCCTCGACTCACCATGGGCAGTGTAACCCCAGCTACTGGAATCAAATGTAGTGCTGTAGCAATATTGACAAAAGCTTGGGTAATCAATACAATCCCCAAACCCAGGGCCACCATCGCTCCAAAGGCTTTGGAACTTTTGGTCACCAAACGGGTAATGCGGAAAAAGAGGACGATGTACATCGAAATCACGATCACCCCACCGATCACGCCATATTCTTCGCAAAGGATGGCATAAATAAAATCGGAATAGGGAGAAGGCAAGTAGTTGCGTTGAATGCTATTGCCAGGCCCAACGCCAAACCACTCCCCATTCGCTATGGCAATTTTAGCTTGTTGTACTTGATATCCTCCATCTGGATTGCTTACAAAATCCCGAATCCGTGAAGACCAGGTATCTACTCGAATGAATCCCGGAAAGGCATCTGCTGAAAAAATCAGAAGCGCAAAAACCATCAAACCCAACAACAAGAGGGCGATGATAAAACGTACGTCTACCCGCCCTACGAACATCATCATCAGGCAGGTAAAAAACAGCAAAACGCCAGTAGAAAGGTCAGCTGGAGCGATCAATCCACACACGATGAGTACCGGTACGATGATGGGGATAAAGGCCGATTTCCAGTCTTTGATGTAATCCTGTTTGGCGGAAATGGAGCGGGCCACGTAGATCACCAGCGCAATTTTGGCAAAATCCGAAGTCTGAAAAGTCAATCCCGTAAAAGGTATGGCAATCCAGCGCCGGGCATCGTTGATGTTGGCTCCAAAAAACAGCGTATAAAAGAGTAGCAATAATGAAATGAAGAACAAATACGGCGCCGCCCGGTGAAAACGCATGTAATTAAAGGTGTGGCAAAAGTAGGTGATCAACAAACCACCAATGACAAACACGGTTTGCCGAACGAGGAAAGCCTCGGTATTGCCACCACCTTTGGCATAGGCAAGTGTACCTGTGGAGCTATACACCACCAGCAGCGAGAATACTGCCAAAATGGACAGCACCGCCCAAATGGAACGATCCCCCTGTAATTCTGAACTGATTCTCGCAAAAACGCTCATAGTAGTGATGAATGAATAGTGATGAGTGATGAATCTGCTCCGAGTAAGGGGCAACCCATCACTCATCACTTATCATTCATCACTCATCACTCCAAAAACTGCGGCTTTAAATTGCTCGCCACGGTCTTCGTAGTTTTTGAATAAGTCGAAACTGGCGCAAGCGGGAGAAAGCAAAACGGTATCGCCAGCACTTGCTAATTGTGCTGCTTGTTGTACCGCTTCCACCGCCGATCCGGTTTCCACAATTGTATGGATGACTCCACTGAAGCTTTGGACAATTTTGCGGTTGTCCAGCCCCATACAAACAATGGCTTTGACTTTGGCTTTGACAAAATCGAGCAGAGGCCCGTAGTCATTGCCTTTGTCCTGGCCACCCACGATCCAAACGGTAGGTTTGGTCATAGCCTGCAGGGCGTAATACACCGAATCGACGTTGGTCGCTTTGCTGTCGTTGATGTATTCTACACCATTTACAGTAGCTACTTTTTCGAGTCGGTGGGGCGCATTCACGAAGGTGTTCAAACCTTCCTGGATTACAGCGGGCGCGATGCCCAGTTGAAGCGCAGTTTGGATTGCAAACAGTGCGTTCATGTAATTGTGCTGCCCCATCAATGGAGTTGTACTCATTTCAAATGTAAGCCCGCCAACTTTAAGGCGAGTCCCCTCCGTCATGCTGGAGGAAATGGCTACCGGTTTAGCCTGGGTGGGGTACTTTTGTAGCTGCCCGCCCACATTGGGGTCGTCGGCATTGTACAAAAAAGTATCCCCGGCTTCTTGTGCTCGTACAATGTTGAATTTTGCTGCCGCGTAATTGTCCAATTGGTAGTTGTAACGATCCAAATGGTCGGGCGTAATGTTCAAAATCATCGAGATGTCCGGGCGGTATTCCTGAATGCCTTCCAATTGGAAGCTACTCAGTTCCAACACGTAGTAGGCATGATCACGTTCGGCCATAATTCGGGCGAAACTTTTGCCTACATTCCCTCCCATTGCCACATCCAGGCCCGCTTTGGCGAGCAGGTGGTGGGTCAGGTTGGTCGTGGTCGTTTTACCATTGCTTCCGGTGATGCCGATGGTAAAATGTTGGGTATACCGCGCTGCAAATTCAATTTCGGAGATGACTGGCAATCCTTTTTGGAAAATTTCCTGTAAAAGGGGGGCCTTATCCGGGATACCCGGGCTTTTGATGATCAGGTCAGCGGCCAGAATGCGGTCGTGGTCGTGATTATTTTCTTCAAAAGTGATGCCCTGCTGGTTCAACTCCGTTTTGTACTGTTCTTTGATCTGACCTTTGTCAGATACAAATACTCGATGGCCTTTTTGTAAAGCCAGTATTGCTGCTCCGACGCCGCTTTCGCCTGCGCCCAGAATGGCGATGTTCAATTTTTGATCGAGGCTCATGGTTCTAGCGGACTTTAAGGGTAATGATGGTCATCACGGCCAATAAAATCCCCACGATCCAAAAGCGGGTCACAATTTTCACCTCGTGCATCCCCTTCTTCTGATAGTGGTGGTGCAAGGGTGACATCAGGAAAATCCTGCGGCCTTCGCCGTACTTCCGCTTGGTGTATTTGAAGTAGGCGACTTGCAGGACAACTGACAAGTTTTCTACCACAAAAATTCCGCAGAGCATAGGGATCAACAACTCTTTGCGGAGCAAAATGGCCAGTGCAGCGATGATGCCACCGAGGGTCAAACTGCCCGTATCCCCCATGAATACCTGCGCCGGAAAGGCATTGTACCACAAAAAGCCGATACAAGCCCCCACCAAACAAGCTGCAAAAACCACCAATTCCTCAGTTCCTGGCAAATGCAAGATGTTGAGGTAGTTGGCGGCAATCGCATTGGAAGAAACATAGGCCAAAATGCCCAACGTCGCACCAATGATCCCTGAAACTCCCGTCGCCAAGCCATCAATTCCATCAGTTAGGTTGGCAGCATTGGATACGGCCGTTACCACTATAATGATGAAAGGGATGTATAACAACCACAGCCATTTTTTGCCCGACTCCTGATCACCCGGCATGAGCCAGGCGTAATCCAGGTGGTTGTTTTTCAAAAAAGGCACGTTGGTGACGTTGGTTTTGTAGTCCGCTTTTTGCACTGCTGTCCCGTCCGGTTCTTCAGAAGAGATGAAACTGCTCACCCGATCCGACTCCGTTAAGCCTGCTTCTAGCGCTGCGTTGGTTTCCATCCGCACCTTGATGTCGGGGTTGAACATCATCGCCGTAGCAATGATGATGCCCAGTACAACCTGGCCGATGATTTTGTAGCGCCCACTTAAGCCTTCTTTATTTTTCATAAAGACCTTGATGTAGTCGTCGACAAAACCAATGATCGCCATCCAGGAGGTTGTGACCACCATGATGAGGACGTAGATGTTGTCAAGTTTGGACATCAGGAGACAAGGGATCAGGATGGCCAAAATGATGATCACCCCACCCATGGTTGGGGTACCTTTTTTGGAGGTCTGCCCTTCTAGGCCCAGTTCGCGGATCGTTTCACCAATTTGTTGCTTTTGCAAATACTTAATGATGCGTCCGCCCAACACCAATGAAATGATCAGGGAAAGAATGATTGCTACCCCGGCCCGGAAAGTAATGTACTGAAACAAACCAGAGCCTAGAAAGTGTCCAAAATTGGCTTTAAGCCAATCGACTAAGTTAATCAGCATAAGTCTTGATGATTGTAAGGATCCAGTTGGTTTTGAATCAACTGGCAAACACCCCATTTACTTTTAAAGGCGCAAAAATAGCAATTCTCCCCTGCTTTCCACTGTTGGTGGCGCAAGAGTTATCCACAAAGCCTCAATTTTAGCTTGTTGTTTAAATAAGCTAAAGCGAAAATTCTTCGTTCAGAATTTCCTTATCGTCAAAGGGATGTTTCACCCCCTTAATTTCCTGGTATTTTTCATGGCCTTTGCCCGCAACCAATACAACATCACCACTTTGTGCCAAACGGCAAGCCGTACGAATGGCTTCTTTGCGGTCGGTGATGCTCAGCACCTGGCGACGTGCTTCGGCAGGAACGCCAGCCTCCATCTCGCGGATAATGGCTTCGGGTTCTTCCGAGCGTGGATTGTCGCTGGTCAGGATCACTTGATCGCTGTACTGGCAAGCCACTTTGGCCATGGTAGGCCGTTTGGTCCGATCCCGATCGCCACCACAACCTACCACGGTCAGCACTTTGGAATCTGCTTTGCGCAGAGCCTGGATGGTTTCCAGCACTTTTTCCAAAGCATCCGGCGTATGGGCGTAGTCAACGATTGCGGTGACCTTGCGCTTGGCGTCGAGTACATAATCGAAGCGGCCTTCCGCCGCTTTGAGCTGACTCAGTTGGGTGAGGGTGTCTACTTTGTCCTGTTCCAGCAAAATTGCTGTGGCATATACTGCCAGGAGGTTGTAGGCGTTGAACTCACCGATTAGGCGGCCATAAAATTCCTGATTGTCAATGTCCAGATGCAGCCCCGTTAGGCTGTTCTCAATAATGCGGGCCCGAAACTCGGCCATTTGCCGCAAGCTGTAGCGGTAAACCGTCGCTGCGGTGTTTTGGGTCATCACCATTCCACGTTTGTCGTCAACATTGACCAGGGCAAAAGCTTTTTTAGACAGCTGGTCAAAAAAGCCTTTTTTGGCGCGAATGTAGTTGTCAAACGTTTTATGGTAATCCAGGTGATCATGGGTGATGTTCGTGAAAATACCTCCTTTAAAGTCCAGTCCAGCAACGCGACCTTGGTCGACCGCATGAGAACTCACTTCCATAAAGGCATATTCGCAACCAGCTTCCACCATCTGGGCCAACAATGCGTTGATGGCTACGGCATCGGGCGTTGTGTGGGTGGAAGCGATCACCTGGCCGGCAATGCGATTTTCTACCGTCGATAGCAAACCACATTTGAAACCTAAACCACTAAATAGGTCATAGAGTAAAGTAACCGTTGTGGTTTTGCCGTTCGTCCCGGTGACGCCTATCAAGTCGAGTTGGCGTGAAGGGTGCTCATAAAAAGCGGAGGCTAAAAAACCTAACGCTTGAGCCGAATTGGCAACTTGAACAATGGTTACTTGATCCGGAACGTTTTCCGGTATCGTTTCCACAATCAGGGCGCTGGTGTTCGCTTGTAAAACCTGAGGAATAAACTGGTGACCATCCACCTGCACTCCTTTTACGGCTACAAACAATTTACCTGGGCCCGCCTTGCGGGAATCAAAAATCACTTCTTCAATCGCGATGTCCGTCGAACCCAAAATCTGCAAAGTTTTTAGTCCTTGCAGCAATGATTTTAAGGTTTTGCTAGGCTGTTCCATGTCTTCTTTCATCGCAAGGTGATCGATATCGTCTGTCCACGTATTTTGGAATTGGGGGGTATCGATTGACTGATTACCTTCCCTACCCCATTGAGTCGAACCTTAAGCCCGGCATTTTCCAGGGCATATAGTGCATCTCTCAAAGTCATTCCCAATACATTCGGTACAACACGTTCCGTCAATACCCGATCCTGGAAAAGGATGGAGTCGGAATGGGTGCGAATTACCGCCATTTCAGTTCCAGGACGTCCAAAAAATGGTAAATCCAGGTACTTCATGGCCGTGCGCAAGTCTCCGGAGGAGCCAGCGTCCAGTCCAGGGAGCGCTTCGTTTTTCATCACGGGTCGCTCGGCCAAATTGACTGGAGTTTGGTGATTGGTGCCCGTCGCCATAATTTTATCGGCCACTTCCCGGAAAATGGGGCCAGCTACATCTGAACCATAAAATCCGGCTTTACGCGGCCGATGGATGACGACAATACAGGAATATCTTGGGTTTTCAGCAGGGAAGTACCCTACAAATGAAGCCCGGTAACCACCAATACGGATGTTGTTTCCGGTACGTTTGTAGTTGATCTGCGCAGTACCCGTTTTACCTGCAAAATTGTATGCGTCTGTTTTCAACTTTTTGGCCGTTCCATCATTGACCACCCCTTCCAGCAATTCGCGAATGAGTTGAATCGAGTTCGCTGAAGCAATCTGCCTTTTCACTACAGTTGGCGGGAATTCTTCCAAAATTTCGCCATACCGCTGGGTTCCAGACACCAAATAAGGTTTCATCATCGTCCCATTATTGGCGATGGAGTTGTAAAAATTCAACAATTGCAGCGGAGTGATGCGCAGTTCATAGCCATGGGAAATCCAGGGCAAAGAAATACCGCTCCAGGTTTCACTAAATGCTTCTTTCAAATATGGATTGGCCTCTCCTTCCACTTCTACCCCTGAGGGCAAGTGCAAATTGAATTGTTTGAGTCGGCGGATAAACCGATCTGGCCCATTTCCGGAGCCATAAAAACGCTGAGCCAGTCCAGCAATCCCTACATTCGAAGATATTTCAAAAGCTTTTTGGATCGATATGGTGTCTAAGTCGATGCTTTCCGTCGAAGCGTCCACCATCAATTGTTCAAAAAACTGCGCTTTACCGTGATTGATGTTGATTGAGTCTTTTAGTTTGATCACATTGTCCTCCAAAAGTGCCAACATGGTGGCAGTTTTAAAGGTAGAACCCGGTTCAACTGAAGAGCCGATCGCGTAGTTGAACGATTCCCACCAACCGGTTTCGCCACGCCCCAAATTGGCAATGGCGCGGATCGCACCGGTTTTTACGTCCATCACTACCGCAGTTCCCCATTCTGCGTCGTGGGCATTCAGCCCGCGCAACAACGCATTTTCTACGATGTCTTGAACATTGACATCAATAGTGGTGAGGACATCATCTCCACTTTTGGGGTCCATGCCAGTGAGATCTTCGAGGGGCAACCAGAGGTCTTTTTTAGCATCGACCCGAATCATCATTTGCCCGCCGGGCTGACCGCGCAGGATGGAGTCCATCGCACCTTCAATCCCGACTGGCTTGGCATTTTCCCTTACGTAACCAATGGTACGTTGAGCCAACAGCCCAAATGGACGGCGGCGCTCATTGCGTTGCTCAACGATTAAACCACCCCGAAAGCGGCCTTTGTTGAACAATGGATACTGTTCAATTTTGGCTTTTTCAATAAAAGTGGCTCCTTTTTTGATTAGGATATGGCGGTTGCTGGAATCGGCACGCACCCGGATGAGGTAGTCGCGCAAACCTCCGGGGGTATAAGTATCATCCACGTAGCTGGCCAGGCAATAAGACAAAGAATCAATGTTTTCATTAAAGTCTTTGATCTGTGGAGCTACCGGGTCGAAATACAAATCGAAATAAGGGATAGAGGTAGACAACACACTGCCATCCAAAGCCAGGATATTTCCCCGATCGGCTTCGATGGCTTTAAAACGTACATAATTGTCCTTACCTTTTTGGCGCCACTCTTCCCCTTGTACCGCGCTGATGACGATGGTGCGGTATACCATAATGACGGCGGCCGGTATGAAGATACCGAACAACAAGAAGTAAATCCGATAAAGAATTTCGTTCTTGATTTCCATCATTTTGTTTTGTCAATTGTGGGAAGCGACGCCCAACAATCAAAGATTAATAATCGTTTTTGTCTTGCACTACTATGCGTTTTGGCTGCGTCCCAAACGCTTCAAAGTTTTCATCCTTGAGCTGCTCTGCTAACTCGGACTGGCGGCTGTTGTACATGTTTTCTGATTCCAGAGTCATGTATTGCCAGCGCAGTTCGCGCAAATCGCGTTGCAACTGTTGGATGTGGCGTACGTTTTTTTCAGCAAAACGGGAATTGGCGATGTAAATGACTGCCAAAAAACCCATAAACAGGATAAAGGACAGGTTTTTGAGGATGAGTTCCGAGGTGAGGAAGCCAAGCTCAAAGTATTGTCCGATGCCTGATTTTTTTGCCATTTTTTACGTTTTTGTTGGGGCGACCCTACGTGGTCGCCCTTGCAGGGGCAACCACGTAGGGTTGCCCTTACGATTTCGCGGCTACCCGCATTTTTGCGCTACGAGAGCGCGGGTTTTCTTTTATTTCTGCCTCGGAAGGCAGGATGGCTTTTTTGCTCAACACCTCGAAAGGGCGGGCAATATTGCCATAAAAGTCTTGTTCCATTTTTCCATCCACATTGCCCGTTTTAATGCAATTTTTCACCATCCGGTCTTCAATGGAATGGTACGCGATTACCACCAAACGACCACCGGGTTTTAGCACTTGCAGTGATTGTTCTAAAAAATCGCGCAAGGCCCCAACTTCATCGTTTACTTCCATGCGCAGTGCTTGAAACACTTGTGCGAGGTAACGATTGCGTTGTCCGCGCACCAAAGGATCAAGCAGTGCCAACAAGTCACCAATGCTGCGCATTGGGCGTACCTGGCGTTCGCGTACAATGGCTTGCGCAAGGGTGCGGGCGTTGCGCACTTCACCCAAAGTGCCAAACATGTTTTGCAGTTCGGCTTCGGTATAAGTGGCCAACACATCGGCGGCGCTGCGCTCCCCTTGTTGGTTCATGCGCATGTCCAGTTGGGTGTCAAAACGAAAAGAAAAGCCTCGTTCGGCTTCGTTCAGTTGATGCGAGGATACCCCCAAATCGGCCAGGATTCCATCCACTTGGTCTGCTTCATGTAAGCGCAAAAAACGGCGCAAGAAGCGGAAGTTGTGGGGCACAAACGTAAATCTTGGGTCGTCCAAAGTATTGCGTTGTGCGTCTTCATCCTGGTCAAATCCAATCAAGCGGCCTTGTTCCCCGAGTGCTTGCAGAATCAGGCGAGCGTGCCCGCCTCCTCCAAAAGTTGCATCGACGTAGGTGCCGGATGTTTGGAGATTTAGGGCCTCGATGGCTTCGGTTGCTAGGACTGGATTGTGATATTCCATGCTCTTTGTCTCCCACGAATAAATTCGTGGGCTGTGGTTGTATATGCGCTCCCACGGATAAATCCGTGGGGTGCGTAAATTTTCAAATTTTCAAATCAGGGCTCCAACACACCCACACGTTCACACTCTCACACCCTATTTCGGGCTCATTACGCGTTGGGCCAGGTCAGAGAAATCTGCTGGTTCTTCATCCAGCATCTCATCGTAACGATCTTTTGACCACACCTCTACCCTATCGTTGTAAGCCATCAAGATGACTTCCTTTTCGATACCCGCGTATTCCAAGAGGCGCTTGTTGAGTAGGATACGTAAGTTGTCATCCATAGTCAATTCTTGAGCACCCCGGTAGAAATAGCGTTGGAAGGCTCGACTTTCCTGATCGTAATAATTCAGTTGGTCAATTTCTTCGGTGATTTTGTCCCATACTTCCCGGGGATACAACATGAGACATTTCTCAAAGCCCCGGTTCATCACAAAGGTGTAGGCTTCGCGCTCACCGAGTTGACTGATCAACCCGCTGGGCAAACGCATTCGACCTTTTTCGTCGATCTTGCATTCGAATTCGCCCAATAGTTTACGCATGGATACACCTTTAGAAGGTTTGTGTGTCCAAAACTAAGGACATTTTCCACAAATTTCCACTTTTACCCACTTTTTTATCCAAATTTTCCAACTTTTTTCCCACTTGCCTGCTGTAAATTTTACAATATCACTACTATAATTATATAAATACATTTTTTTGGTGACAAACCTAGGCAAAATGGAGTTTATTGCTGTGGGAGAAAGTGGGAGCAAAAATGCATTTTAAATTCATTTTGCCTCATAAGGTGTACAATAGAAGTGTGCTTCGTATTTTTCAATACAAAAATAAACATTTTTTTAATTTAAAAAACCATTTTAAACTTATTTTTTTATCGCACCAATTGTACTTCCCCATAACGGGTTTGTTCACGTCCGTTTTTCAACACGACATTGACCACATAGACATACAAGCCTTCGGGAGCTAGTTTGCCACGCGAGGTGCCATCCCAACGGGTAGTGGATTCTTCGGAAGACAAATCCTTTGCACTGAATACTTGTTCGCCCCAACGGTCAAATACCCTTAGTGAAACAATGGTCAGTTCAGAGGAGTTGGCAAAAAGTCCAAAAGTATCATTCACCCCATCGTCGTTGGGTGAGAAAGCGGTAGGCATGTATACTTTAAGGTAATCCAAATCGAGATAAACGGTGCTATCACAGCCCAGGGTTGATTTGACATTGAGGGCATAACGCCCTGGCGTACGAATTTGATGGATGCCACCTATAGCCACAAAATCACCTTCGAGAATGCGGGTTTGCACCGAATCGATCAAATCGTCTTCGAGATTGAGGCTCAGAGTAACAATACTATCGCAATTGTAGATGGATTTAAAGGTTTCCACGTAAACGCCCTGCCTGTTGATGTTGCTGTTTTTGAATCGGAATGAGGTTCCTGGGCAAATTTTATGGGTAACCGCCGTTTCGTCAACCGGGATTTCATGGTGGTACACCGAGGTAATGCGGCAATCGTTGGAGGATTCAATCCGCACCTGATAAGCCCCTTCTCCTGTGGTCACCAGCAACTCTGGTTCGGTTTCCCCAACCAATGCAATCCCCTCTTTGTACCACTGATAAGTATATCCATTGATGGTGGGTACACTGAGGATGTGTTTGTCATTGCAAGGGTGGTTTTTAGGTGAAATGACGTATTCAAAATTGATGCCTTCGTCGAGCACCAGATTGTCAAAGAAGTAATAAGTATCCGTCATCCAACTGATTTCCGAACAATCGGGGCCAATGGCAATGGCCTGAATGTCTTCCTGAGGGGTAACATTGATTTCGTATTGCTTCCACTGATTGATGCCATTCACGGATACCCGCCCGAGCTCTACCCACCCCGGTCCATTCATTGGGCAGCCATAACGTTCGTTACCTTTGCCGAAGGGAAGGTATTTACAATCAGGCGTTCCATAAAACACTACGTCCATAGGTGGAGAGTTGACGGCATGGGTAAAACCAATCCAGAATTTGAAGCGGTAGGCCGTATTGGCTTTAAGTGGTCCGAGTAGACAAGCTCCAGTATATTCTTTCCATTGTGGATTTGAATTCTGTAGTCCAAAGGTACCATTGCGAAAGCCAACAATCGCCTCTCCGTCGGGAAAAGGAAGGGGTGCTGGCAGATTGGGCCGACCAATCCAACCACAGTTATTGATATAGTCGGTAGTTGCATCAGAAGCCTGAATCCAGGTTACTGCACAATTGAGCTGGGAACGATCCGTTGGGCAACAATCGTATTCTTCAAAAGAAGGATTGGGGATGAGCGAGACGGGTTCGATCACCTTACATTTACAATCAGTGGTGTCATTGAGATCGATGAATCCATCACCATCATCGTCAATAGCATTGTCACAAATTTCAGTCCGGGCATTTTGTGCCGACAAAGACCCAATTGTCAAAAGGGTCAAACCAAGGGCAAGGAAAAGTAGTCTCATAGGCTGTTGGGCATGGATGTAAAATAAATGCACAATCGGTCTTTAAACAGTTAATTAGGGGTACACATATTGACCATTTTTAGAACTTGTTCAAACAAGCATTTAAGATAGTAGAATAATTGGGAAATGGGTGAACTGAAGTTCAGGAATGTTAAATTTGGTCGTAGGAATTGCGGTAGCTTTCAGGTTGGGAGCTTGGACTCGTTTTTTAATAAGCACATTAGCATTTTTTAATACCTGCAAACACAACAATTTATACCAATGAAATCTACTATTTGCAGTTTTTATTTTCTGCTGCTTTACTGCTGTAATAGTATCGATCTTGAACCAAAAGCAGTGCCGGGTGCCTGGTTGGGGTTGACTACCCGGGTGGCCAAAGATAGCACCGTGGTTACTGCCGTGGAATACGATTCCCCAGCCTGGAAAGCCGGTCTGCGCCGCCGGAATTTCATCCTGGAAGTGTATAATGAACCTGCCAAGTCTTTCTCTTTTGCCAACATGATCCCGGATCAGTTTCCTGGGGATGAGATCGAGTTGATGGTATTGCAAGGGCAGGAAAAGCGTTATCTGCGCTTTGTGATGGGTAAAAAAATGGAGCGCTCTTTCAAGATGAGTCCACTGGCTAACCCAGGGAAATTGCAACGAGCGATTTATGAGGGTTGGGTAAATGGGAAGGTTTCACCCTAAGGACACTGTTGTATTAATGTGACCAAAGCGACATTTTTTTATCACAAAGAAAACCTCAAGGCAGCACAAAGGACACAAAGTTAGACGTTGACGAAGCTTCGCTTTGTGATCTCTTTTTTCCTTTGTGCTAAAAAATGCTTTGTTTTCTTTGGAACGAGAAAAAAAAGAAGCGGAGTTAGTTTAGATAGATATAATCACCCATTTCCAATTGGCAGTATGATTACATTTGGATGTTTTGATTAATTTAGGGGTAAAAATGTCAGCCCGTATGCTAAAATTTTCCTGTGATATCTACCTTTTTAGCCTTCAGCAAGGCAAACTGCTTTATTTTATCTGGACTATTGGATTTTTTTCATGCTTATTGTGCACTCATTTCTGCTTCGCCCAGCCTAAAGTCAAGTTCAAGCGATATAGCTTAGAAGAGGGTTTGTCACAAAGTTATGTATTCTGCATGTTGCAGGACAGCAGAGGGCAGATGTGGTTTGGTACTGAAGATGGGTTGAACAAGTTTGATGGTTACCGCTTTACAGCATACCGTAATGTACCAGCAGATACCACGAGCTTGAGTTACAATAACATTAGAGCAATTTTGGAAGATCGGAATAAAAACCTCTGGGCGGGTAGCTTTTATGGGGTTCTGCATCGCTTTGATCGAAAGACGGAGACTTTTCAGCGTTTTCAAATGCCAACTAGCAATCCCAACGATCTCACGAATGACAATATCTGGGCATTGGCTGAGGATGCCAAAAATGGGCTTTGGGTTGGAACATTCAGAGGGGGCTTGAACCATTTTGATCTAAAAAAAAGAAAGTTTTTACGCTACCAAAACGCCCCAAAGGATGCAAATAGTTTGAGTGACAATCGAATTACCGCACTATTGCCCATTGGAAAAGATACTCTTTGGGTGGGTACTCCCAACGGGTTAAATCTTTTCAATACCAAAACCAAAAAATTTAAACGATACTTCCAGGTTCCGGGAGATCCCCAAAGTCTTAGTTCGAATACTATTAATGCACTTTACCAGGATCGGGCAGGAAACATTTGGGTGGGCACCTCTCGTGGGCTGGACCGTTATAACCCAAAAAAAGGCAGCTTTGATCATGTACTTCCGATGGGGAGTGAAGTCACTATGTCTCTGGGAAAAGATTATGGTGTTGTTGCTATCCAGGAAGACCCCTCTAGCGGACTCTGGCTAGGAACTTCCAATCGCTGCGTTTTGTTTTTTGATTTCAAACGAAAACAACTTCGTCAATTTACTTACAATGCTGCTGATCCCAGCAGTTTGAGTTCCTGTGGTATTTATTGTATTTATGCCGATAAAGAAGATGGAATTTGGTTTGGAAGCAGCGATGGAGTCAATCGATACGACCCAAAAATACATCAATTTCGTCATTATACAGAAGAGCCAGGTAATTCGCACGGTTTACCAGGCAAAATTATAAGAACAATAAACGAGGACAATAATGGCGTATTTTGGATAACTACAAATCAAGGCAGAGTTCCTCTTGATCTTAAGAAAGGATTGATTTTGGACTCAGAAATCACCCCTACTCTAGGGAAATCATTACTTAAAAAAGGAAGATTTGCTATAAGTAAACAAGGAGACATCTGGATCGGTGGAAACGAGGGACTGATTGGCTGGAACTGGAAAAATAATTTAACTCAACGTTATCGGCACAGGCCTAACGATAATAATTCAATTGGAAGCGACACAATCTGGAATGTTTATCTTGCTAAAGATGAGACGATTTGGTTGAAAACGGCCAGGGGAATTAGCATTTTTTATCCCGCAGAAAAAAAATTTGAAAATTACTTTCATGATTCGAAGAATCGTTATGGGCTAGGACCAAATAGAGTGAACCATTTTCTCGACGACGGTAAAGGTTCTATGTGGTTGGGAACACGAGGCGGTGGCCTAGTGCGATTCGATCGAAAACAAAAGACTTTTGTACATTTTCAGCATGATCCTAATGATCCAAAGTCTTTAAGTGACAATGTAGTGCACGGCCTAATGAAAGACCATAGAGGCCAGTTATGGATAAGTACACCAGTGGGCATTAATCGACGCAATAAAGACGGTACGTTTACCCGATTCAGCACAAAAGACGGCCTGCCAAATAATTATGTTTATGGAATTTTAGAAGATTCATACGGGAATTTATGGATGAGTACCAATAAGGGAATCGTACGTATGAATGCCGATGGTAGTTTTCGACTTTATGATGTATCCGATGGATTGCAAAGCAATGAGTTCAACGACGGCTCTTACTACCATAGCCTCCGTACTGGTGAATTATTTTTTGGAGGTATCAACGGGCTTACCGTTTTTCACCCAGACAGCATTCGCGACAATCCAATACGTCCCAATATCATCATTAGCCGTTTGCAATATTATGCAGAGGGGAAAAACTCTTCCCAATTAATAGAAGCAAAAGGGATTGGTGAAAAAAAATCCATTATCCTCGATCATCAACAAAAGACTTTCGTGCAGGTTGAGTTTGCCGCGTTGAGTTTTAGCAAACCCAACAAAAACCAATACGCCTATAAACTGGAAGGTTTGCAAAAGCAATGGATCGCACTGGGTACCAATCGGGAAGTGTCCTTTGCCCAATTACCAGCAGGACGGTACACCTTGCGGGTAAAAGGCTCCAACGGAGACCAGGTTTGGAATGAAAAGGGGGTAAGTTTGCAGATCAATATCAAACCACCTTGGTGGTGGACCAATCTAGCCAAAATATTGTATCTGATTGGTGCCCTAAGTGTTTTGACTTTTTTGTATAACTATGACCAGCGGAGGAGAAAAATCCGAGCCGATGTACAACGTCTGCAAGAGTTAGATGCGTTCAAAACCCGTTTTTTCACCAATATCACCCATGAATTTCGTACCCCATTGACCGTCATCTTGGGGATGGTGGGCAAAATTGAACAAGCTCCAGACCGATGGTTTCGGGAGGGGCTGGCCATGATCCGGCGAAACGGTACCCAACTGCTCCAATTGATCAACCAAATTCTCGATTTGTCAAAACTTGACGCGGGTATTATGCCCCTTCACCTGGTTCAGGGCGATGTGGTGGCCTATCTACGGCTATTGACTGGAACATTTGCATCTTATGTTGAGGCAGAAGGCAAAACCCTGCGCTTTGAGCCAGCTTTGGAACAATTGATGATTGATTTCGACGAGCAAAAGCTTAAGGATGTCGTTTCAAATCTACTCTCCAACGCCATCAAATTTACTCCGGCAGGAGGCATCATTTGTCTGCGATTGGTTGAAGCACCAAACCAGCAAATCATGATCATGGTTGAAGACAATGGTTATGGCATTGCGGATGAAAAATTGCCGTATATATTTGACCGGTTTTATCAGGGTGATGATTCTGTAACCCGTCGGGCGGAGGGTACGGGCATTGGGCTGGCGCTTACCCATGAATTGGTGAGGTTGATGGGTGGAACCATTCAGGTGAAAAGCCAGTTTGGCAAAGGGTCAATCTTCACAGTAGTGCTTCCAGTAGATGCTTCGGCTCCTTTAATGGAACACCAAGCGGAAATAGTTCCCAGCAACACAACACCAAAAACAAGAGAATTAGAAGCCAACCGAGTTGAAGATCCGGAGTTGCCCTTATTGTTGATCGTAGAGGATAATGAAGACGTAGTGCAATACCTGACGATTTGCCTGGAGCAACAATACCGCCTATTGATTGCCCGAAATGGTCAAGATGGAATTGATACCGCATTAGAGCGCATACCCGACCTCATCATTAGTGATATCATGATGCCCGAACGGGATGGTTTCGACCTCTGCAAAACCCTTAAATCGGATAGGCGTACCAGCCATATTCCCATTATCCTGTTGACCGCCCGAGCGGATATGAATTCACGGATCGAGGGTTTGGAGGGTGGTGCTGATGCTTATCTGACCAAGCCATTCCACGAACAAGAACTGGAAGTCAGCTTGCGCAAGGCGCTCGATTTACGCAAACGACTTCGTGAATACTATGGGCGTAAAATGATACTTGTTTCAGAATCGACCATTTCTCCTTTTGCCAAAGAGGATGTTTTTGTCAGGTCACTCCAAGCGTTTATTGAACAAAATTACCAAAAAGAAACCCTCACGATACCTGAAATTGCTGCGGCAATGTATTTGAGTGAGCCCCACTTGCGACGCAAATTAAAGGCACTTACAGGCATGCCTCCACAAGACTACCTCTTGCATTTCCGTTTGCATAAAGCACTGTTACGCTTACTCCAAACTGAGGATTCTGTGACTAGCATCGCCTTCGATTGCGGATTTAGCGACCCCGCTTACTTCTCCAGAGCATTCAGCAAGATTTATGGAGCGTCTCCATTAAAATATCGGATAGAAAATAGAAAATGAGCGATCCGTCCAAATGAATACACGCTGAATACAAGTGCTTTTTTGAAATGTGATGGACATTTGTAGGGTAATTATTCATTTAAATCTTACCCTATGAAAAGGTTTACTTTATTTTTATTGCTTTTAGCCACTTCAATGATTTTTTCCTATGCCCAACAAGAGGGAAAATGGGTTGCTCAAGGTAATGACCTACTTCCCAAAGATTATTTTACCTGGGATCTTTCGGCAGTCTCCGAAAAAGTAGTTTGGGCACTGATGCGTAAAGATGTTGGTGAATCAATTGAGTGCAAATTAATCCGCTCGGTTGATGGAGGTACAACCTGGAAAATAACCGACTTAAACAGCATAGCTCCCAATTATGTGGTTGGACTCTTTGCCATCAGTGATTCTGTCGCATGGATCACTACAGAAAATAATGCTACGGTGCAGCGGGGAATTTTTAAAACCACCAATAGGGGTGAAACCTGGGTACAACAATATTCAGTTTTGGCACGCCCTAATTTCATTTGGGCACCAACAGTAAAATTTGTCAATGAGCAGAAAGGGTTTTTCATTGATGTCTGGGGACGTCTGGTTGGGCAAACCGAGGATGGGGGCAATACATGGACAACAAACCCACTACCCATACCAAGTAGCAGATGGTATTGGGGGCAAATTGCTCAAAATAATTGGTGGGATGTAAAAGGAGACACGCTTTGGTGGGGGACTAGCAGAAGCATCGCCAAAAGTCTGAATGGAGGAAAATCTTGGGATTTATTTAGTCTGAACCTGCCCCAACAAAATACCATTCAATCTATTCAATTTAATCCTAAAGGGTTAGGACTTGCGGTGTCTGATGTTGTAACCGTCGGGAACTACACCTCAATCAATGAAACAGTAATCTTACAAAGTCAAGATTTTGGCGAAACCTGGAATCAATTAAATACCCTTCCTTTTCCTATTTCGATACTTACCTATATACCTGGAACTGAAAATTCATTTATAGGCATTTCTGGTAATTGGTTTACCATTGGTCAACAAATTGGAAAATACACCACCGCAATTACCAAGGATGGTGGAAATTCTTGGAAGATCATAGATCAAGGTATTCCCAGAAATGCAATCGATTTTGTTTCTCCTACGGTTGGCTGGGCTGGAAGGGTGCCAGACTTCGATTATGGCACCTCAAATCCCGCAATTTTTAAATGGGAGGGTAATGTCAGCACGGGTATAGATAATACCAGTTTGAATAATGTAAATTTGAGGGTAAGTCCAAACCCTTTTTCAGAACAAAGTTTACTTGAATTCGAACTCGAAGATTCAAATACCCCCATTGAAATTACCATTTCAGATCTACTAGGCAGAACCATTTTTAATCAAGTGATCAAGCGACCTAATACTGGTCTCAATCAAATTCCTTTGCGTCTTACCGGTCCCTCTGGATTACTACTCCTCAGTTTGAAACAAGGTCAGGGTGTAAATACGCTCAAGATCTTGAAACAGTAATCCGTATATATTTTTCTCGTTCCTTTATTTGATTTTCGTTATTGAGGATTGGGTAAATGGGAAGGTTTCACCCTGTTTATTTGCCACAAAGGCACTAAGAAGCCGTCGCCTTAGTGCCTTTGTGTCTTTGTGGCAAAATAAATTACTTCGAAGCCGCCAGCCGCACTTTTACCTTTACTTCCCGCTGATCCCGCAATAGGGTGAGCGTCACTTCATCTCCAGCCTGATAGTTCTCCAACTCCAGGATCAACTCCTCTTTGGTAGCAATCCGTTTGTTGTTCATGGCCATGATGATGTCTCCCAAAACGATGCGACCGTATTCGTCGCGGCGGGTTGCGCGCAATCCAGCATTCGCAGCCGGGCCACCTTTGGTCACTTCCATTACGAGTGGGCCCTCCAATTGATTGCGCTTGATGTCGGACGTCTCCAGCAGTTCTACTCCGATGGTGGGGCGCATGATTTTGCCGTATTTGATCAATTCAGGCACCGCCCAGCGCACCACTGCTACAGGGATAGAAAAACCAATCCCTGCGGAAGCACCAGAGGGACTATAAATCGCGGTATTCACCCCAATGAGCCGACCGGAAGAGTCCAATAATGGCCCGCCAGAATTGCCTGGGTTGATGGCAGCATCGGTTTGAATGGCATCACGTACAGGGAAGCCACTTTCCGTTTGGATTTCCCGGCCCAATGCGCTGACAATCCCGGTAGTCAACGTTTGATCCAAACCAAAGGGGTTACCAATGGCATATACCGATTGTCCCACGCGCAAATCTTCCGAAGTACCGACTGAGATCGGAACCATTTTGCTGTTGGGTGCTTTGATTTTTAATACCGCAAGGTCTTTTTCAGGCGCAGAACCTACGAGTTCCGCGTCCCAGGTACTGCGATCGGCCAAGGTAACCTGGGCTTTGGAAGCACCCTGAATCACGTGGTAATTGGTGATGATGTGCCCACTACGATCCCAAACAAACCCGGAGCCCGATCCCTGCGGAATTTCCATGACGTTGCGGGACCAGAAGTCGCGGCGTACCACCGAGGTCGTGATGTAGCATACGCTGGGTGCGGCCTTTTCAAACAGGTCGATGGTATGCGATTCTTCCGGGGTCATACCTTCCCGCACTCTAGCAGCCCGGGTGGGTAAAGAACTGTGTCCATTTTTGTCTCTGGCCACCACTTCGGTGCCAGATTCGTCATTGGTGTCTTTGTTTCGCCATGCTGCGCCAGCAAAAAAGGCACCAACCAAGAGGAGAAGTGCGAGCAGGATGCGCATAAAGCCAGATGTCATTGTCAAGTAGTTGAAAGGTTGAAAAGAAGTTGAAGGACTTCAACTTTATTAGGTTTTCCGTTCTTTTTTCTTCGCCGCTGGGAACAAAATATTGTTCAAAATCAAGCGGTATCCTGGGGAGTTCGGATGTAAGCTCAGGTCGGTTTCGGGATCTTCTATCCGGTGACGGTAATCCTCCGGGTCGTGGCCGCCATAAAAGGTCCAAAAACCTTTGCCGAAAATGCCGTGGATGTACCGGGCTTCGTCGTGCACTTTGTTTTCACCAAGAATGAGTACGTTGGTTTTCAGGTATTGTTTTTTAAAAGCTGTAGTCTGCCCCATAAAACCCTTGACAGTTCGGGTGTGACATTGAGTAAGGATACTGGGCACGGGATCCCATTTTGCCGAAAAATCAAAAAGACTGAAATAATCCTGATCAGGGGATACATTCCGCCCCATGCGACCCACATCAATATTCGAAAATGCACGCTCGAAGGGGCTACTTGCCAGGGTAAAGTTCTTGAAGGCAAAGGTTTTATTAAAATCAATTTTGGACTGCGCCTGGGGATCTTCGGGATCTCCATCAAAAATTTCCGCACAAATGTCCACTCCATCCGCCGCCAAGGCAATGTCGTAAGTATCGGTAGCCGAGCACATGGCAAACATAAAACCACCTGCAGCCACAAAATCGCGGATTTTTTTGACCACCGCCAGTTTGCATTCGGATACTTTGTTGAAACCCAAACTACGCGACAATTCTTCTGAACGCAGCTTGCTTTCCTCATACCAGGAATTCGATCGATACCCACGATGGTTGCGGCCATGCTGCCCCGTAAAGTCTTCGTGATGTAAGTGCAGCCAGTCGTACTGCGCCAGTTTATCCCCCATCACTTCCCGGTCGTACAACATGTCAAAAGGAATCTCTGCATAGGTGAGCACCAGGGTCACGGCATCATCCCAAGGCTGAACACTTTTGCCACTGGCATCCACTTCCGGGGAGTAAACTGCCACTTTTGGTGCCTTTTCCAACTTCATGGCTTCCATATTGGCCGCTGGATCAGCAATTTGATCGAGAATGCCATTGAATTGGGCATCGGGGACAATTTCGTAAGATACTCCTCGGGTGAGGCATTCTTTTTCAAAAGCCTTATTGTGTTCAAAGGCAAAACTTCCGCCCCGGTAATTGAGCAACCACCAGGCTTCAACATTTTTGTTCAGCACCCAATAGGTGATGCCATATGCTTTTAGATGGTCTTTTTGCTTGTCATGCTCCATCGGAAGCAGAATATAAGCAGCCTTGAGCGGGCCGAGGACCACCCCTATCAACCCTAGTATGAGTAAACATTTCCTAATCATCTCTAATTTATTTAATTTGTAAACAAAAAAAATAGAGAGATAGATGAGTAAATTCCAAGTTCCTGGGTTCAGCCAGCACTTCGACTCCGCTCAGTGACTGGCTGAACCCAGGAACTTTGGTACCCTGGAACCTTTTTATTTAGGTTTTCCGTTCTTTCTTCTTCGCCGCTGGAAATAAGATATTGTTCAAAATCAAGCGGTATCCCGGAGAATTGGGGTGCAAACTCAAGTCGGTTTCGGGGTCGTTGACCAGGTGGCGGTAATCTTCGGGATCGTGACCACCGTAGAAGGTCCAAAAACCCTTGCCAAAAATGCCGTGGATGTAACGGGCTTCACCATGGGCTTTGTTTTCACCCAGGATGAGTACGTTCGTTTTCATGTATTGTTTTCTAAAAGCAGTGGTTTGGCCCATAAAACCTTTGACGGTACGAGTATGGCATTGCGTCAACATGGTGGGTACAGGATCCCATTTTGCTGAAAAATCAAAGAGGGAAAAATAGTCCTGATCAGAGGGTACATCCCGGCCGGGGGCTTGCCCGACGTCAATGTTGGAAAATTCGTATTCCAGGGGATTCCGCACCAGGGTGAAGTTTTTGAACGCGAAGGTGTTATTGTAATTCAGTTTGGCTTGAGCGTTGGGGTCGGAACCATCGCCATCGTAAATTTCGGCACAAATATCGATGCCATCGGCAGCAAGGGCAATGTCGTAAGTATCCGTTGCTGAACACATGGCAAACATAAAGCCGCCGCCGCCAACAAAGTCGCGAATTTTTTTGACTACCGCCAATTTTGCCTCAGAGACCTTGTTGAAACCCAAACTTCGGGCCAATTCTTCTGATCTTCTTTGGTTTTCCCGGTACCAAGCATAGGAGCTAAAGGAACGATAAAAACGCCCGTATTGCCCTGTAAAGTCTTCATGGTGCAAGTGGAGCCAATCGTACTGGGCCAATTTATCGCTCATTACCTCGCGGTCATAAATCACATCATAAGGGATTTCGGCGTAGGTGAGCACCAGGGTTACGGCGTCATCCCAGGGTTGGATGCGTTGCCCCTTGGAGTCTACATCGGGGGTATACACGGCGATTTTGGGTGCCTTTTCCAGCTTCATGGCCTCCATGTTGGCCTCTGGATCGGCAATTTGATTGAGTATCCCATTGAACTGAGCATCGGGGACGATCTCAAAAGAAACCCCACGGGTGAGGCATTCTTTTTCAAAAGCTTTACTGTGCTGAAAGGCAAAACTTCCGCCCCGGTAATTCAGGAGCCACCAAGCCTCTACCCCGTTGTTCAGCACCCAAAAAGTGATGCCATACGCCTTCAAGTGGTCCTTCTGCTTGTCAGCCTCCATGGGCAGTAGCATGTAGGCAGCTTTAAGGGGACCAAGGGTTGCGCCAATCAGCCCCAAAACAAGCAAGCATTTTTTGATCATTGCCAGATTTATTTAAGTTCGTATTAAAAAACGAATTTACCACAAAACGAATTTACTACGAAACGAATTTACTATAGCTTGGGTTGCTTCGCGACAATAAATTTTCTATTGCAACCATTGAGAGAGCAAAATCGTTTATATTTGCTGACTTCTCGCTCGATAACCCGACAATTTAGGTACAATTATGGATCGTTTGACTTTTTCTTACCCTGCTTGGTTTGTGCTGTTTTGCTTGTTGCTTGGCTTAGGCTATGCCTTTGTTTTGTATTATCGAGACAATAGTTTCAAAGACCAGGCCCCCTGGTTGCGTTGGTTGATGAGCGGATTGCGTTTTTTGGGTGCTAGTTTCCTCGCTTTCTTCTTATTGTCGCCGCTGTTGCGCTACAAACAAATTGACACCCGCAAACCCATTGTAGTACTGGCTCAGGATGCTTCGGAATCGGTCGGCAATGCGATTGGGAAAAGTAAAGCCGAATACCAGCAAAAACTCGAACTCCTGCAGCGCGACCTGGGCACTGATTACGAAGTAAAATCCTTTGCTTTTGGGAGTTCGGTACGAGAAGGACTTCCTGAAAAATACGAAGACAAAATCAGCAATCTGGCCGACCTATTTTCCAGTACCTACGATTTGTACGGAGGTGACAATCTGGGTGCCATTGTTCTAGCCTCCGATGGCATTTACAACGAAGGCAACAATCCCTTGTATTCGGGTGAAAAATCGGCAGTGCCTGTCTTTACTATTGCATTAGGAGATACTACGCCGAAAAAAGACCTGGTGTTGAAGCGGGTTTTTCACAATAAAATTGTTTACCTCGGTGATCAGTTTAGCGTGCTGGTCGACATTTCGGCCATCAATTGTGCAGGCAATACGACCTCACTTTCGGTTTATAAAGTGGATGGTGGCAAAACACAATTGATGTCTTCCCAGCCTCTGAACATTGATCGCAAAGACTATTTTTCCACCAAAGAAATCATCCTCAACGCCAACGAGGCGGGTGTACAGCGCTACCGGGTAGTGGTCAACAAAGTGCTGGGTGAGGCCTCAAGCAACAACAACAGCCAGGATATTTTTGTGGATGTATTGGATGCCCGGCAAAAAATTCTGTTGCTGGCCCATTCCCCCCACCCCGATATTTCCGCCATTCGCCAAAGTATTTCTGCCAATAAAAACTACCAGGTTGAAGTAGCGGATTTCCGGGATTTTAAAGGCAATGTGGCCGCTTATGACTATGTTGTGCTGCACCAATTGCCCGGTAAAGGGGTAGATGCTTCGGGTGTTTTGGCCACTTTGGATCGGGAAAGAATTCCCCGTTTGTTCGTCACGGGGGCCCAGACGGATTATGGCCAGTTCAACCGGGTGCAAAACCTCGTCACTGTCCAAACGGATGGCCGCAATACCAATGATGTACAGGGGCGTTTTGCGGGGAATTTTAGTCTGTTTTTGCTGGATGACAAACTCAAAACCGAGTTTGCCAATTATCCTCCGATTCAGGCGCCATTCGGCGAATTCCGAGTGGGTGGTTCCGCACAGGTAATGATGTACCAGCGCATTCGAAAGATTGATACCCAATACCCTTTGTTTATTTTTGGCGAACAAAATGGCGCACGTACGGGAGCACTCCTCGCAGAAGGAATCTGGCGCTGGCGTTTGTTCAACTTCCTGAATGTGGACAACCATGAGTTGTTTGACGATTGGGTGAGCAAAGTGACCCAATACCTGGGTGTAAAAGAGGACAAACGCAAATTCCGGGTCAATGTGTCCAAAAACATCTACCGTGAAAATGAACAGGTGTTTTTTGATGCAGAATTGTACAACAAGAGTTACGAGTTGATCAATGAGGCGGATGTACTCCTCGTCATTACCAGTGAAAAAGGAAAAGATTATACCTACACCTTTAATAAGTCGGGCAAAGCCTACAGCCTCAATGCCGGTACGCTCCCTGTAGGCAACTACAAGTTTGTGGGAAAAGTCAACAGTGGTGGCGAACAATTGAGCTACAATGGCCAGTTCAGCGTACAACCGATCCAATTGGAGCAGTATGAAACTACTGCGGATCATCGACTCCTGCGCTTGTTGAGCGAGCAATATGGGGGTAAAATGGTCAGCCAGGCGGAGATGAATGACATTCCGGCTATGATCAAAGCGGTCGGTACGGTCAAACCCGTCATTTATGAAAATGCCACCACCAAATCGTTGATCAACCTCAAATGGTTGTTTGCAATACTGTTGCTGTTGATTGCTACGGAGTGGTTTTTGAGAAGGTATTTGGGGAGTTATTGATGGGCATTAACTAAATGCAGATGAAGCGCTCAAGATAGTTTTGCCTGTTCAAAAAGAAGCTCAAAGTTGTGCAGGATGATCCTGCGGCCTTTGACAACTATGGCACCAGAATTTTTTAAATTGCTTAGTTGACGAATTAAATTTTCGGTGGCTATTCCAATGTAATTGGCAAGGTCTTTCCGAGAAAAAGAAATGGCTTTGACCAGAGGCTGATGGGGATTAAATTTTTCATTGAGCACGAGTAAAGCCAGGGCTACCCGTTCGCTGACTGGACGGTTGGTAAAAAAGCTGATCTTATTTACAAATACCCGAAACTCATTGCCTAAATACCGCAGGATTGCCGCCATTAGCTCGGTTGAGCCATAAAGCGCTCGAATTAATTCTGCTTTGGGAATACAATCCACTGTACAGTCTTCAAGGGTTTCAATAAAAACCGGGCTGGTATCTTCAGAGACGATCGAGCGAAGCCCAAACATTTCGTCCTTGCCCATAAAATAAATGATCTGCTCTGATCCATCATGATTGATGACAAATACTTTGACCAGGCCTTTACGGATAATGTATAGCCCACTTGGGTACTTTCCCTCCTCGTAAATGATGCTTTTTTTGGGGTGCTTTTTGGTGAAAGATGCACTTTTTAGCTCTTCCCAAACCATGGGGGATAGGTTTTCCCAAAATGGTTCTGGCTTAAAATAATACTTCCGTAACTCCATTTGTCGTTGCTCCGCATTCACCTTTTCATCGTTTAATCTTATCCAAAAAAAGTAAAAATCGGCATAAACCTGATAGTTATCAGGTTTTGTCATCAGAGAATTTCAAAAAATTGTGCCGACCTATTTTTTCAATCGCTGCACAATTTGTTTTCATGCCTCATCTCCAATGGATATTTTCAATTGCCTTAATTTCTTTTTCTCAATGGGTATGGGCATCCAATCTTCCTATTCCCACATTTGTAAACAACCCAATTGAGCAAACTGAATCAGGGCATGTCAAGCTCAGCTGGAAGGTTCCAACATCTTCATCCAGCGCAACACCTTGGGTTTTCGAGCTGCAAAAATCAAACGATCCAAATTTTAGTAAATCCATTCAACTGTATCAAGGACCTGATTTGGCTACTTTTTTATCGGGGCTTCCCAATGGTAACTATTATTACCGGGTACGAACAAGTATAAGGGGAGTAGCCCATAGCGATTGGTCATCCACAATTTTGGTTAAAGTCAAACATCACTCGCTCAGCTTGGCACTTTGGTTGTTTGGAATTGGTGCTACCGTCTTTTTGATCACCGTGGGAATCGTCGTTCAAGGGGCCGTGTCTACCTCAAAAAATCAGTAAAATTATGGAGCACCAATCCGAAATTCTCTCTGCGAAATCTGGATTTATTATTCTAGCGCTACTTGCAGTGCTTTGGATTTACCTGGGTATTTATTGGGGGCGCAAAGCGAAAAGTGTTGATGGTTTCATGTTGGCAGGCCGCAATGTGGGGCTGGCATTTGGGACAGCTACTGCGATGGCAACCTGGGTCACGTCAAACACGACCATGCTCGCCCCCCAATTTGCCCTTGAACTGGGCATTTGGGGAATGATCGCTTACTCCACCGCAGCCTTTGGTTTGTTTTTGTTTGCGCCATTGGCCAAACGTATCAAACAATTGATGCCTGCGGGGTATACGAGTGGCGATTTTATTCGCTTGCGGTATGGCAAGCGGGTTTGGTATGTTTTTTTAGCCATTTCTATTTTTTATGGTTTCACCTGGTTGGTGAGTATGGGTATGGCTGGTGGCATTTTGATGAATGCATTATCCGGCATTCCGTATCCGATTGGCATGACGGCCATTTTGCTGGTTTGTATCATTTATACCTTATTCGGTGGACTATATGCAGTGATCGGTACTGACTACATTCAATCTTTGGTCATTATTATCGGCATTGTTTTACTCGGAGCTAGCGTGTTGTACTCCATCGATTTGAATCAGGTGTACGCCGATATAAAAGTGGAAAAACCAATGTTGCTAAAAGTCATGTTACCCGCCTCACTCATGGCTGTTTTCAACAACCTGCTGTTTGGGGTTGGGGAGGTTTTTCACAGCAATGTTTGGTGGAGTCGAGCCTTTGCCATGCGCAAGGCAATTGGACAAAAGGCCTACCTGCTGGCCGGATTGTTCTGGTTCCCAGTTCCTATTGCTGCTGGATTTATAGCACTAACCAGTAGCACTTTGGGCATCAATATTCCCAGTCCAGATATGGTTGGCCCTTTAATGGCTAGTCACATTTTAGGTAAAGCAGGCGCAGTGATCGTATTTATTGTCTTTTTCTGTTCTTTGGCTTCCAGCATTGATAGTTTGTTGGCGGCTACATCAGACTTGATTGTGGAGGACATTTATAAAAAGATGCTCAAACCTGCAGCTCAGGAAAAAGAAATCAGAAAAGTTTCCATGTACGTCATTGTTGCAATTGGGGTTCTGGCCTGGATGGTTTGTTTGCCCCGCATCGGTACCCTTGCTTCTGTGTTGTTTTTTGCTGGCCCACTGGTTACCAGTACCATTTATCCCATTGCGATGGGCCTGTTTTGGCGCTCGGCGAGTGCAAACGGGGCATTTTGGGCTATGGTGCTGGGTTCGGCCACTGGATTGGTCGCCTATTTTACGATAGGTTGGTATACTGCTTCCTTGATTGGGGCTAGTGTATCGATTGTGGTCACTTTTGTTTTTTCCCAATGGCAACCCGAACAGTTTGATTGGAAAAAACTGGATGAATCAAAACTATAGCGGAATGGACTTACTCTTTTCACCCCTTTTTTTTCGCGTCATCATCTTTATTTCCTTGTCAATGATGCTCGGCTGTGCGTTAGCGCTTCTTGTGCTCTTATTCGCAGACGTCAAAAACAGAAAGTTATGGTAAGCAGATTCTCTACCTCATCGTCTAAAAATCTACTGGAAAACCCCCTGGACTCTACTGGACTGTATCCCGACCCGGTCAATTTACTGGAACACGAACAAGTCAATATTAGTGTGCTCAGGCGATTGGTTGGACAATCCATCGTCTCGGCTGACCAATTCGATAAAAACCTGGTTTTGGAATTGTGCAAGTTTGCGGCCATGCTGGAAGCAACGGATATCTCCACCTTCCGACCATTGACGGGGAAGATTATCATCACCGCATTTTTTGAAGCCAGTACCCGCACCAGGCTGTCGTTTGAAAGTGCGGTACAACGCCTGGATGGTAAAATCATCAGTATTCCTACCGGACAAATTACCGGAATTGCGAAAGGAGAATCACTCTCAGACATCGGAGAGATGTTCAATGCCTACGGCGACTTGATTGTGATGCGGCATACTGAAACCAGTTCGGTAGAAGAAATCATGCACAATTTGCGTTTGCCGCTCATCAATGCGGGTAATGGCTCTGGTGAACATCCTACCCAGGCTCTGGCTGATTGGTTTGCCTTGTTGAAATGGAAACCGGAGCTCAAGAAAAAGCAAATCAGGCCAGCGTCTCAAATTCATCTGGGCATCTTGGGCACTCCGGGGAGCATGCGAGCTGTAAACAGTTTTTTGCGGATGTCCATCCTTTTTAAATCAGGAATCCGCAAGATTTCAATTGTATCTGAACTGGCTGATCCTTTAGGCCCGGAGCTTACCGAAAAGATGGAAGCCTCCGGCATCGATTTTTTCATTGCCAATGACATCAATGAGGTACTGCCCGATTTGGATGTGATTTATATGAATTCGATCGCCTTTTTAGGAGACCACTATCGATCCCTCAATTCCCGATTCAAGCTGGACGCCGATAGTAATCTGAAGGAGGATGCAGTAGTATTGCATCCTTTGGCTCGTCTTGATGAGTTGGATCCGCTCTTGGACGAGACCCATCACAACCTCTATTTTACCCAAGCACATGGTGCTGTATTTATTCGTCAGGCACTCTTCATTTCTATTTTAAATCGATTTGATCGGCTACCCGAAAAATTAATGCTTTAATCAACTACCCGGGTTTCCATAGTAGTGGGGCAAAAATAAATGTTCATTTTTTTATCGCCCCATAGGGTTTGATCTCAAAACCTATGGAAACCCGGGAAAACATATTTCTATGTGTGGAATTACTGGCTTTTGGCAACTGCAACCTTTGCATATCAAGGCAAAGCATCAATTGCAGGACATGATTTACCGCTTAAAACATCGTGGCCCGGATGGTTTTGGTTACCATATGGATCAAAACAAAGGCCTGGCTATGGCCCATGCCCGACTTTCGATTATTGATTTAGATACCGGGCAACAGCCCCTTTACAATCGGGATCAGAGCCAAGTCATTACGGTCAATGGTGAATTTTATGATTACAAAAGGATCCGAACCGGATTGCGCCTGGAAGGTTTTTCATTCAGTAGTAAATCCGATAGTGAAATTGCACTCCCACTTTATCAAAAATATGGCCTTGATTTTGTGGAGCATTTACAAGGAGAATTTGCGTTTGCGCTCTTTGACCACAAATCCCAGCAGCTGATTTTGGTGCGTGACCGTTTTGGCATCAAGCCACTTTTTTACCATGTTGGGCCGAACCGGATTTGTTACGGTTCGGAAATCAAGGCACTTTTTACGCACCCCGAGGTTCCACGGCGCTTTTCCAATACAGGCGTATTGCAGCAATTGATGCATACCATGGTGCCTGGAGATACGGCTTTTGACCAAATCCATGCATTGAAACCTGGGCATATGCTGATCGTTAGCAAACGGAAGGATGGATTTGAGGTGCTTGAGCGGCAGTACTGGGACATGGACTTCCCCAAAGATACTGACCGGGATAGCAGTAAACCCGCAGCTTTCCACATTCAACAGGTGCAGGAAGCGTTGACGGATGCTGTAGCCTGCCGCCTGGAAGCAGATGTTCCCGTTGGCTGCTATCTTTCGGGCGGAATTGATAGTTGTTCCATGTTGGGACTAGCTTCTTCTCTGCAACAATCACCGGTCAAAGCATTTACGATTAGTTTTGATCATGACGCTTATGACGAAGCACCCATCGCCCGTGAAATGGCACTCAAAACTGGTGCAAATCAGGAAGAAATACGCTTGGGTGCGGATGAATTATACGGCAACAACTACATTCAAACCATGTACCATGCCGAACGCACCTTTTACAATACGCTGGGGGTAGCGAAATGGTGCATGAGCAAGCGGGTGAATGAATGTGGATTTAGAGTTGTCGTTACGGGTGAAGGTTCCGATGAGTTATTTGGTGGATATCCTGCATTTAAGCAGGACATGTTTCGATTTGGGAGTCCTGAAGATAAAATGCATCTGGAAGCCCTAGCTCAATCCAATCAACTATTCAAAGGGGCCATTTTAGCCGAATCTCCCGTTTCACACCCTGCACTGGAGGCCGCATGTGGATTTACGCCCTCCTGGATTCAGCCCTGGATTCAAACCCTGGCCATGGCTCGACCATTGTTGAGCAATGACCTGTTGGCTGATTTAAAAAATTATGACCCGGTTGAAGCCATTGCCTTGTCTTTTGATCGGGATCAACTTGACGGACGTCATGCCCTCGACAAGGCTCAATATACCTGGATCAAGACCATGCTGGAGTGTCAAATACTGAACTGGGGCGGTGATCGAGTAGATATGGCCAATTCTATGGAAAGTCGACCTGCCTTTCTTGACCATCGGGTAGCCTCCGTGGCTAAAATGATCCCACCAAGAATGCGGATCAAAGGAAATACTGAAAAATGGGTTTTGCGGGAAGCCATGCGCCAGATTCTTCCACATACTTTGTATACTCGGGAAAAATTTGCGTTTATGGCACCGCCAAGTCATACTTCTGCCTCAAAAAAGCAGGCATTTCAGTTGCTTCTCGATCGGTATTTGAGTCCTAAAAAAATTGAAAAAGCGGGCATTTTTGACCCTAAACGACTGCAACAGTATTTGAAGGAATACCATCTGGACCAAAACCCGATATCTCTGGTGCGCAAAGATGCCCTACTCAATCACATTCTTGGGCTACACATTCTTCAGGAGCAGTTTATCGAAGGGACTTTTGATCTGGGGCATAAAAAAATTGAAAATACATTCTCTAGCGGGATAGCGATTTAGAGTTTTGCGATCAAAATAACCGTAACCTGATTATTATCAAGTTCTTGTCCATCAAAAACCTTGATCTTTGTAGGGTATTAATTGATTACAAACAAATAGCAATGAAACCATATATCATTCAAAAGATTATCGCGAATTTGGAACTGCTTCACGCTAATCAAATCATAATCACTTGGGCAGAACAACTTTCCAAACGATTTAAAGCTGAAGTGAATTTGTACAACGCAATCCATCTAGACAGAAAAAACTCCTACAATAATGCCAGCGTAGGACAAGGAAAAAAGATTTCAAAATTGATTCTAAAAACCTTAGGGTTGTTAAGGAATATAGGAAATTCCTTACCCCATGTCCGTAAGACCAAATTTACGGTGGAAGTTAGTAATCAATGGCAGGACTTAATCCGGCATATCCGCAATGACGAAGCAGATTTGTTAATTACGGAAATACCAAATTTAGTTTTCAAGGGCAAGCTCACTGCATTAATGTACAATAGCCCCTGTCCTGTTCTCTTTGTCCGGGAAGGAATGACCCCTCCAACTCAGCTGAAAATACTGGTACCAGTGAGAGTTAACGCTCAGATCGAACAGAAACTTCCGAGCGTCATTACTTGGGCAAAGAAATACGGGGGTACCGTTGTTCTATCTGGCTTTATTCAAAATGGTTCTTCATCTACCCAAGAGCTTCGTGTTCATTACTTAATGGAAAAGATGAAGGCTACTTTACTCGCTGCTGGTATTGAGGTGACAACCGACACCGCGCAGGGTACTCATTTTGGAAGCGCAATACTCGAAAGAGCGAAACAATTGCAAGTTGGTTTGATTTGTATTGGTGTGGAACCAACCAATTTTTTTGCCCGCTTATTTAGCAAAATGATTGGCCCGTTTTTTCTTGAGCATTCTACTGTACCCGTACTTTCAATGCCCTTCGGTACCCGGCCAGCAGTAGCTAGGGCATTGATCCAGACGGAGCCATTTGTCCCTTATCAGATGCATCGAAAAGTAGTGTTGGCCAAAAATCAACCAAATGAACCATTCATGATAAGATGAGAGAATCTACAGGTGATTTAAAATGGGGTTATTGCGGAAGCCTGTAGGTCAAACTACAGGCTTTTCGCTTTTAAGTAGTAGGGCAAAAATAAGTGTTCATTTTTTTATCGCCCCTAAGCCTCCAACCAATCCAATACCAATGCTGCCGTCCAGGAGAATTGATCGGCACCGTAGCCACCTGTCTTCTCCGTTTCGGGCAGGTTTTTCCATGGATTGTAATATTCCCAAAAACCAAATTTACGCACCAAATCCAGGGAGTCGCTGCGCATTCGGGTAGCTAAATCCGCATATCCATAACGATTCAACCCATGGATGAGCATCCAGTTGATGTTCATCCACACTGGACCACGCCAATATCGACATGGATCAAAGCCTGGTTCATCGAGTGCTGTAGACGCGCAAAGCCAGGCAGGATTTTCCACGGTACCTTCAAAAGAGGGGCTTTGCAACAATGCCACTATCTTCTCCGCTTGAGCAGCATTGGGCGCGCCGCAAAACAAAGGCATCAGGCCGCCAGCAGTGCGGATTGGAATGGAACGCTGATGGACAAGATCAAAAGAGGTATAACAACTTTTTTCTTTGTCCCAGAGCTTGGTATTGAGGGCATGGTTGGTTTGGATTTGCCATTCGCGCAGTTGGCTGGTGTCGCGACCGAGCCATTGACCAACTTCAATCAGTGTCTCATTGCTGCGGTTGAGGAGCGCATTAAAGAGCGGCTCCTGAACCTGAAAAGGATAATCCTTCCAGATTTCCGGTTCTTGGTAACGGCCTTTTCGGAGGAGATTGACCAAATACATGTAACGATCATAACTTTGTTTGCGGGGTCGATAAGGTGCATCTACATGTTCGAGGTCACGGCGTTCATAAGCGGGGACTTCGGAAGCATCAAAATGGATTTGGGTAAAAACTTCTTCCCAGGTCGGGAGGTTGTCCATGCCGGATTCCCAGGGATGACAAATAAAAGCCAATCCTTCCCGCTGTGGATCACGAAACTGATAATAATACTGATGAAGGAGCACAATGCGGTCGAACATGCGCTGAAAATAGGGGCGAGAAGCTTTTAGATCAGGGGAACATTCCATCAATCGCTGCAAGATAAACCCATGAACTGGCGGTTGGGTGATGCCCGAAGTGCGCACATTTCTGGGTTTACCTGGAACCCCCTTGGTATCCCAGAAAAAATAGCCGGGGGAATATTGCCCGGTATTTTCAACAGAGAATACGATTTGAGGAACCATCCCGTTGGCCCATTGGCCGCGAAAAAGTGCGCTCAGCTCAGCGCAAGCTTGTTGGTAATCTGAGCGGGCGTACCCGATGGCAATAAATCCGGCATCCCAGTTCCACTGATGAGGATACAGGCTTGGTGCTGGTTTGGTAAAGGAGCCGAGTCTATTGTTTTTAAGAACAGTTTTTGCGGCTGAAACCAGGGCATCAGTGGCTATCTCATTGGTGTAAGAAGTTAAGTCTGTCATAGTTTTTTATCAGTAATAACAATTTGCATTCTACGTGCCAATTATTTATTGGAAAAACCACTTTAAGATAAACACAAAGCAGTAGGCCATACCTGATAAACGTCATGTTTATACATATGGTGATAGCAACTAAACAAAAAGTGAGACCTTGTCCACTTTTATACACTCACGGGTAAGGGTTTTTTGTAAACCGAGTTCATCGATTTGTTATCTTTACCATATGGAAAATATTTCTACATATACATGGCTTTTTGCGGTTTGTGGGCTGATCATTCTCTCCTACTTGTTCTCTGTCATTAACCGACTTACCCGGATACCTTCTGTATTACTGTTGCTGGGGACAGGCATTTTATTGCGGTATGTGTCTGACTTGATGGGGCTAAACTTTGTAATTCCCCCGATGTTGGTCGAATTACTCGGCACGGTGGGACTGATCATGATCGTGTTGGAGGCGGGATTAGACTTGGAAATTACTCGTGATAGATTGCCATTGATCGGCCGTTCATTTTTGTCCGCATTGGTCATTTTTATCGTTTCATCACTTGGCGTAGCAGGAATTTTGTACTGGTGGTTGCCTGAAACTCCGCTGGTCTATTGTTTGGTATATGCCATACCTTTAAGCATAGTAAGCAGTGCGGTGGTGTTGCCAAGTGTACACCATTTGAGTCACGAAAAAAAAGAGTTCCTGATTTATGAAGCCTCTTTTTCGGACATTATCGGAATTATGGTCTTTAATTTTTTCACAGCGGGGCATCACATTGGAGGTGCCGAGATCCTTTGGTTTGGAGGCAGCATTGTGGTAGCGCTGGTCTTGTCGGTGATCGTTTGTTTCGGCATGGTCTGGCTTTTGATACAAAACCGGGTGGACATCAAATTTTTCCTGTCATTCGCTGTGCTGATTGCCGTTTATGTAGGGGGTAAAATATTGCACTTACCTGCGCTCATTACCATTATGATGTTTGGATTGGTATTCAACAACTGGGAATTGATTAAATGGAAACCCCTTAAGCGCTTTTTTACGGATGAGCGGGTCAATAACGAAGTTCGCTTTTTAAAATCCATTACCGCTGAATCTTCCTTTTTGATTCGGACTTTCTTTTTCGTAATATTTGGATATGGCATTGATTTAGCGTATTTTCAGAACATGCAAGTACTGCAACTCGGTCTTTTGATTGTTGCGGCACTGTTAGGTTTAAGATTCATCTACCTGCGGATTGTACACCGGTACAACTTACTACCTGAGTTGTTTTACATACCACGTGGTTTGATCACCATTTTGTTGTTTTACAAAATTCCAGAATGGCAACGTATTGAATCTTTTGATGAAGGGGTGTTGTTTTTTGTTATTTTAGCAACGGGCCTTATTCTAATGCTCGGTGCATTGTTTTACAGGGACCGTCCAGTGGAGATTACAGGAATTGATGAGACAAAAAATGTGTAACCGAAAGCTGTTTTTTTTAACGTTTCCCAAATTTGAAAATTATGCGTCTGGAAATTCCTACCAATGCTGAACGCTTTGGAGCCAATCTTTTTTACGAGGTTCAAAAAATCTATGAATTGGAAGGCGGCTATGGCACAGATTCCGAGTTTGATAGTCCCTTTCATGTCATTCAGCAGATTCCTTATGAGCGATTGTACGAGATTGAGAAAGACCTGGCCATTGTTATTCCCGTGAAAGACGAGCGCCTGCGCTTGTTGGAAGGTGTTTTGTGTGGCATTCCCCACAATTGTTTGCCCATTGTTATTTCAAATAGCAAAAACGAACCAATCGATCGATACCGCATGGAACGCAATATGGTGGACACCTTTTGCCGTCATGCGAAAAAAAAATACATCATTGCCCACCAACGTTCAGCAGAACTGGCTCGGATTTTTAAAGATGGTGGCTATCCACACCTGCTGGATGACCAGGGCCTGATCCGCCACGGAAAAGCGGAAGGCATGTTGGCAGGGATTGCACTTGCTCATTTGGCGGGTAAAAAATATGTCGGATTCATCGATTCGGACAATTATTTCCCGGGTGCAGTTTTTGAGTACGTGCGCATTTTCTCAGCTGGGCTATCGCAGAGTAAGTCTCCTTATTCGATGGTCCGTATCCAGTGGCACAGCAAGCCTAAAATCGTAGAGGGGGAGCTTTTTTTTACCAAATGGGGGCGTGTTTCGCGCATCACCAATCAATACCTGAACTTGTTTTTGAGCCACTACACTGGATACGAAAGTGAAGTACTACGCACGGGTAATGCTGGCGAGCATGCCCTTTCGATGCCATTGGCATTGTCCTTGGATTATTCAACCGGTTTTTCGGTAGAAACGCACCATTTCGTTAGTTTGATGGAGAAATTCGGTGGAGTCTTACCAAGCCCAATTCCCGAAATCATGAAAAATGGAGTAGAGGTATTTCAAATAGAATCGCGCAATCCACACTTTCATGATGCAGCAAAAGGAGATGATCATATCCAGGAAATGATTGAGTATTCCCTTTCAGTGCTCTGGCATTCTTCTATTTGCCCGAAGGGTTTAAAAAAGGACATCTCCCATGAATTGAGTCGGCTCAAAATTGTACGTAAAAATGAAGAGCCGATAAAACTTCGGCAATATCCTGTGCTCTCATCGCTTAATTTCACTGCCGCCGCCCGAAAAATAGATTGGCAAGAACATGGCAATTATTCCCCCTTATGATCCCATTGCCCATTTCAACCGACCGGGCACTAGTGCTCTTCACCGATCTGGATGGCACCCTGATCGATTACCACACTTACGACACACGTGAAAGTGAGGGGGCTTTACGCCGGCTGGTCGATCGGTCGGTGCCCTTGGTATTTTGTTCATCCAAAACTTTTACTGAACAAAGTGACCTACAGGGCCAACTGGGTATGCGCCAACCCTTTATTTTTGAGAACGGTAGTGCAGTAGCCATCCCAGATGGGTTCTTTCCCAAAAAAATGTACACGGCTGCCCGCCGTGAAGGCGGTTACGATGTTGTTGTTTTTGCACATGCCGATGCCGTAAGTTTAGGTACTGCTTTGGAACAGATTGGGGGGCTCAAGGGGTATAAGTATGCTTCGGATGCCGAATTATCCGCGGCAACTGGCCTGAGTGGAGATGCACTTCTCCGCGCTCGTGAGCGTTGGTTCACCGAAACCCTGCTTTCGCCTTTGAACGGAGAACGTTTTTTCGAAGTCGAAAATCTACTCCAAGCAATGGGCTATTCGCTCAGCAGGGGTGGACGTTTTTTTACGGTGCAGTCTGCACAGGTAAATAAAGGGAAAGCGGTGCTGTGGATGATGGAATTGTTCCGGCAAAGCCATGCCCAAGGCGTGGTTTTTGCAGCGATTGGCGATAGTCCCAATGATGTGCCGATGTTGGAAGTTGTGGATATCCCTTTTTTGGTACAAAGACCAGACCACTCCTGGGCTGCGCTGGAAATACCCCACATGATCAGCATTGATGCAATAGGCCCCAGTGGTTTTGATACCGCAGTAAAATTATTACTGGGAAAATAGTAGGTTTATCTGGTAGTTCAATCAACCTTGATCGATATGAATACTTTTTTCAGCTATTTTTCACTCAGCAATCAAATAGAGGATTTCCAAAAGGTTATCAAGGACATTGAAAGCAATGTTGAATTTTATGGTACAAATCTTTGGCTATTGATTTTTGCCATCTTTGTCGCTTCACTTGGGTTGAATGTAAACTCAACTGCGGTGATCATTGGTGCCATGCTGATTTCTCCACTGATGGGGCCCATTATGGGCTTGGGGCTGGGGATAGGCATCAATGATTTATTGCTGCTGCGCAAATCTTTTTTCAATTATCTTTTTGCGGCGGGGGTAAGTCTGGGTACCTCAACCCTTTATTTTTTAATTACTCCGATCAGTACAGCACATTCTGAAATCCTTGCCCGAACCTCGCCAAATATCTACGATGTATTGATTGCTTTGTTTGGTGGCCTGGCCGGGATTGTTGCTGCTTCCAGTAAACACAAGGGAAATGTCATCCCTGGCGTAGCCATTGCTACCGCACTGATGCCTCCGCTTTGTTCTGCAGGATATGGGCTCGCTACCCTTCAGATGTCTTATTTTTTTGGGGCTTTTTATTTGTTTCTGATCAACACGGTATTCATTGCATTGGCCACCTTGGTTGTTGTTCGATTACTCAAATTTCCTTATAAAAAATTACAGAATCCGCAGGATGAAAAAAGAGCAAACCAAATAGCCTGGATAGTAGTGGTAGCTACATTGTTGCCTAGTTTATATCTAGGGTATGATATCGTACAGCAAGAAAAATTCACCCAATCCGCCCATCGTTTTATCCAGAACGAAACCCGTTTTCCGAATGACTATTTATTGGAAAAGTCAATCGACGCAAGGCAAAAATCGATCGTGCTTACCTTTGGTGGCAAAAGGATAACCGATTCAGAAATCGAAGGGATGAAAAAGAAATTGGGTTATTATCAATTGGAAGGTGCAACAGTCACGGTCCGGCAAGGATTTGAATATTTAAATGAAATAAAACAGACCTCGGAAGAAAACCCATTAAAGCAAATATTGGCGGAGAGAGAAATAGAAATGATTGCACTAAAAGCAAGAATTGATAGCTTAGAGGCAAAAGAGGTAAATACAATACAACTCACCAAAGAGATTAAGGCATTGTATCCTAACTTCGAGAATATTGCCATTACGCCCCTGCGTTCTCCGGATACGCTCAAGGGCAAGAACCTGGAAAATCAACTGGCTTTTTTGCAATTTTCGAAAGTGCTGAATTCCAAAGAAAAGATTCAGCTTCAAAATTGGTTGGAAACAAAACTGCACTTGAAAATGAAAGTGATTTTTGATCCATGATCTGATTGGCCGCTAATTGTTTTGTGGTTCGGAATTGTGTTCATTTTTAAAATCGTGCTCTTCAGGTTTGTTAACCAGCTGCGCTTCGTCCTTCAAATTGGAGGTTGGAATTTGAGTATGCCCCTTCCGGCTTGGTAGCGTTTCGATATGTAGGGTTTGGGTCGGGAAAGCAAATTGTACGCCCAATTCCTCGGCCAATTGGATGATCGCAGTCATGACTTCATGGCGACTTTTGAGTTCGAGCGTATAGTCGGATACATCAAAAAAGGTAAATACCATGATATTCAGTGCACTGGCACCAAAATCGTTCAGGTGTACTTCAATTACATCTTTTCGGGTAAACGGATGTTGTTCAAGGATAACTCGAATACCATTTACAAACGAATCAATCAAAGCTGGCGGTGTATCGTAAGTAATGCCAATTTCTGTTTTGTACCGACGAAACAAACGCAAGCCAAGGTTTTCAATGGCTTCGTCGGCCAATTGGCTGTTGGGTACTGTCGTTAATGAATTGGCAAAAGTTCTAATTCGGGTAGACCGGATTCCAATTTCTTCCACCACACCCGCAATGTCTTTGAATAAAATGGCATCCCCAACCCTAAAAGGTTTATCCGCAAAAATCATAATTGACCCAAAAAAATTCTTTATCGTATCCTGAGCAGCTAGGGCAATTGCTAAACTGCCAATTGAAATACCTGCTAATAAAGCGGTAATGTTGACGTCCAAATAATTAAGGATGTAAAAAATTCCGATGGCCCATACTACAGAGAAAGCGGCCACTTTGATGATGGGCATAAACTGATCAGCAAGAGGGGTATCCGACTTTTCGGTAACGCTTTGTACTTTGACCATGAAAATTCTGATCAATTGGTTGCCGATAAAAATGGTTACCAAAATGTTCAAAATGTACAATAGTTTCAACCCTCGCGCATTGAATGTCACTGGCAGGTAAAGCATGGGTAGTACATATTGAAAAAATGCTACCCCTACCCAAAAACCCAACAAACGGGAAAGTTTTCGAAATGGTGGGCCATTTTCGAGCTTAAGTTCCAGGTATTTGTTCAACCGGGGTGCCACTGATCTGTCAAAAATAAACCGAATCAGGCGAAACAATATGACTGCGCATACATAAAATAGACCCAATCCCAGCCATTTCCAAAGTGGAATACCCAAGATGCTGATTTGCCAACCAGGGGACTGAAAGTACACCCCAGCCCAGTTGCCCAGTGGGAAAATCTTTTGATATATTTTGGGAATTGCGGCTACCGTTGTGCGAGAATAATACCAGACTGAATCAATTTGTTCCAAATAAATCAAGGGTTCATTCCGGGTAATAAAATAAATCGCTTCTCCAGAAAGGGAGTCTCTAAAGTGCTTGTCTTTGGGTAGTCGGTTTTGATCGATAAACAATCCTTTGCCGTCCAGGATGTATTTCAACTGGACGGCCAGGATTTTGCCCTTCTCGCGATCGATTGGAAAAGAAAGTGCAGCTTGCTCTGGGTGGTAAAAGTCCCTGTCTAAATTGCTCAGATGATTGTGGATGACTGCATGTGGACTGCTATTGACCAACATCGAATCGGCCTGCCCAAAAACCCTCAACCACATGAAACACCCTATAAAGACAAACCAAATGGTAGCTTTTGATAAAAATCCCTGCATAATTTACTTTGATTGATACAATGCTTCCTGCATTTGTTTGATGATCTCTGCCCCTTCGGATGCCATTACTCCCGGGCGGATACTTACAACAGGGACACTAGCGTGATTGACAATTTGTTGGGTAAAGGGGCCGATGAAAAAATCAGCAATTTCGTAGTCAAAATCGGCAGTAATGGCAATCAAATCAATGGATTCCTGCTTGGCGAATCGCAGCACCTGCTCCGCAGGTTTGGGGCTTGTGCTAATTTTAAGCACCGCTTTTACCTCATCCCTTTTTAATTCATGATCCAGATAATTGATGCTGTGCTGAATCGATTGGATGCTCTTCGCAGCAGGGCTTTTAACGATGCCCAATACGATGAGTTTAGCTTTATTTTTCTGAATGATCTTACGCAGGTGCTGGTACTTATCCAAAGCATTCGCCACCTCACGCACCGGAAACAGTATTTTGGAGAAACCATTCCATTTTTGATTTGGAGGAATGGTGAGCACCGGACAAGTTGATCGTTTGATGACGTCATAAGCATTGGTGCCTAAAAAAAACTCCTTCAGTCCAGATGAACCGTGGGTTCCCATCACAATCATTTCAGCTTGCATTTGGGAGGCAGCTCGGGTGACTTCGACCGCAATTGCTCCAGTAGGCATCAGCATATTCACTCCCAAACCATGCCTTTCCAAGATGTCCTTTGCCAAAGAACGCATCCGGTCTTTTACCTCTTTTTTGATACTATCAAACACGATGGTAGCTACTGGCATAGATTCATAACCGCTTTGAATCAGCGATTCATGGGAGATTACATGAATCAAAGTAATGTTTAAGTCCTGTCGTTTTGCAATCTGTAATGCCGATTCCAAGGCATTTAAAGACGCCTCTGAAAAATCGAGAGGTACCAGAAGATGCTTGCTTTGGTCTGTATTCATAAGCTGAGTTTTCACAAAGTTCGGGGTTCCTGCTTGCCCAAAACCTGACATAAATCAGGTTTTCCCAATAAGTCAGGATAAATTAAGCTGGTACTAAATCAAGATTATTACCTTGGCACAAGAAATCAGCTCCTTTGAATTAAATTTAGATAAAACACTTCCTGATGCATACAGAGTCTAAATCGACAAAGCTAAATGAATTGCAAGCCACGGCAATCTGTGGCAATGACATCAGTTCCTCCTGCCTCTACGTATCTGCCTTGACCATCCTCTACGCAGGGCAATTTGCCTGGATTTCACTGCTTGTAGTGGCCGTAGTATTGTTTCTTTTCCAACGCATTTATGGTGAGGTCGTTGGCGCATTGCCACTCAATGGGGGGGCGTACAATGCTTTGTTGAACACGACCTCCAAACAAATGGCATCGGTTGCTGCTTGTTTGACGATCCTGTCGTACATGGCGACTGCGGTCATCTCCGCCAGTGAGGCAATGCACTACCTGCACAATATGATCCCGGTACTCCCCCTTGTCATTGCCACCATTGTCCTTTTGGCAATATTCATGGGACTCGCCCTCAATGGCATTGGGGAATCAGCGATCGTAGCAGTTGTTATTTTTATTACTCACCTCGCAGCATTGTCGCTATTGGTCATTGTGGGGTGTTTTTATTTATTGACCCATGGTATAGAGGTTTTTCAGGCCAATTGGCAGCTGCCCATCGCATCAGGAGGGATCATGACGGCCTTGTTTCTCGGGTTTTCGGCGGCGATGTTAGGCATTTCGGGATTTGAAAGCTCGGCAAACTTTGTCGAAGAACAAGCAGCAGGTGTATTTCGCAAAACCTTGCGCAACATGTGGATGGTGGTAAGCTTTTTTAATCCAGCCATAACCTTGCTCGCTTTGTGCATCATTCCGCTTGCGCAAGTTGGAGCACACAAAGAGTCTTTATTGGCATTTCTGGGTGAAACTGCAGGGGGAAGATGGCTGGGACTGATTATTTCTGTTGATGCTGTACTCGTATTAAGTGGTGCAGTACTCACCTCATTCGTTGGGGTAACCGGCCTAATCGAACGCATCACCCTTGATCGTATTTTACCCAATTTTTTTCTGGTGAGAAACAAGCGTGGAGTCAATTACCGCATCGTGATTGGTTTTTTCATTCTTTGCGTATCGGTATTGTTTGCAACACAGGGGGACCTGGGGGCTTTAGCAGGAGTATATACTTTTTCATTCCTGGCCGTGATGGCGCTATTTGGTTTGGGTAATTTGCTCCTGAAAATAAAACGCGCTAAACTTCCCCGGCCAGTAAAGGCACATCCCATAGCTGTATTGATAGCGGTTGTTTGTGTATCCGCAGCATTTTGGGGCAATGCACTGCTCAATCCCAGTTCGCTGTTTGTGTTTTTTCAATACCTGGTGCCTTCCCTGGGTTTTATTTTTCTTATGCTCAACCGTGGGCGCATTTTACGGATACTGCTTTATTCCATTGATTACCTGTATCGCCCAGTCCGCCATTATGTTCTCAAAAGTAGCTTGTATTTGCGGAAAATGTTGCACAAGATCAATTCCCAAGAGTTTGTTTTTTTTACCAAAGGAGATGATGTAGCGGTGCTCAATACGGTATTGCAATATGTGCAGAACAATGAAAAAACCGGAAGATTGAAAATTGTAACCGTAATGAACCCAGGTCAGGCCTTCAACGAACCCTTGCGTCACGATCTTGAAGTACTGGATCGGGCATATCCTGAGGTAAAAATTGAATACTTGGAACTTGTCGGAACATTTGGACCAGAACTTATTGAAGAATATTCCAAAAAATGGGGCATCCCCAAAAACTTTATGTTCATCGGTTCTCCTGGTGATCGATTTCCTTATCGATTGTCGGAGCTAGGAGGCGTGAGACTAATCATTTAAACACGTATACACTTTGTAGTAAGCGCATAAAAAAAGGAGATCACTGCGTTGTCAGTGATCTCCTTTTTGGTAATTCAAAGAAGAATTACTTTTATTACCAAGCCATATCGTCTTCCTTGAAGGGCGTGCCCGATATTTCCAGTTTTTTTGTACTTGGCTGAGCCGGCGGGGTGGCTGGCCGTTGTTCTTTAACTGGCTCATCGTCAAACTCTTCCTCGCCGCGGTCATCCCGCTCATCGAAATCTTGTGCGTCGTATTCTTCGTGGCGACGGGTAAATTCGTCGTAGTCGTATTCTGGCATCAGCTCCGTTTTGATGTGTTCAACTACCTCTTGTAGCGAATCCATAAAACGGTTAAAATCCTCTTTATACAAGAAAATTTTATGGCGCTCATAGCCATCACCATTGAATTTACGAGTGCTTTCGGTAAGTGTCAAATAAAAATCCTCACCCTTCGTTTTGCGAACGTCAAAAAAGTACGTCCTTCTCTTACCCGCGCGGATTTTCCTCGAATACACGCTCTCAAATCTCCGTTGGTTTCTCTCCTGATCCACTGCTTTGGATGTTTTAATTTACCGGATAAATAAGATTACCACTGTACAAAAGTAAGTAATTGCCTGAATAATCAAAGAATTCGTAAAAAAAGTTCCCCCCAGCAGCAAGGAACTAACCTAGCACGATGGAGTAAAGCCCCAAAGCTGAATGGATTAGGCATGCCTACAAAAAATGAGTTTACAGAAAATTAACGCCATCGACTACAAGCTGGATGCAGGAACCTCTTCGGTTTGTTTTTCAAAAAGGTCGGCGTAATAGCCCTTGTTTTGTAGCAATGTCTCGTGCGTTCCGGCTTCTACGATTCGCGAACCGTCCATCACAATGATCTGGTCGAATTGTAAGAGCGAATAAATCCGGTGCGTGATGATGATGGCCGTTTTGTTGGCCAGGGCGGTGGTGAAATATTCCAGCACCTGCTTTTCGGTATTGGTGTCAACCGCGCTGAGGCAATCGTCGAGGATCACAATATCCGGTTGTTTGATGAGGGCCCGGGCAATGGATACCCGCTGCTTTTGTCCACCTGAAAGGGTTACCCCACGTTCGCCCACCATGGTATCAAAACGCTGGGGCAGCTCCACAATGTCGTTGTACACCGAAGCATAGAGGGCAAAATCTTCAATTTCAGCCTGAGGCGCGTCTTTTTTCCCAAAAGCAATATTGGCCGAGATGGTATCCGAAAACAGGAAAACGTCCTGGGGCACATAACCAATGCGCTGGCGGATTTTGGCTAGATCGTGGGTTACCAAAGCCTGCCCATCCAACAGAATTTGTCCTGCACTCACATCGTACATACGCAGGAGCAAGTCGGCAATGGTTGTTTTGCCGGACCCAGTCCGCCCGATGATGGCCATTTTTTGGCCTGGTGCCAATTTAAAGTTCACATTTTGTAATGCAGTAATGCCCGTATCTGGATAAGTAAAGGTTACGTTTTGGAATTCGATGCCGCCCTTGAGGTTTTCGGTATTGTGCCCAATGTTGGTGATGCTCGGTTGGGTATTCAAAAACTCGTTGATGCGTTTCTGGGAAGCCGCCGCCTGCTGTACAATCGAAGCAATCCAGCCAATGGCAGTTACCGGCCAGGTCAACATGTTGACGTAAATGACAAACTCGGCAATGTTACCCGGGGTGATGGTGCCTTTGACTACTTGCAAGCCGCCAAAATATACGACCAAGAGTGTGCTAATGCCAATGAGCAACAGCATGAGTGGAAAAAACAAGGAGTTGGTCAACGCCAAACGCAACGACTGCTGTTTGAATCGATCACTCTGGTCGGCAAAATGTTTGACCGTAGGTGCCTCCTGCACATAGGATTTCACCACCCGAATCCCCGAATAGACCTCCTGGGCTGTGCTGTTGAGCACCGCCAATTGCTGCTGAATTTTTTCACTCTGCCGATTGATCAGCGTACTCACATAATAAATGGAGAGGGATAAAAAAGGCAGTGGAATCAAACAATACAAGGTTAACTCCGGGCTGACCACCAGCATGGAAGAAATGACCAGGATAAACAAAGAAATGAGGTTGACACCATATAAAATAGCTGGCCCCAGGTACATCCGCACCTTGTTCACGTCTTCGGTAATGCGCGCCATGAGGTCTCCCGTGTTGTTGCGCCTATAAAATGCTAGGTCGAGTTTTTCGTAGTGAGCAAAAACCTCCTTGCGTATGTCGTACTCCATCAAACGCGACATCACGATGATGGTTTGTCGCATCCAGTACATGAACAAACCCATGACCACTGCCAATACTAAAACCAATAAGCCAAAATAAAACAGTTGCTGCCCCAGCATCTTAAAGAACTCAGCCTCAAGAGCTGTCCCCTCGTATACGCGGTACAGGTAGAGGTTTTCCACCACCAAATCCAGTGCTTCGCGGATGGTTTGGGGCTGCAAGACCCGAAAATAATTGGACAAGGAGACAAACAAAAAGCCGAGGAAAAATTGCCGACGGTATCTCCAAAAGTATTTGTTCAGGTAAGCTAATTGCTTCATGTTGAATCAGGATGCGGGTGTTCGAGTCTACAAAGATGCACAATAAGTTGGAAACCCGCAAATGGGGCGTTTGGTTGAGGGGGAGGGAGAAATTAAAAACTTTAAGTTCTTTTAAACAAACACCAAATTTTGACGGCGTTGCATCTAGAGGAAAAGTAAAGAATTGATGAAGGCGTTTTAAAACAAAGAAAACCCCTGATGTTTTATTAAATCAAAAAAATAGTAGAGCTTTGCCGCATCAAAAAAGCTTCACGCTTAAGTATTTTAATTTTGAGACTTGCTTTACAGATCGTTTTACAATTAACTGATTCAGTGTACCACTGTCTCATTTTCAACCGATTATCATTTAATTTATTTCATTAACCAGTTTACATACAAATCTTTACTAACCATGAAGTTAAGCATTCAACTTGTGCTGGTCATCTTGACCTTCAGCACTACTCTTAGTGTATTACAAGCCCAGAAATTCCAACCTGGAACCTTCAGTTTTTCTGGCAAAAAAACCGCCTATGTAACTTTACAGGACGGCACCCAATTGCAGGGCAACATCAAAGACCTTGATCGAAAAAAAGGCCTGATCGAAGAAGTAGTGTTGGAAAACGTAGGTGGCTCCACTAAAAAACGCAAGCTGAAGCCCGCGGAAATCAAACACATGTACTTGCCACCCTCTGGCTGGGACAAACTGGGCAAATCCCTCGATTTTTTGAACGACGCGACCCAGTGGGACAATGTTGATCTGGACAAAGACATCATCGGCAAAGGCTACGTTTTTTTTGAGCAGGCTCCAGTACGAATGGGCAAAAAGACGCGCAATTTGCTGCTGCAATTGGTCAACCCTTCTTTCAGTGGCAAACTGAAAGTCTACTTTGATCCATTGGCAAAAGAAACGACCAGTTTGGGTATAGGTGGTATTCAGATGGTTGGTGGCGATGAAAAGTCGTACTACGTAGCCAAGGGCACTGCACCAGCATACCGCTTGAAAAAAGCGGACTATGACGATGAATTCAAGCCGCTGTTTGAAGATTGTGCTGATTTGTTCAGCAAATACGGAAAAGATCCTAGTTGGGGGGATATTGAAAAACACGTGTTCGAGTATGCGAAGACGTGTAAATAAACCCTGATGGTAATTTTGTTGGGAATTTAGCCCATTGGAGTGCTAAGTTCCCAACTAGCTATTTTTTTTAGATTGTTCAACATAGGATACACTGCCCGAAATCGTTCAAAAGCAGCAGCATATACCTCTGCATTCGCCGGATTCGGTTCAAAAACCTGCTCCTCCCCTACTTGCTCCTTGCAATCCAGCCCCAGCGCCTTACAGCCCAATAGCACCGCGCCCCAGGCAGAGCCCTCCACCGTTTGGGCCAGTACCACCCGCATTTGAAATACATCAGCTACAATTTGAACCCATAACTCACTTTTGGCAAAACCACCACTGGCGCAGATTTCTACATTGGCCCGATCAGCTTCGCTAGGGAGCAAGACCTCAGCAATATGGCGCAAACCCAGTACAATCCCTTCTAAGGCAGCGCGCACAAAATGCTCCTGTCGATGTTGGATACTCAAGCCCAGCATACAGCCCCGTGCATTGGCGTCCCAAATAGGCGCTCTTTCCCCCAACAAGTAGGGTACAAATAACAAACCATCCGCCCCGGCAGTTACTGTTTCAGCCTGCTCGAATAAAGTCTCGTAACTGGCTTCACTGCGCAGTACATTTTCTTTCAACCATTGCAAGACTACCGCTCCATTGTTGACCGCGCCCAGGCTCAAGTATTGGTCGTCGATCAAGTGGTAGCACTGAGTGCGCATTTCCGGGTCCACTTTGGGGCCGCGTACGGGTAGACGGATGGCCCCGCTGGTGCCAATGGTCAAGGCCATTTTACCTGCTCCGATAGCCCCGGTACCTAAACTAGCTAAAGGCCCATCTCCAGCGCCAATGACCAGGGTATACTGGCCATCTAAACTTTGGGTGGAATAGGTTGTAGGAACTACTCTCGAAAGTTGCTCAGGTTTAAGCTCCAAATTCTTCAATATTCCCTCATCCCACTGTAGGCTTTTCAAATTCAACATTCCAGTCCCTGAAGCCATTGATGAATCAACCTGATAAGCCCCCGTCAGGTGGTGCCAAACGTATTCTTTGGCGCTGATGAACTTGTGTGCTTTTCGAAAAATTTCCGGTGCTTCTTCTTTGAACCACCACAACTTGGTAAGGGGGCTGAAAGAATGTAGTGGAATTCCAGTTCTTTGGTAAATACAAAGCCCCTCTGCGGAGTCACGTAGTCGTTCAGCTTGCGTGGTAGCACGGTTGTCTGCCCACAACAAACAATCGGTCAAGGGTTTGCCTTGTTCATCCAACAACAACAAACTGTGCATGGCCGCACTGAAACTGATGAAGCTAGCGTCAGGAAACCGGTTGTTCACTTCCTGCATACAATCCATCACCGCCTGAAGTAAGTCCTCAGGTTTCTGAATGCACCAGTTGGGTTGGGGGTGGTACATGGGGTACTCCCGACTCGTTTGATACAAAACTTGTCCAATTGGAGAAAAAACCACTGCTTTGGTCGCAGTAGTACCAATGTCAATGCCGATGTATGAATGAACCATTTTTACATTTGAACTTGCTCCACAACAATTTAATGCCTTTTCGAATGGGAGGAGCCCGGCAAAGTTATACGAGAGTTGAAGAAAGTAGAGGCCATTCGGTGTAAAAAAATACCAATTGGTGATTTAACCGAACAGCCTCCTTGGACAAAACACTATTTGCTTTCGTTGGGGCAACCTTGCGGCTGCCCTATGCGGTCTAGGGCAACCGCAAGGGTTGCCCCTACATTGGATGTTGTGCGGCTACATCGGGTTACCCCAACACACCCACACATTCACACCATCACACTCACACCCTATCTTATTTATCCCACCAAACGCGGCTATCCAGGTCATCGGCGCCCTGGCGGCCAACGGCTTGGTCCACATTGGCCTTGTTGACCGAAATTTCAGAGTTGGGATAGGTTAATCGGCGGATAAATGCACCCTTGATGGCTTTACCTGGGAAAGGATTCGAAGTGAGTACAGGGAATCCACTCCTACGGAAATTGGCAAAGGCCTCCGGTCCATTCAGGAAAGAAGCAATCCAGTATTGGGTATTGATTTGCTCCAGGGCTTTGCTGGCGTCAAATGGATTGGCCGTCAGATAGGCATCGATGGCACTACCCACAATGGTTGATCTGGCGTCATATAAAGCACATTGCTCCATGTGCAGGCGAACGGCTTTTTGGTAGGTATCTGCAAGATTGCCAGTCCCCCACCCTCTTTGAATGGCTTCAGCTACCAACAATTGGGTTTGAGCAGCCGTAACCAAAAACATAGGTGCCGTGTTTTTGACCATCCGAGTCCGATCCACTTGAGAAAAGTCATAAAAGCTGGCCAATCCTGCTTTGGTGGCTTCTGCTACAATGCCACTGTTGTCAAAACCAAGCGGCATCCCGATCTGTACAGCGGGGTCGATGTTAGCCTTTGCCGCACTTTGTTCTGGCCCTGATTTAGCCCCTACATAACGCACTGCAATGGCGCCCAAACGAGGGTCACTGGTGTTTTTCAGGTGATCAGCAAATGGTTTGGCCAGGTAAAAGTTATTGGCTTCCGTTGAGTTCAGCATTTGTCCGATCCCATTCACGTAGTTGGCATCGTGCCGAATCACACAGTTGTCGGCGTTGGCGTCGATCAAGGACCCTTGCAGCGCTTTTTGCACGGTTGATTGAGCTAGCGCGGCGTCTACTTTCACGAGGCGCATCCCAGCTCGTAGAAGTAAAGAGTTACCCAATTTTTTCCATTGAGTGATGTTCCCACCGTACAGTACATCGGCAGTTTCAACCGTTTTAGCGGCGTCCAATGCTGCGGTAGCCTCCGTCAATTCCTTGATCAGTGCCGTGTATATTGACTGCTGGGAATCGTATTTCGGCAAAAGCACCTGCTCGATGTATCCTTTACCTGCTTCGCTGTAAGGGACATCACCGTACGTGTCGGTCATCACCATGATGGCGTGGGACAGCCAAATCCGCGACATATTGTACAAATTGCTGCGGGTGGGTTGGTCTTTGGTCGCTTCGAGTGCGTCAACAGTATTGCGAATTGTTGAACGGTAATAACGCTGCCAGGCAGCCTGGGTCGCATCGCGGTTGTCCTGGTTAAAATTGGCACCCGTCAATACCCCCGAGTTGGGAGAGATCATTTGTTGAACAATCCCAATCTCGTATTGTACCGTAGTGGCTACAAACGAAGCATTGATCACAGCATTGTTCAAAGAGAATACCGGATTGACACTGGTGGCCGCAGTTTGATTGATGTTGAGGTCGTCAAAACCTTCATCACAGGCGGCCAGGGCCAGCATCGACAATAAGAGAAGCGTATAGCGAAAATTCTTTTTCATGTGCTGGTTCTTTTAAAATTTAACATTGAGGTTAAAACCTATGCTACGGGTAGAAGGCAAGCCGGTAGATTCCATACCCACCAGGTTGTCAGAGCTGTAACCAAAGGTTTCAGGGTCGATGTTGTCCACCCATTTTTTAAGCATCAAAACGTTGTTGGCTACGAAGCTGAGTTTTAAACCTTTGATGGGTGAAGTGGCTGGCAAAAATCTGCCAAAATCGTATCCAGCGGTGATCTGGCGTAGTTTCCAATAGCCGCCATTGTAGACAATTGGTTCGATCAAAGCCAAAGAGCGCACTACCTCCCAATAAGGCTGTACGTTCGCTCTTACGGTGTTGACTTCTCCTTGTTGGTTCACGCCCTCACCAATAATCCCTCCTTCGGCACGCCCGGCCAAAGTCATCTGGTGCAACCCATGGCGAGTCAAGTTAAAGTTGGTACCAGAGAGCATCATGTTGCCCAGTTTGAAGTCGATCAGGAAGGAAACACTCAGGTTTTTGTAGGTAAATCCGTTGTTGATCCCACCCACCCACTTAGGCAAGGCAGAACCAAAAGAAATCAGGTCGGTGGTACGCAATGGAATCCCGTTGCCACCATAAATGATGCGCCCCTGAGCATCCCGGCGGTAGCCGAAGCCATAAATTTGACCCATTTCCTGACCTACTACCTGCCGGAGTTCACCATTGAATACGTGGGTACCAACAGTGATGCGTTCTCCAGGTGTATCTGTCAATAAACTCAATACTTTGGTGATGTTGTACGATCCGTTGAAGCTCAGATCCCAACGGAAGTTGGAAGTGCGTACAGGGACCAGGTTCAGTAACATTTCCACCCCATTGTTGCGGCTTTTGCCTGAGTTAATGAGCGTATTGGTAAAGCCGGAGGCATCCGAAATCTGGGCAGAGACGATTTGGTCGTTGGTGGTTTTTTGGTATATCGCTGCATCCAGTGAAACCCGGTTGTCGAACATTTTTAGCTCAATTCCGATTTCCGCTTCAGTAGCACGCATGGGGCGTAGCCCGGCGTTGGGTAAGGTTGAGCCTTGTGGGCCACCCACTGGTTGTAAGGCTCCAGATGGATTAGGATACAAGTTGGCATTGATGCCATAAAATAGGTTATTGGCGTAGGGCGATACATCGGTGTCACTCCCCACTTCGGCGTAGGCTGCGCGGAGTTTACCAAATTTCAACCACTTTGGAGCCTTTCCAAATGCCTCAGAAAAGATGAAGCTACCCGATACTGAGGGATAACTAATGCTACGGTTTTCAGGCGAAAGGGTAGAAAACCAGTCATTCCGCATGGTTACATTCACATACAACACCCGGTTGTAAGAAACCTCAGCGGAACCATAAACGGAGTTCACCGCCCGTTCGGACAGGCCATAAATGGGATCTTTTACCCGGCCATTCATCACGGTATACAAATCACGAACGACAAAGTCGTTTACGAGGACGGAATTCAAATCAGCGCGCCGATACATCTGGTTTCCCCCTACGTTGAAGTCGAAACCAATCTTGCCAAAAGTACGGGTACCTGAAAGCAAGATGTCCATGTTGGTTTCCCGGAAACGGCGTGACTCCTGGGTATAGGTTCCATTCACGAACCCAGCAGGAGCAGCTGCAAGTGAGGCATGCCCAGTTGGAAAGTTGTTGAAATCCTGATCCCGGGACCAATAATCCTGGCCTACCCGACCTTGGACAAATAACCAGGAGGTAAGATTGTACTTGACAGCCAGATTGCCAAAGAGGCGATCGCGGCGGATGTTTTGGAACTGTTCGGCAAGGGTCCAATAGGGATTGGTCCGGTTGCGGAAACGGGAATACACAAATTCATTACCAGCAGCGTCGTATTTTTTTTCATCCAGCAAATCCAATGGCATAGAGTTGGCTAGGTTGTAAACTGCGGTTGGAATCGAGTTGTCCTGGTTGGCAATGTTGGGTGGATTTTGGTTGTACTCGTTGGAGTAATTAACATTGCCCGAAAAGCTGAGTTTGCTGGACAAATCATAACCAAAGCCCACATTGATGGTTTTGCGGTTGAATTTGTTGTTGGACACAATCCCCTGGTTGTCCATATTGGAAAAGGAAAGATTAAATCCTCCTTTGTCGCCACCTGTTGCCAAGGACAAGGTATTGGTCAAGTTGGAGCCATTTTGGAAAAAGGTCTTGATGCGGTCGCGAACTGGCGCGTAGGGTACCGTCACCCCATCAAACAAAACCTGGGTCATTCCTGGCTGGAATTTTTCCCCAAATGACCACTGCCCGGAAGTAGGGTTGGGTGCTGTAGGGCGTACACCATTCTCACCTTGTCCGTATTCGTATTGAAAATCAGTGAAATCCAGGGGTGTTTCATTGGTGTAATTGGAATTAAAAGTGACGCCAATCCCTTTACCAGTACCCTTGGATTTGGTAGTGATCATGATGACCCCATCCTTGGCACGAGAGCCATAAAGCGCCGCAGCGGTAGCACCTTTCAGGATGGTCATACTTTCAATGTCATCAGGGTTGATGCTGGACAAACCGTCGCCCCCGTCAGAGGTGTTACCACCACCGCGCACGCCAATGGAGTTATCGGCGGCAGCATTACCCGGGTTGGTACCAAAGTTGGTATTGTCGATCGGCACCCCGTTGACTACAATCAAGGGGTTGTTTTGACCAGAAATAGAAGATTGGCCCCGGATCCGAATTTTGGAGGTTCCCGCAGGCCCGGTACCCAAGCCCGAAATGTTTACCCCAGCCACTTTACCTTGCAGGGTGTTGATAAAGTTGGGGGAACGGTTTTCAGTAAGGGCTTCTGCGCCAATCGTAGTGGTGGCGTATCCCAGTTTTTTCGACTCCTTGCGGATGCCCAAAGCAGTAACCACCATTTCGTCCAATTGCAGGATGGATTCTGCCAAGGTCACTACAAGTTGGGTGCGATTGCCCACCCGTTCGTAAACGGTAGCGAAACCCGTTGAACTGAAAGCGAGGGTGTCATTGCTACTGGCAGCAATACTAAAGGTACCATTCACCTCGGTAACAGTGCCTCGGGTGGTACCTTTCACCAGGATCAATACCCCGGGAATACCTACCCCCGAATTGTCATTGACGGTTCCAGTAATTTGTTGAGCGAAAATAAAATTGGCAAAAAATAAAAACAAGCCGGCAAGTAACGCGCCTCTGGGGAAACTAATAGCCCAGAGTCGACCAGTGAGTTGATTTTGTTCCATGATCCGATGATTAGGTTTTTAAAGTGCGTAATAAATCGTTACAAATGTCATGGATTCAAAACAATCTAACTTCCATATAAGCTTGGCGGCGAATTTTGTACTTTTTTACTCAAAGTTTGACTTATTTTTGTTGGAAATTAGCTTAAACAAGCGTGCTTGATTTTATGTACTCAAGGTTGCTTGTGCATAAAATCTTTTCTGAAGCCGACTATGAATCACTTATTGTTGTTGCAACAAGGCCAGGCGGAACAACTTCGACATTTTCCTTACATCACTGAGTTGGTAAAACTAAAAGTCCAGAACATACAATTGAACTCATTTACCATCAAAACCCACTCCGAGCTCAGGGTAGGTTTGATTACCGAAGGAAAATTCGATTGGAACATTGCAGGACAAGGTTACACCCTTTTTCCTGGGGATACGGCATTGGCCTGTCCCTGGCAAGCGATTGGTAGTACCAAGGGAATCATGGACATTGGCACCCTGACCTGGATTGGCATTCAACCCGAGTTTTTTGACGCACAGGGAAAACTACAATTGGGCACTTGGAGTGGAATTTCTGAATCGGAACAAGGCGTGATGGGCAAAATTTTAGCAATGAACAAAACGCCAGTATTGACCCGCTTTGGGGCTGGAGCGACTATTTTGCAAAGCATCGAATACGAAATCATGCAGCAAGAAATGGGCTACCGCACGCGGGTCAATCACCTGTTGGATGAACTGTTCATCGAAATGGTTCGGCACTTGAGCAAGGCCGAAAATTTCAGGCGGGATTTCCCCCAAATTTTCCTGAAACTGGAGCAAACCTTGCGCAGTAACCTCGCTCACCCCTGGACTGTGGAAGAAATGGCGGGCCTGGTGGGTTTGGGCACCACTGCATTTACAGAAAAGGTAAAAGTGTTTACGGGATTTTCCCCCTTGCATTACCTCATCAACCTGCGGATTGCAGAAGCCATCAAGTTGTTGCGGCAAAGCAACCACAGTTTGACGCGGATTGCCCTCGAAACTGGATTTTATTCCTCTCAGCACTTTTCCTCAACCTTTAAAAAACTAACGGGTTATACGCCACGTGCGTACCGGAAGAACCAGTAATGAACTACTTTGACTAATGATATAACCGACGATCATGGATTGTATTCTTACCATTGACATCAATACTTCGGCAGTTCGAATCCATGCATTTGACCTCAATGGAAAAGTATTGGGCATGCGCAAAGGTTCGTATCCCACTTTTCACCCCCAAGCAGATTACAGCGAGCAAGACCCAGAGCAGGTATTCATCACGACCTTATATGTGTTGAAAAACTTTTTGAACGAGCAGATTCATCCCCAAAAATACAAGGTGCAAGCCATCTGTTTTTGCGCAGCGATGCACAGCGTATTGGCTGTCGATAAAAACGGACGCCCCCTGGGGAATGCAGTCATTTGGGCCGACAATCGCGCCATCAAGCAGTCGAAAATGTTGAAAAATAGCCCGGAAGGCAACAGCATTTACAACGCCACTGGCACTCCAATCCATCCGATGTCGCCCCTCGCAAAAATTGCCTGGATGCAGCACCAAGACCCGGAACGGTTCAATCAAGCCCATAAATTCATCTCGCTCAAGGAATACATCATTTTGCAATTGACGGGGGAATACCTCGTTGACCACAGCATTGCTTCTTCGACCGGACTTTTTGACATCCATCAATTGCAGTGGAATGCCCGATCACTGAGTTTTGCGGGCATCGACAAAGAGCAGCTGTCCACCCCCGTTTCGATCTATTTTGATGAGGTGGGCTTAAAAAAGGAGTATTACAAGTCCTTGCGCCTGGCCAGCACGACCAAAGTAATTTTGGGTTCCAGTGATGGCTGTTCGGCTACCCTGGGTTCGGGCGACATTCGCCACAAACGGGCAACCGTGACCATTGCTTCGAGTGGCGCAGTGCGGGTAGCGGGCAAAGAGTTTTTGGTCGACGAGCAACAGCGTTTTTTCAATTACCTGCTCGCCGATGATTATTATGTATCGGGTGGCCCTAGCAACAACGTCGGGGTGGCTTTTGATTGGTTCACCCAGCAATTTGGCAATTTTCACCAGGGCCAGGAATTTGAACAGGTGCGGGAAGAGTTGATCCGGGATGCGGTGTATGTACCAGCTGGGGCCAAAGGGCTGTTGTTTTTGCCTTATTTATTGGGCGAGCGAGCCCCGATTTGGAATGCCAATGCCCGGGGCGTGTTTTTTGGGCTCAACATCACCCATGAGCCCAAACACCTGCTGAGGGCTTGTGTTGAAGGGATTTTGTTAGAGATGTACAGCATTGGCAAACTGCTGAGCACGCAGCGCTCTTTTGACAGCATCAGCTTGACAGGCTCTTATGCCAGTGTGCCACTCTTTGCGCAAATCCTGACCGACATTTATGGTTTACCGGTACAGGTCAATACCACAGTGGACAGCATTGCACAAGGCACGGCCTTGATCGCCTTGACCCAGATGGGGTATTTCAGTGGTTTGGAGGAAGCTTCGGCAAGTACCCATTTTACGGGGACGTATAGCCCCGATGAACAAAATCACGACTTGTACATGCGGTATTTTGAGGTTTTTGAACGCTTGAGTGGGAAATTGGAGGAGGAGTTTGAAATGATTGCGGGGCTGCAGTGATCGATGGGTAGGGTTAATTGCGGAAATTTGCCCTGGTCAAAAGTTGTATAAAGTGACGTGACTCGGAAATTCAGATCATCCAATTTTGCATTGAAATAGCCCTCAATGTAAATTATGGCAAATAGCTACGATCGCATTTTCAAGGAAAATATCGAACCTTTACTCCTGCACCTATTAAATAAGGTGTTAGGATTATCGCCCCCCAAGCTCGTCCCCATTGATGCAAAAATGCAGGTAACCCAAGAAGCAGAAATGGACAATATTAGACGAGTAGTACATGAAGATATAAAATTAGACTACGGCCTGCAAATAGAATTTCATGTTAGCGATGAAGACTTGCGAAAACGCAATTTTCTGCATTATGCCCTTTTTCACCAGATCACAGCTCTACCCTTAAGACAAGTAGTGATTTATGGTGGCATGGGCCTGGGCACTCAAATCAAGAAAAACCACTTATCCCTTAGTGGTTTGGAATTTCAGTTTGAAGTAATCGTGTTGAAAGATATACCCAAGGAGGTGTTTTTAAACTCAACTATTCCCGAGGAAGTGATTCTGGCTATTCTTTGCGATTTTGGACAAGACGCACCAGATGTGGTCGTTAGGCAAATTTTGAGCAGCCTATTCAAAATCCTAAAAGGCTCTTTCAGAGTCAAAAAATATCAAAAACAATTGTTAATTTTATCACGTTTAAGAAAGATGGAACTCATTGTAAAAACTCAAGTTGAAGCCATGACTATTCATTATGACATAGAAACTGATGGGCTATATCTACAAGGGATTGAGCAAGGTATCGAGCAGGGTAGAGAGGAAGGACGCGAAGAGGGAATTGAGATTGAAAAGCAAGAGTTCATTCAAACACTCTGGTCACTCCAAGAGTTTTCATTGGAAAAAATGGCTATGATGGTCAAGAGTCCGGTGGAAAAAGTGATTGAGGTGATTGTAAACTTACTACAAGCAGAGGGGTTAAGTGAAATGGAAGCTTTAGTCACTATAGAAGAATATAAAGCCAAGGTGGATTAGCCATCAATATTACATGATCGAATTAATCCAAGGCGACATCACCAAAATCCCCGTCGACGCGATTGTCAATGCAGCCAATACCTCCCTGCTTGGCGGCGGTGGTGTAGATGGCGCCATCCATCGGGCTGGTGGCCCTGAAATTCTGGAGGATTGCAAAAAAATCCGCAGCAAACAGGGAGGCTGTCCGGTTGGTACAGCTGTGATCACTACTGCGGGTAAACTCCCGGCGAAGTATGTTATCCATACAGTAGGCCCAGTTTGGAATCAGGGGAAATCAAATGAAGAAATCTTGTTGGCGTCAGCGTATTTGAGCAGTCTTAAGCTCGCCATTGAACATGAGGTAAAGACGATCGCTTTTCCGAATATCAGTACGGGCATTTATCGTTTTCCTAAGCAACGGGCGGCGGAGATTGCGGTGGCTACTGTTCAAGAATTTTTGGCGACTAATGCAGGAATTGAAAGGGCGATTTTTGTTTGTTTTGATGAGGAGAATTTGGAGATTTATTGTGAACTTTTGAAGGCAGTCAGTTAGAATCGACCAGCGGCATTAACTCAAAATGATAAAATTCTGGTCTCATTGTTTTCCAACGAACAAACTTTCCCCACTTTTCCCCGCCTACATTTCCCAAAAAAAACTATATTTCCGTCCTTTTTCTTCTCAAAAACGACCAGAAACGTATGTCGGAAAACAAACCAACAACCCAAGCGCACCCCCACATGAAGGAGTGGTCGCAGGAACTGAAGGGCCAGAACTCCTGGACCATGTTCAAAGTGATCTCAGAATTTGTGCAGGGTTTCGAGACACTCAATGTCATTGGGCCATGTGTGTCCATCTTTGGATCTGCGCGGACCAAACCCGACCATGCCTATTACAAACTTGCCATAGACATTGCCCGCCACTTGACCATCGAAGGCTACGGCGTGATTACAGGCGGCGGCCCGGGGATCATGGAAGCAGGCAATAAGGGCGCAACCTTGTATGGCGGTAAATCGGTAGGATTGAACATCAACCTACCTTTTGAACAAAACAACAACCTGTACATCGACAACGATAAAAACCTGAACTTCCGCTATTTTTTCACCCGCAAGGTCATGTTTGTGAAGTATGCCCAGGCTTTTGTTGCGCTACCGGGTGGTTTTGGCACCATGGATGAGGTTTTTGAGGTCCTCACTTTGATCCAAACCAAAAAAATCAACAAAGTGCCCGTGATCCTGGTTGGCACCAAATTTTGGTCAGGATTAAAAGAATGGATGTTCGAAGTGATGCAGGAACAGGAGCACAACATCTCGCCCGGCGATTTGGATCTTTTGCCGCTGACAGACGATCCTGAAGAGGTCATTAAGATCATCAACGACTTTTATGGGCACACCAATAAACTAAAGCCGAACTTTGAGCTGTTATAAGCGGGGGAAAATATCGTCTCTATACTATTTTTCTAAAAACCAATTGCCAATGCGCCTTCGCAGCAGTATCATCGGCCTGTTTTTGCTATTTTTTGTCCTTCAGCTTCAGGCCCAAAGTGGCCTGGCCGATAGCATTCAACGCATTCATTTGTGGTTGCACCAACACGTCAAAACCAGTGCCGAAGGCAGCTCTTGGCCCGTGATTCCCGGCGAAAGCAATGGACGAATCAGTTTGGACTTGTACAGTGGCATTCCCGGCATTGTGCTGTTTTACCTCGAAGCCCATCATGCCACCAATAACGCCGAATACCTGGAGGAAGCCAAAAACGGGGCCAATTTTTTGCTCGCCCGTTTGCCCGAACAATTGAGCGAGATGGATGCGCAAGGCAAAACCGGGCTTTTTTCCGGCATCTGTGGCGTAGGTTTTACCTTGCAAGAAGTGTACAAAGCCACCAAGGATACCAAATACAACGAAGGATTTCAGCGTGTCCTCAAATTGCTGCTCAATGCCTCTGAAACTCGGGGCGAAACGACCCACTGGGGCTATGTCACCGATGTCATTGCTGGTAACTCGGGCATTGGTTTATTCCTGCTGTACGCTTACCGCGAAACCAAAAATTTCACCTACCTCGAACTGGCCGCCAATACCTGTAACTGGCTTATCACCGTGGCCCAACGCGTCAATACCGAACAATGGAAATGGCGCATGTGGCCCGGGGCGGAGAAAACCATGCCCAATTTTTCCCACGGCACCGCCGGGGTAGCCTATTTCGCGGCGGAGGTCTTCGCGATTTTGGAAGAAGGCCGTTACTTGCGGGTTGCGCTGAACGGCGCGCGGTATTTACAAACCTTAAAAAATGCCGAAGGCCTAATTCCCCACCACGAAGAGGGCGATGGAAAACAACTCTTTTATTACGGCTATTGCCACGGCCCGGTGGGTACGGCGCGTTTGTACTACGTGTTGTACAATTCTTATAAAAAAGAGCGCAAAAACTGGAAAAAACCCTGGGATGCTGCGATCAATACCCTGTTAAAATCGCCCATTCCCCAAAAGCGTACACCAGGATTTTGGAACAATGTGAGCCAATGCTGTGGCAATGCCGGAGTAGCCGAGTTCTTTTTGACCTTGTACCGCATGGAGGGCAAAAAGAAATACCGCGATTACGCCTGGTTACACACCCAAGACCTGCTCAAACGCGCTACCTCCGACGCCCAGGGCCTGCGCTGGATCCAGGCAGAGAATCGTGCAGAACCCGAAGCATTGGCCGCCCAAACAGGATACATGCAAGGCGCAGCGGGCATTGGCATCCTGCTTTGTCATTGGTTGGAATTGGAACAAGATAAAAAACAGCTGATTCGTTTACCCGACGAACCTTACGGAAAGGAAGCAAAATAAGATTACAAGTTGACTGACTCTTTTTTGAAAACTAGGTTTACAATTCAAGGCAGATAATCGTCATTTCAGCGCAGTTCAGCGTCGCTTCATTGGGTTTTGTCAAAAATATTGTCACTCCTAGGCAACCTATCGCTATCTGGATTCGTTCTTTATTCGATTTTGGATGAATAAAGAAACCAAATTCTACTGACTGTTGTCTTACTGAAGATCCTGTTAACCCAAATATTTCATCACCTAAACTGTGAAACTGTGGTAATGGCTAAAAAGAGTAAATGGACCGCCGAGGACCGTATCATTGAATTGATTGCATGGGAACTCAACATCCCATCCTCGCGCATTAACCCCCACACTGACCTCATTGACGATTTATACCTAGACTCGGTTGACAAAGACTTGTTGATTGCAAAATTAGAATCTCAATTTGGCGTTTTCCTCAACCAAGAGCAAGCCGCAAAAATTGACACGGTGCGGGATGCTAGTTTTTTCCTGCAGCAAAATGCAGCTTGAAAGTGAATAGTGAAAAGTGAATAGTGAATAGTGAAAAGCACGTTTACACTTAGTTTTCCACTACCAACTCTTCACTCTTCACTCTTCACTTACTAATTTATACCCATTCTCATACTTCTTCTTCAAATACCCGTTCACCTCTTTCTCCTCAAATTTTCCTTTTTCGCCATTCCAGTGCAAGGCTTGTCCACTGCGGTAGGCAATATTGCCCATTTGGCTAACCATACATACCCGAGCACCAATGCCAATGCTCGCCTTTGCCGCTTCGGGTTCTTTCACTTTAACCGCCTCCAGGAAATTTTGTACGTGTAAATCCAGACCGAAAGAGTTCTTTGCTTTTTGGGAAGGTACTGCTTCGATGGCTTTATTGTGGGGGATTACTTCCCAATCTTCCCGGCTAATCACTAAGGTGCCGTTTTCTCCAATAAAAGCTGCCCCTTGGCCGCGGTTATAATTGCCCAGTCCAATGCCCATCATGTGCTCCCAGGTCAGGGTGAAATCGCGGAAATTGTAGACGGTGGTGAGGGTATCAGGTGTTTCCTGGGCGTCATCGGGGTAACCCAATTTGCCTCCCGCCGCCAGGATGGTATGGGGCATTTCGGGCTCCATAAATTGCAGCACTGTATCAATCATGTGTACGCCCCAATCGGTCATCACCCCTCCAGCATAGTCCCAATACCAGCGGAAATTGCCATGAAACCGATTGGGATTAAACGGCCGTTTGGGTGCCGGGCCCAGCCACAAATCGTAATCTACTCCAGTGGGAACCGGGCCGTCAGGCGCTTTGGGAATACTCGATTTCCAGCCTACATAAGCCCAAGCTTTGGTACTGCGAACCCGCCCCAATTTACCGGAACTCAGAAATTGCCTAGCCTCTTCCAGGTGGGGTTGGCTGCGTTGCCACTGCCCGACCTGAATGACCCGACCGGAGCGTGCTGCAGCCAGTTCCATCGTGCGGGCTTCAATGATAGAGTTCCCGATGGGTTTTTCCACGTACACGTCTTTGCCCGCGGATACCGCATCCAAAAACATCAAACAATGCCAATGATCTGGGGTACCAATGATCACAAGGTCTACCGCCGGATCGGCCAATAAATCCTGGTAGGCTTTGTACAATTTGGGCGCAGGCAAACCTGCTTTTTCCAAGTCGGCCTTCCGGCGGCTAAGCACATTATTGTCTACATCGCAGAGGGCGGCACAAAAACATTGATCATTTTTCAGGAAAGACTGTAGATCAACAAAACCCATCCCATTGCAGCCAATCAATCCAACTCCGATGCGGTCATTGGGGCTGATCGAACGACGTTGTGCAGCGATGAGTTCTAGTGGCAAGGTGCCAAATAATCCTGCCCCAAGGGCAAATTGCCCAGTCTGTTGTATGAATTTTCTCCGCGAGTGCTGCATAGCCTATTTTATTTAAATATGCCTTTACCTTAAAAAACGAAGCTTAAGATGTGTATTAGTCTACTCATCTTAAGCTTTGACGTTTTATTAAGATTCCTCCCTGAAAAAACCTGATTTATTCTCTAACGACCACTACTCTATGGATTTGCGCCCGATCTTGCAAGCGCAGCCAATAATTTCCAGCAGGCAATTCAGTGGGCAGTTTGATTTCATACCAACCGGGGCTTCCCTGTAGGTTCAGGCTTATTCTTCGGCCCAGTGCATCCAATAAGAAGACTTCCTCGGCCAATAAGGTCAAAGAAGTTTGGATGTTGATGCGGTCTTTGGCTGGGTTGGGGAAAATGGACATCAATTCACCTTTGTCCAGCGTGATGGCCACTACCTTGGAATGGTCCGTGGTTCCATCAAAATCCACTTGCCGCAAGCGGTAATAGTTGATGCCTGCCAATGGGTTTGGATCAAAATACTGGTAATGCTGGGTTTCTTGGGTCGTACCTTTGCCTTTGATACGGGTGACCTCCAGAAAATTTTGGCCGTTGGCGCTGCGCTCCAGTACCATGTAATCGTTGTTGAGTTCGGTAGCGGTTTTCCAGGTCACCAGGATACCTTGATCCTGGAGTTTGGCGTCGAATTGGGTCAATTCGATGGGGAGGATGCAAACCCCGTCGTTTCCATCTATACTTGCTCCATTAGTGGGCACATTAGAACCTTGGTTACCATTGTTCCCAGTTGTCCCTCCTACCCCACTCGTTCCACCAGGGCCACCTGCCCCACGCGCGCCTCTGGTGCCACCAATCCCTGTACCACCCTGGGGGGTAGAACAAGTAACCGCAGTACAAGAGCCAGCGCTACCTCCATTGCCATCACCGCCCGCACCTCTGGCTCCGCCTCGGCCACCATTGCCACCGATGCCCATGCCTGTGCCAAAACCACCAGCACCACCGGGGCCACCGTCGCCGCCATTCCCACCGGTGGCATCACCACCTGTGGTAGTTGCACAGCTTCCGCCAGTAGAGCCATCTGCTCCAATGGCAAAACCGCCAGCGCCGCCGTCGCCGCCCTGACCTCCTCTTCCACCATTTTTATCTGCACCAAAGCCATTGCCGCCCTGTGCCCCATTGCCGCCCTGACCGCCATTGCCAGCTATTGCCGAGCCTCCCGGGACGCTATTAAAAGCGACTCCGCCATCGCCACCATGGCCACCATGGCCGCCTCGGAGACCGTTGCCACTCATATTAATGCCGCCACTACCACCGTTTCCGCCATTGCCGCCACCACAAGCAATTCCATCGGTGCTGTTGCCACCTTGACCACCATTTGTTCCATTTACGCCATTTGTAGTAGGCGATCCAGGACCATTGCTGCCATTGCTGCCATTGCTGCAAGCGAAAAAATACGTTTCGCCACCACTGCCACCTGTGCCGCCATCAAGGGTTAGCCAGGCTTCAGCATTGCCACCATGACCACCGTTTCCGGCTAAGAAGCGGCGATCTTTCGCGCCAGCCTGGAATTGTTCGTACAAAAAGACCACAGAACCACCGTCGCCACCCTGGCCACCGGCGATTCCATTGCCCCCTGCACCAACTGCGACCCGACCGTTGATGACGATTCGTGGGGCTTGTAAAAATATACTCCCGCCACGACCACCATTGATGCTTTGAGCCGCTTGATTGCTAATGGTAAAGCCCATGGTACTTACACCAATTTGGGCCCAAACTCCTCGTGATGAAGTGGTTTGCACAGTGGAGTTGTTTTCTGGTAAATAGCCATTACCACCATTACTCAATTGAATGTTGCCATTGATTTCGATGGTCCCGGCGGCACAAATAATCAGGTTTTGCCCGGGTGCATTGCTGTGCAAAATGGATTTCCCGTGGATGTTGCCATCAATGCGTACATCTCCTGCGGAGTAAATGGCAAAGTCCTCTTCCAGAATCAGGTTTTCACCACGCGGGATAATCAAGTTTTTGACCAGCCTCAATTGAGCTGTTGTCGTAACCTGGGTATTCAACACGTAAGCTTGTTGAAATAAAGCATGAGTTGCTGTGCTCATACTGGCTTTTTCACATACTCGATCGTCATTGATGTGAAAAAAAGCCAAAAGATCGGGATTAATCGATTGATTTTGTTGCGCGTAGAGTTGGGTGATTCCACAACAAAATAAGGCCAATGGCAAAAAAAACCGTAGGCCACCCAGGGATGTTGTTAGTAGTTTTCTCATCGTATGCTGCAATTAACTAATTAGTCACAATCGCTTATGATTCAATAAGTCCGAATCGGTTTGAGCAAAACCAGTGTAAAGGATACTCTAGATAATTAAGATTGAACTTTGTTTATAAAGGAACTTTTCGATCCCTAAAGATAAGGCCATTAGGTGTTTTATTTCAATATTTTTTTTTCTAATAATTGATAATCAAATGTTTCAACACCAAAGACAAGCCTAACTTGTACGAACCTCCCGGCAGTTGCAAGAGGGATTAACGAATGAGGAAGAAAATAGGACTGATTTTGGCGAAAACGCAGTCTTTCAGCCTTGATTTTACACTGGTTTGCGCGCACTCAACAAACCATAATTCCACAATTTTTTTTCCAGCGCGTGGTACTGATGAATAGAGCCCCAAACATTGCTGATTTGTACATCAGATACAATCCCCAATTTATTCAAAGACAGGGCCATCGGCAACCATTTGTAGCCATGCTCTTTGATGTTGAGGATGGAACGCATCGTGTGCTGGGTAATGTCGCGAAAAGTAAAATCTACCAAACCCACTTTTTGGGCGTGTGCTGCGTGTTCTGATGGGGAATCCAAATCTGGAATGGCCCAACTATTCAGCCAACGCCGCAATTGAAATTCATCTTCTTCCGAGTAAGGTCGCTTGTTCCGAAAAGTATCGGCCATGACCAGGCGACCGCCTGGGCGCAACAAACGGGCTGCTTCCTGATAAAAATCCAATTTTCGATCAGCGTGGCAAACACTTTCCAGGGCCCATACCACGTCAAAACTGCCGTCTTCAAAAGGGGTTTTGCAGTAATCAGCCAGTAAAAAAGAGGTTTGAGTAGCTACCCTTTGTTTGCGGGCATTGCGCAGGGCGTCTTTCACCTGGCTTTCAATCGGGGTAATTCCCACTGCGGTACAATTGCGGTTTTGGGCCAACCAAATACTGGAGCCCCCTACCCCACAACCAGCGTCCAGCACTTTTTCACCAGACTGAATAGCGACCAAATCTGCCATGACCTTATTCATGTTGGCTACCGCGGCCCGGTGGTGAGTGGCATGCTCATCGTAATATCCAAAATGGATTGCATACGTATTGCGAACACCCCAGACCCAACGGTAGTCCCAGCGGGTGCCTTCGTAATAGGATTGAACACTGGGGAAAAATGAGTTGGCCATAATCAATTAGCTTAATTAGGTAAAAATAGTACATATTAACGCAGCAAGGTCAAGGAGCCTCGAACTATTTCCGTTTTTCCTGTACGCAATAGCGCTTCCGCCATGAAGACATACACTCCGACTGGTGCTTTTTCACCGTTGATCAATCCATCCCAGCCACTCTCTGGCGTATTGCCCAGATTTTCGCTAGCAAAAACCTGGCTGCCCCAGCGGTCAAAAATTCTCAACACGTTGATTTTTTCAACTTCCTGGGCGTAATACAAGGTGAAAAAATCATTTTGGTTGTCGCCATTGGGGCTAAAGGCATTGGGGGCATAGATGCGCAGGCGTTTTTCCACCAAAACCATGAGGTTATCGCGCAACACACAGCCATTGGCGCTTCGTACAGTCAGCTGAAAAACAGTTGTGGTAGTCGGGCGGGCGATGATGGCGGCTGAGTCCAGGCTTTGAAATCCAGTGCCCGGTTGCCAAGTGATGGAACTAGGGTTAAAATTGATTTGAGGTTTAATCAATACACTATCACCTGCAAAAATGCTGCGATCGGGGCCGAGATCCAGACTCAATTCCGAGGAATTGGGGACCCGAACATTTCTGGAAGCAATACAATTGTTGCCGTCACTAACGCGCAAGGTCCGATTGCCCGAGGCCAAATCCGAGATGGTCAAGGGCCCTCCAAAAGCGGCGAAAGCTCCTCCATCCAGGGAATAAGCATATGGCCCCCCTGCGCCCGTAATGTTGAGGATGCGCAACTGATTTTTTTGCCCAGGACAAACTGCCGTATCCAAGGCAAACTGAAATAGTAAAGAATCGGGTTCGATTAAAGTAACACTCACGGGTGGTGCCTGACAACCCGCGCTATCCGTCGCCACCACCTGATACGTTCCTGGCCCAAGGTTACTGATGCTTTGGGTATTGCTGTTGTTGTTCCATGCATAACGATAGGGAGCGCTACCACCTTGTACCTCCGCTGTTGCTGCGCCATCCGCAGCCCCAAAACAACTGATGTTGTAGCGACCAAAGTTAGTGGTCGATCGCGCTGTTGCGACTGGTTCACTGATGGTAATGGTGGCAGAACTACTGGGATTGGCCTCACAAGAACCGGTGGTTGTTTTTACCGACAGCAAGGTAAAAGTTGAAGTTCTGGATAAAATAACCGGTAAAACGGTTCCGTTGCTCACATTGTTAAAAGGAATCGTGTCCCTTCCATTTGTAATGATCAGGTTAAACAAGGTACCGCCACTGAGCTGAAATCGCAAATTTCCCGCTCCTCCGCCACAGATGGTCGTATCGCCACTCAGACTACCGTTCGGTCGAGGTGAAAAACGCAAATCCACCGAAATGATGCTGTCACAACCAGCAGTGGTCGATAAAAACTCCATACCTCTGGGGCGGCTTGCATCATAAACCTGTCCATTGACGATCAATTGTTCACCCTGACAGAGGTCGCGCTGAATCAGCGTAGTGTCACTTTCCTGGCTTAAAATATTGACCGCCTGATCAATGAGCGCTGGGCAACCATTGCCATCAATGATGGAGGAAAAAAGGATCGTTGCGGATCCATTCCGCGAAGGACAAAACACTAGCGAATCTTGATCCGTACTGGCAACCAGGCCACCAGGTTGAATGTTTCCTCCTTCATTCACAATAAAGCCTAAAATAAATGGGGCTTTGCCTTGGAAAGAGAGGGGCAAGCGGGTACAAGTCCCACCACAAAGGGTGTCACCCGCAGGCACTGTCAAACTGGGCGGATTGGCCAGTTGCAACACAACCGGAATGGCCCGACTGCGGCACACCCCATCCGTGGTAAGGGCATAAACGGTGGCAGCACCTGAGTTAAACTGATCAGGATCGACGATGGTATCGCGCAAGTTTTGATCGCGGTACCACTGCACGACCAGTCCAGTATTGCCCCGAATTTGTCCATCCAGGGCGGTCAGGGCGAAAGTTGCTTGGGCATTGCCATTGGTACAGGCTACGACAGGGTCAACGATGGGTTGAATGCTTACGCCCGGGGTAACTGTCACAGTAGTAGGTCGCCCAAAATTGGAATAAATTGGACAGGCATTGGCGTCGGTAACTGAGATGATAAAAAAGGTCGTCGTCTCCCCTACCTGGATGGAGATAGAATCGTTGTTTTGAGCTTGAGCGACTTGGAAGGTGTCCAGTCCATCACTGTATTCAAGGATAAATGGGCCACCGGTAGTCGGCAAGCTCAAACGCAGCACTTCATTAATGGTATCACAACCTTGACAAGTGGTACATTTTAGTTCAATGCCACTATTTGCGATGGTAAAACGCGATGGAATGAGTGGTAAGTTGGTGCAAGAACTTGCCGTCTGCCAATTGGCAGGATTGGCAATGCGGGAAATCCATTCCAGTTGAGTAGTTGCAGTAGTGAGGCCATTGTAGGCAATGAAGTCGGTTGCATTGCCAGTAGGGGCCATATTGAAGCAGTTGGCTACCTCGGGATGTAGTTTAGAATCTTGCGAGGAATCGTTGTTGAGCCATTGCATTTTGGTGTTGAATCCAAACAAAATCCGGCCTCCAGTATAGGTTGCATCGTGGTCAAAATTACCCGCGGTTCCGGTTCCTTGGTTCCAGATGCCGCCTTGCATGAAATAAAATTGATCGCCACCTGAGTTGAGGTTGACTGTATTGGTGCTACCTTGAGCACTAAAACTCCAGGTATCATCTGGTAAAATAGCCCGATAGGTTGTGCTACCAATTGGAGGAAATTCAAAAGTGATCACTGTACCTGCGGGGATCGTATTGCCGCTACGCGTAGCTCTAACAAATCCTTCGGAATTGCCCCAACGGCCAGGAGTCAAACGCTCCCAACCATTGTCGGTAATGTCGATGCTGGTACCCGCAGTGATGTCTTTGAAACAAATAAAACTGATGCGATCGACGGCGGTTCCGCTACAAGCTGAATTGTTGGCGTTTACCTGGATAATGGCCAGGTCACCAGGTTCCAGACGAGTTTGGGCTTTGATCCAAAACACTTGTAGACAAACTAGAACAGTGACTAGGAGTGGCCGTACGGCTAATGGCTTCATGAAAAAAATAGTTTATAGGATTTGGGGAGACTGGAAGTTTTAGGTTCCCTTTCCAACGTTGAACTCGACTTTCAAAGTGTTAAGCTTAGATTAAGTTTATTTTCAGTTTTTTTTTTCCTAAAAAGACTTATCTTTGCGGACACTTTTGACAAAAGTTCTTTAACAATGAACGGGCTCATACCTTTTTCCTTACCAATCAAGGGTTTGCGTAATGGGGTACACGAGTTCCAGTATGAGCTAGGGGCTGAGTTTTTTGCCGAGTTTCCGGAATCGCCGGTGCAAGATGGAAAACTTTCTTTAAAAGTTATACTGGATAAACAACCAACGCTCTTTGTGCTCGATTTTGACTTCGCTGGAACCGTCCGTACGGATTGTGACCGCTGCCTAGCCGAAATTGATCTTCCAATTGCCGATCGTCAATCATTGATCGTCAAACTCAGTGAAGAAAACGAAGTGGAAGATGATGAAGTGGTTTACATCCACCCTGAATCTTCGGAGTTGAATGTTGGTACGTTTGCTTATGAATTCATCATTCTGGCAATCCCCATGACCCAAACGTACGATTGTGTAGCGGATAACTATCGGCAATGCAACCGGGAAATGCTCGACTTGTTGAGCAAAAAACTAGTCGACAGTACCGATGCCCAGGGCAATCCAGAAGCCGGAGAAAATCCGATTTGGAGCGCTCTCAAAGATTTGAATATTAATAACACTAACGAACGGGATTGATTCCCGATAAATTTTGGAACGATGGCACATCCCAAGAGTAGAGGATCGAAGCAGAGAAAGCATAAGCGTAGGACGCACTTCAAAACGGTTCCGCCGACCGTAGCTACTTGTAAAACCACAGGTGAAAAGCACCTGATGCACCGCGCTTATTTCGACGCGGAAGGTAACATGTTCTATCGCGGCAAGATGTTTATCCAGTCAAAAGAACAAGCACAGGAAGAAGAGCAACAATAAGTCGCTTAACATCCTGACGAGTCCATGGAGACCATAAGAAAATAGCTCCCATCAGTTGATTTGATGTGGGGCTTTTCTTGTATATCCGTGGGAACACCAACGTCCATGAAAAAAATCATCAAAACCGACAAGGCTCCCGATCCCGTTGGCCCCTACAGCCAGGCCATCATCCACAATGACACCCTGTATGCCTCTGGCCAAATCGCCCTTGATCCTGCTACTGGTGTCCTCATCACCGACACCATTGAGGCAGAGACCACCCAGGTGATGCAGAACATCCAGGCCATTCTGGAAGAAGCGGGGCTTTCATTCAAAGACATCGTCAAAGCCTCTGTTTTTGTCACCGACATCAACAACTTTGCCCGCATCAATGCGGTGTACTCCAGCTATTTTGATGAAGCGACTGCTCCAGCCCGGGAGTTGGTGCAAGTTACCGCACTACCCAGAGGGGGCAATGTAGAAATTTCCATTATTGCCGCATTCGACTAGGGAACTGAAAAGTACCTTTATCTCGTTTCTGTCCCTAAGCTTTATACTTCTGCATCATGAGTGATAAAAAACGTGTACTCTCCTGCATCCAGCCCACGGGCGACATGCATTTCGGCAACTATTTTGGGGCCGTGAAGAACTGGGTAGATCTCCAGGAAACCTATGAGTGTGTGTATGGCGTAGTAGACTACCACGCCATGACTATGCCCTACAACCCCATCAAATTGCGGGAAAATACCTGGGAACTGATCTTCAACCTCATGGCAGTAGGGATTGCGCCCAATAATCTGTTCATACAGTCATTGGTACCCGAGCATACGGAGTTGTGCTGGATATTCAACTGCTTTGCCTCTTATGGGCAATTGTCGCGGATGACCCAATTTAAGGACAAAAGTGCCACTTCTTCAGAGGGTGAAGACGGCTTTATCTCTGCGGGTTTGTTGGACTATCCCGTGCTCCAGGCTGCAGATATCTGCATTTACCGCGCCGATTACGTCCCAGTAGGCAAAGACCAGGAACAACACCTGGAACTGGCCCGCAACATCGTACAACGTTTCAACAATCAGGTCGGCAAAGAATACTTGGTGATGCCGGAGCCCTTGTACACCGAGTTTACCAAAATCACTTCTACAGCTGACCCCAATCGTAAAATGAGTAAAAGCGCGGGAGAGAAACACTACATCAGTTTGTTTGCCGAAAGTGATAAAATCCACAAGCAGGTGCGCTCAGCGGTAACGGATACGGGGGAAAACACAGGAGCGGAAATGAGCCCAGGGGTAAAAAACCTGTTTGAGTTGCTCAAAGCTTGTGGCAAAATGGATACTTTCAGTACACTCAAAGCTGATTATGATGCAGGCGCACTGAAGTATGCGCCACTCAAAGAAGCCGTCGCCGAAGCTTTGGTAGAAGTCTCCGAAGCTGCACGCAACAAACGCGCCGAACTCAATACCCGCAAAAAGGAAGTGAAGGAAGAAATCAAAGCATCTTCTGAACAAATTCGTCGCCGAGCGCAACAAACCTTGAAGGAAGTAAAGGAGTTGGCAGGTTTGATGAATGTCAAATATTAAAGCATATGAAAATCATCTGCATCGGACGCAACTACGCTGAACACGCCAAAGAACTCAACAATGCCGTACCCGAAGATCCGGTAGTCTTCATGAAGCCACCTTCTGCATTGTTGGTGGGCGATAAACCCTTTTATTATCCCGAGTTCACCCAAGATTTGCATTACGAAGGGGAAATTGTACTGAAAGTATGCAAAAATGGACGCCACGTGCAGCCTGAATTTGCCCACGAGTACTACAATGAAATTGCTTTTGGCATCGATTTTACCGCCCGGGACATCCAGGCCAAATGTAAGGCCAAAGGTTTGCCTTGGGAGATTGCCAAGGGTTTTGATGGCTCCGCAGTGTTGAGCGACTTTGTTCCAATGGATCAAATCGCTGACCCCAAATCCATTCGCTTTGAATTGAAGAAAAACGGAGAAACCGCTCAAAAGGGCGACACCGCTGATGTGATTTTTTCCTTTGAAGACATCATTGTCTATGTGTCCAAGTTTTTCAAATTGCAGATGGGGGACATCATTTATACGGGTACTCCTGCGGGGGTTGGCCCGGTGAAAGTTGGGGATACTTTGGAGGGTTTTGTTGAGTTAAAAGCTGGAAATAAGCAATTTTTGACTTGTGAGATAAAGTAGAGGGGGTAACTACACAACTACACATTTTTAAAAAATGTCCAGTTGTGTAGTTACGATCTGTAATCGTCGGCAGTGCTAGATTCTTTAGAATCGCTAAAAAAACCTATTTCATCCCTTTCATTTCTTTGTTCATCCTCAGTGCTTATATGTTTATTGAATTTTCGTATATATTGAGTTTTGATTTTTTATTAAATCTAAACTCACTCCAAAAAATGAAAGTATCCATTATTACACCTACATTCAATAGTGTAGAAACCCTTCAAGATACGATCCACAGCATTGGGATGCAAACTTACGCTGATCTTGAATACATTATCATTGATGGTGGCTCTAAAGATGGAACGATTGACATCATCAAAAGAAATATAGACCTGGTTACCTGTTGGGTCTCCGAGCCTGATCATGGCATTTATGACGCAATGAACAAGGGAATAAGTATGGCTACAGGAGAAATTATTGCGATCTTAAATTCTGATGACTATTATGTAAATGAGCATGTAATCAGTCAGGTTGTTGATAATTTTAAGCGACACGAGGTTGATTCCATCTATGGCAACCTCCAATACGTGGGTCGTGAGAATACCAGTAGGGTCATTCGTCACTGGGTTTCAGGCCATTATCAACTGCGTAAATTTCTATTTGGTTGGATGCCACCACATCCAGCGTTTTTTGTAAAAAGAAAACTCTACCTATTTCTGGGTCAGTTCAATACACAGCTCAAAACTTCGGCGGATTATGAGTTGATGTTGCGTTTTTTGTACAAGCACAAAGTATCCAGCCATTATTTACCCGAGTTACTTGTACGTATGCGGGTAGGTGGAGCTAGTAATCAGTCCTGGAAAAAGCGGGTTGTAGCAAATTTAGAAGATCGTCGAGCCTGGAAAATGAACGGACTCCAGCCTTATTTTTTTACTGCAGTTTTAAAACCGCTCCGCAAAATCAATCAATTTTTTATTTCCCGTTCAGCGGAGCCTTATCATCTGCATGGGCAAAAAGAAAGCAAACAACATTTGGTTTAGGGACGTAAACACACAAGAGGGATGCCAAATGACATCCCTCTTGTGTGTTTACGGTGCAGTGTATATTTACCTCATAGCTATTGAATTTACTTGATGCGAACGCTCATAGATAGCTCATTGTACGTGGCATGTCGATTGTTGTCTTTTGCCCAATCAATATCACCATGCGCAAACCTTAAGTGTAATGCCTCCCATTGAATACCACTAACTACCTGCCAGCTATTGAAGGGATAGTCGGGGCAACGCAAAACATAACCTATACTGCGATTGGAATAAGCATAAAAGCCTAATTTTCCGGTATTCACGGCAAAACCCAGGCGTACCTCTGGCCCAAAACCTGTAGTTTTCCCTTTGTTATTGAACGAAGCTGTTTTGGCCGAGTTAATCCGGGCAGGCATGTAAGCCCCTACGTTGGCACCAACTCCAGTGATCAAACGCATCACTCCCTGGGTAAAGGGTACCTCCGGGCGAAATTGAAAGGAAACGCTGCCTCCGGCCAAATAGGACTTGAATCCAGCGGTAGTAGGTTGCTCAGCATTTTCTTGCCCTCCTTTGAAAGAAACCCAGGCATTCCATTCTGCGCCCCAAAGTTGGTTGTAATTGGGTGCAGAACCAAACCGAAGCAAAATAGCCGTGGTACTATCCGGAGCCTCATCGTAATAGGTGGCCAACAAGGACTGAAAACCCGCCCCTATTTCCAAGGCGCCAAAATCATTGAGCAAGTTGTTGACAATTTTATCCCAGGAACGATTCTGACTATTGCTAACCAACAACAATTCATTGGCAAAATCTTGATACTGCCTGTTCAGGGCGCTGTGCATCTGGGTAGAACTCTCTTCATACTTGATTTCTGCCTCCGCAACCAAAGCTGGATCTACCTGCATACTATCCCGATATTGTGAGAATCCATTTTGAATTTGACTCAAATTTTGGATCCACCCAACATTGGCCTGATCATAGGCTCCAAGAATGGCTTCAATAGCTTTAGCATCAAATTCTGCAGGATTTTTCTGCAGGAAAATAGTCAGTTCGGAACGCCCAGCACTCCAGGCATTCAAAAGCGAATCAATCCCTGCAGTAGGGTTGGCGACTGGCAACCCTTTCTTGAGGTCAGCAAAGAGATCCCTTTGCAATTGATCTCCTACTTGAGCGCTGCTGGTTAAATCTTTGAGCGTGGCCAATAATTGTACTTTTTCGCCTTTATTCAAAGCTTGAAAGAGCGGTGAATACTTTTTTAAGTCTTGTGCTTGCAAAGAACAACTTAAAGCAAAGGTTCCCATCACCAGTAAAAAGGCGATTAATAGGTTCTTCATTGTTGTGTAATTTAATTGTTTGATTGAAATTTTGCAAAAAGAAGCGTTTCCAATCTGGGTTCGATACCAAAAAGGAATACTGTTGCATTGATTGAAGAAATTCTTGTTAGAATCGAATGCGCACAGCGGGGGAGCGTGCTATGCGATTGATCTTGATATGGTATGTATTAGCTCTAAAAGTATTTAAACAAAAAGGAATGGTGCCAATAATAGCAAATCATCATTAAAATGAATCAATAAAAAGTAGGAGAGAAAACCCTCCTACAAAATTTTATAGAAAGAAAAACTTCGGACGTCCTGAAGCATTTCTATGTGAACCTGTGTAAGATTAAGTCTAATATGTACTATTTACTTTTGTTTTAAGGATGAATGATGCCTATAGCCGATGAACCTACATAAAAGAGGGACAAAATCAATTCTTCATTTTGCCTACGTAACGGAATAAAAAAAGGGGCTGCCCTAAAACAGGACAACCCGACCATATGAATCATAATCACTTTCAAAACAATGAGGTTGCTATTTATTTGGCATGTCAGTATTACACCTCTTTGCCAAATCAATTTGAACCATAAAAAAGGGAGGGAACAGAGTCCCTCCCCTTACAAAATAAATTCTCATAAAAAAAAACGCTCTTTGTGCAGGAGGCCATCATCTCTTTAAGAAAATGCGCTTCACTACTTTGAAGGGGCATCGCTACAATCTACTTTTGCAGCAACACCATCTTCTTGGTATCAGTAAAATCACTCGTCTCCAGAGTGTAGTACAACACCCCACTGGCCCGCAGTTGCTCCTGTTTGAGGAGCAACTGGTTGTTGCCCTTGGGGTAATTGCCTTCTACCCGATAGATCAAAGCTCCTTTGACATCCCGGATGGTGAGTACGGCCTTAGCAGCCTGAGTCAAGTAGAAACTTACAGTAGTTTCCTCGAAGAATGGGTTGGGAACGTTTTGGCGCAGGACAGCACGCTCAGCGGCTGATCCTGCTCCAAACGCCAGTTGGACTCCCATTACTTCGTCGGATTGGTTGTAAGCCTCCATGTTGGTCAGGCGGCTGTTCAGTATTAGTGCTCTACTGAGGGCGGTATTGGATTCGGCCTTCAGTTTGAGGGTAAATAGGATGGTTTCGCTTTCGGCGCTCCCTGCAAGGGCACCCGCGAGGGGTGCCCGCACGAAGGAGGTAGTTATCATCCCATTTTTGGTAAAAATCCCGAAGTTATCTGGCTTCATTACTCCAGTGTAATCAATGCCTTCGATGGTAGCCAGGCTAGGGTCGATGTTCAAGGTGAACTGGTAACCCTGGATTTTGGCCAAATCTTTGGCTTTAAATACTACGCTGTAGTTTTGGCCGCTTTGTAGTTGTTGTTCATCCGTGCTGATGATCATGGCTTTGTCGCTGCGCGTTTCCACCGCTACTGATCCATTCACACTGGCATTGCCATTCACATCTCCCATCTTGATGGCGATGAAGTCGGCCTTCACCTTGCCTGCCAAGTCATTCACATTCACCACTTCGGGGAATGGAACTGACCATGGATTGCTTGGATCAGGGAATTGGTAGCTCGCATCCACAAACTTCCAGCTGGGGACACTGGTGAACTTCGTATCGATGCTCAGGATCAGCTTCCGAATCTGGATCATGTCCAGGGTCGAGATCGACTTGGAGTTGTTCACGTCCGCCGCAATCATCCGGTAGGGATTGTCGATTGCTTTGACACCCAGGATGTGTTTCTGGATTTGAACCAGGTCGAAGGTAGATACTCCGTTGATGTGGTCTTTGTCCAGTTGTGGGCTCACCGTGTAGTCGCTTTCCTTAGTCAGGTTGCCGAAGAGGTAGATGCCATTCGAACCAGTATTCTGATTCATTTGTGCGCCACCACTCAGGTCGACGTTGACACCCAATACGGGTTTCAAGTCATCCGTGGTGATTACCCCGCTGATCTCTCCTGCAGCTACGCTGCCTGCACAAACATTGCGGTTGTCCTGTACTTCAATGAAGGTTACACAGAAGTCGTGGTTACCTGCTTCATCCCAAGCATGGAGCTCGACTAAAATAACCTTACCTTTGTCGGCACAAGTCAGGTTGATGCTCGTTTGAGTAGCTACTACTGGCGCCCCTACCCGATTGATCGAGTACTTGGTCACCAATTTCAAGCCGTTCTGTGTTTCGGGACCTTGACCGTTGCAATCGTAAATCTTGGAAGCGACAAAGTCTGAAGCCCATACTGCCATCATACCTCCACCGGTGCCGTCGGGCATCAGTTCGGTACTCAAGCCATTGATACAGATCGGTGCTGGTGCCTTGCAATCTTTCACTACAAATGGAATCCGGGTAGCAGTACTCAGATTGCCACATTCGTCTCGACCCACCACAATCAAGTCGTGGGTACCTTCGGGAAGGTTCGCTACCTTGATCTCAAACTGGCCGTTGCCCAAATCCTTGGTGCTCCAGCGTGGCGTTGAGTAAAGGATCATCTGGCCAGCGTCCAAAGTTTGGAATGGTGCAATCATCAGGAATTGGGTCTCCAATTCCACCTTGTCCGTACAGTTGTCCTTCAGGGTAACTACCTTAGTGATGTTCGCCGTACAAGCCGTGGGGCTGGTGCAGAAGGTATCACGGGTGCCCGTTACCACTGGACGGGTGTCGTCGTACACCTTGATGATTTGGGTGTAGATGAAACTGTGGAAGTACTCTCCAGCTACTTCGCAGTACGCTGGAGTGAAGCGGATGTCATCCGCATTGTTGTGGATCAAGTCCTTCGAAATGTAGAACTCTTCAACGCCATCCCGAACGCCACGCTCGCGGTCACGAACCAATACATAAATCGGTGCTTTGCCGTAGTTCTCAAACACTGCCCGATTGATGATCGAAATGTTGGTTTGCAAGAGTGGGTCACCACAGCGATCATCGTAAGTACACCAGTTGATCACGGAGTAAGTCCGGAAAATCTTGTAGCACTCATCGTCAGATGCATCGTAACGTTTGTCGTGCACATTCACCGCCAGGATGTCGCAGCCCAGTTCGTCAGTAAGCACCGTATCGATGATGGGTGTCTTACAATCGGTAGACACATCTTTAGGAAAACAAATGTTGTATTCGTGGACTGGATTGATCCAGATGCGCTGAGTACAAGTGATGCTGATTGGCCCTTTAACCGTTTGTTTGGTCAAAGTCCAAACCCGATCGATCCAGCCTGCTCCACACTTCAATTTCTTAACGGTAGAATAAACCGTATCTAAAGCAGCACAGTCACTACCCGTGGTGATGGTCACATCGCCAAAAGCAGCAGCTGAGGCTTTTTTATCATCGATCAAAGCCAGGTTTTTGTCATCACAATCAACCGTGATCGCCCAAGGAGCCAAACAAGTTGGGGCTACTTTGTCTTCAATCAGCAAGTCCATCCAGCAATAGTTCGTATTGCCGTAAATGTCCCCACCCCACAATTCAACCGTTACTCTTTCGGTCAAATCGCAGCAGAAGAATTCCGCATAATCCAACAGTGGCGTCATCAACTTGCCACCCTTGAGCACGAAGGTCTCGCCAAAGTCGGCAATGTCGCCATCGCCATTCAGGTCAAATCCATCTGCTTTGCTTACATCTCCATCAGCAGGTAAGGCATCCAATTTGCCGTTGCCATTGGTGTCATATCCTTTCTGGATGAAGCTGGCAGCACAAGAAGTAGGTACATTGCGACGTACCGCAATCCAGGCCAGTTTGCAATTGTCCCAAGAGCCTTCATCAATGTCCGCTGCACTCACCTGAGCATATCCGCTGGTATAACCATTGGCATTGCTAAGCGTAACGTGCAGGTCATCATCACACTTCATCACCGGAGCAATTTTGTCCTTCACTTCAAATATGAAGCAGCACTTGGAAGCATTGTAGCAACCATCGAAAGCGTCGATCACCATCAGGTGTTTGCCTACTGGAAGACCGATCATCATGCCGTTCATTACCGCATACTCTACTTTATCCCAGCAGATGGCTTTGTTGCTGCAATCGCCAAGGCGGTATGCATCATTGTCGCCACGCAGTTCACCAGCTTCTTCACGAGCTTGAGGAGTAGGACAGAATGGGTTTGCAGGTCCTTCGTAAACGAGGATACCTTTAACATATCGATCTTTGGTGTACACACTCACACTGATGTTACCCAAAGTACAGTTGTCTTTGATGGTTACACCAAAGGCAGACTTGATGCCAGCAACAGTCACTGGAATGGCTGCCGTGCAGTCCATCGGGCCAGTAGAAATGTCGTAAGGTGCTCCATGTGCATACTCGCAAGTAGGCGCTTCAAAGTCTCCAATTTTAATCAAAATGTGGAACGTATCAACAATACCCCCCGCGCACCAATCAAATACGTACATTTCCCGATCGATCTTCACACCTTTGCCGCCACAGATGGGGAACTCAGTGTCTTTGATCTGTACGGAGTAGTTACACTCCACTTCGTCGAGGAACAAACAACGTGGATTGGAAGAAGTGTTGAAGTAGCTGCATACATATGGCGTTACATCTTCCTTCTTGATCAGGCTCTTGTCGGGAGTACAAGCGTTGTACTCTACTACGCGATCGTACTTGCCTTCGCCATCACCATTGAATACAAATTCATCCAAGCTTGGACGAGTAAAGTGGATTTTCTGCGTGTAATCAGAACGCATGCCGTTGCAATCAGTAGCTACCCACTCGCGAGAGATGGTCGCATAGATGCCGCTGTTGCGCGCCGCATCTTCACAGTTGTAGAAAACCACTTTGTCAGTCCACTTCAAGGTAACCCGACAACCACATTCGCGGCAGTTGTCACGGAAGTAAGCATAACCCAGGTTTTTGATGTTGTCAGCAACCAAAACCGGTGGAATCAAGCCCAATTGGCAGTTGTCACCAGTACCAGCAACACCTTCAGCGTTGTTGATGATTTGGCTACCCGTTGCAGCAGGACGTGGAGAGCTGGTTGCACCTACATTACCAATCGTCCGGAAATTGTTCAACACGTAGTTTACATCGTAGCAATCCAAAGTAAAATCAGCAGGAGCACACACCAGAACTGGTGCAGTCTTGTCTTCTGCAGTTACTTTACCCCAGCAAATGAGATTGCCCTCATTGTCAAAAAGACCATAAGTCCAGACTCCAGGGCAATCGATGATGCCTCCATTTGATTGATCGTTATCCATCACACGCACTGTGCCTCCAGTACAATTGGGCGAAATGATGGCAGGGGTAAGCGTGAATTTACAATTGGCATCCAAGGTAACCTGAACATCCAAACAGCTACAATTTTGCAACCGTGAAGTTACGGTTTCTGTGTCCGTATCCGTTACTGGAGGCCCGGTTGGAGGTGTTCCCGTCGCAGTTGCCGTGTTCACCACATTGCCGCTGTTCAGATCAGCCTGTGTAATGGTATACGTCGCCGTGAATACCTGCGTAGCACCGGGTGCCAGGCTCGCTACACTCGCTGGGGTAACCGCCGATAAGCCCGCCAAGGGGTCGCTCACCGTTACATTCGTCAAGGTTACTTTACCCGTGTTCTGTACCGTAAATGTGTACGTGATCACATCACCTACCACATCGTAAATAGCAGGGGATGCCGCCTTCGTAATATTGAGCGCTGGATTCTGATCCGCTGGAACAGTCTCTGTGTCCGTATCCGTTACCGGAGGCCCGGTTGGAGGTGTTCCCGTCGTAGTCGCCGTGTTAACCACACTGCCGCTGTTCAGATCAGCCTGCGTAATGGTGTACGTCGCCGTGAATACCTGCGTAGCACCGGGTGCCAAGCTCGCTACACTCGCTGGGGTAACCGCCGATAAGCCCGCCAAGGGGTCACTCACCGTTACATTCGTCAAAGTTACGTTGCCCGTGTTTTGTACCGTAAACGTGTACGTGATCACATCACCTACCGCATCGTAAATCGCAGGGGACGCCGTCTTCGTGATATTGAGCGCTGGGTTCTGATCCGCTGGTACAGTCTCTGTGTCCGTATCCGTTACTGGAGGCCCGGTTGGAGGTGTTCCCGTCGCAGTCGCCGTGTTAACCACACTGCCGCTGTTCAGATCAGCCTGCGTAATGGTGTACGTCGCCGTGAATACCTGCGTAGCACCGGGTGCCAGGCTCGCTACACTCGCTGGGGTAACCGCCGATAAGCCCGCCAATGGGTCGCTCACCGTTACATTCGTCAAAGTTACGTTACCTGTGTTCTGTACCGTAAACGTATAGGTAATTACATCACCTACTGCATCGTAAATCGCAGGGGATGCCGTCTTCGTGATATTGAGCGCTGGGTTCTGGTCCGCTGGAACAGTCTCAGTGTCCGTATCCGTTACCGGAGGCCCGGTTGGAGGTGTTCCCGTCGTAGTCGCCGTGTTCACCACACTGCCGCTATTCAGGTTCGCCTGCGTAATGGTATAGGTCGCCGTGAATACCTGCGTAGCACCGGGTGCCAGGCTCGCTACACTCGCTGGGGTGATCACCGACAAGCCCGCCAAGGGGTCGCTCACCGTTACATTCGTCAATGTTACGTTACCCGTGTTTTGTACCGTAAACGTATAGGTAATTACATCACCTACCGCATCGTAAATAGCAGGGGACGCCGTCTTCGTGATATTGAGCGATGGGTTCTGGTTCACTGGAACAGTTTCCGTGTCCGTATTCGTTACCGGAGGTCCAGTCGGAGGTGTTCCCGTCGCAGTCGCCGTGTTCACCACACTGCCGCCGTTCAAATCCGCCTGCGTAAGGGTGTACGTCGCATTAAATACCGCGTTCGCTCCCGGTGCCAGGCTCGCTACACTCGCTGGAGTGATCGCCGATAAGCCCGCCAAGGGGTCACTCACCGTTACATTCGTCAAAGTTACGTTGCCCGTGTTCGTCACTGTAAACGCATACGTAATTTGGTCGCCAGGGTTGGTGACACCCAGCGGCGCGTTGTCCACAAAGGTACCCGTCTTAACTAAAGCAATAGTAGGGGTAGGCGTCAGCGGTGTGACTGTGGGGTCGTTTTCCAGCGGACTGTTGTTGTCCGACAAGTCCGTTACGTCCGGGCCGATAGGGGGCGTTCCCGTAGCAGTGGCTTGGTTTGTTACGTTACCCGCATTGATGTCGGGCTGGGTAATGGTATATGTTGCACTAAACGTCATGGAAGCTCCTGCTGCCAGGTCTCTAACCCCAGCATTTCCGCCAAGGAAAGATCCCCCGCTCACATAACTAGGCGAAGGCAGCGTTCCTGTACCTGTAAAAATCCCCCCGTCTTCTGTAACCGCGATATCTAACAAAGTTACGTCGCCGGGGTTGCTCACCGTGTAAGTATAGTTGATCTGGTCGCCAGGGTTGATGACGCCAAACGGCGCGTTGTCTACGAAGGCACCCGTTTTCACAATCGCAATCGACGGAACACAACTTGTAGAAATGCAGGTAATTTGAGATGGACTACCGTAGGGCATAATATCCCCATTTGGGTCGTCAATCCAGTTGTACTGAACAACATTTTCAATGGCAGGTGCCGAATCGAACATTGGGCTTGGATCAACTACAACGATGACGACACCATCATCACCAGCCAGAAATCCAGGTCCACTGGTGGGCGAAAGCAAATCCCAAACTACACTGGGACAAAAACTAGCCGTAGGAATAACGGTATTGTCCACAGTAAAACAAGCCTGAAACACCTTGGTCCAACCCGTAGTTGAAATGACAATAGGGGGCGCTGCTTCGTTGGTCAACTGCACAGCGCCATTGACAAATGTGGCTGCACCAGATAAGTTGAACAGGGCTGGTCCACTTCCAGCAGATCCGGTGTTGATGAAAGGGGGGGTGGGTGCAACTGCACTATAGCCACCCTGGAAATCACGAAAGTTGACAAATCCAAGGATGCTTTCATCGTAAAAAAAACGAACGTTCATGCCAAACAAACTTTGATTGGCAGTGTTTGACTGGAACTCAACATCCAGACAATACTCGTTCGTGACGCAATTGTACTGCGGATTGGCAAAACGAACCGAAATCACCGGTTGTTGAGCCGACAGCACTATACTGCTGAACAAAAAAAGCAAAAACAGGGCCAGCGTATACGCCGTCCTGATTGGACTTGCTCGAAGAATGGTAGAAAAGTTACTCATATTTTAGGTCTTTAGTCATGAGAGATTGAAGAGTCATAGTGTATTAAAAAACTATTTGGAGCCCCCTGAAAAGGGAGCTCCAAAGCAATAAGTCGATTTAATTCCGAGGTACACTCGTAAACTTACCATTGTTCAACTCCCATGCCCGACGGTCGTTGAAGTTGGAATCACCATTCAGATTGTAATCACTATTTCGGTACCTGGCAATCTGACCATTCAAGGTTTCCCAGAAAGTACGGTCATCAAAGTTGATGTCCGTGTCAGAACGATTGGTCAGAGTCTGGTTGCCATTACCCGCTAACATGGCATATTTACCCGACTGAATTTGCTTCTGGCCAGAAAACGTACCAAAACCAAATGGATCGCTGATGTAGCTCTGCTGGTTGCGGAAGTCGTAACTGATCTTAGCACCAACAATTGCCACTGGCACATGCGACATTACAATCAGGTGATTACGGTGTTCAATCACTATATAGTAGTTCTTGCCAAAATCCAAGCCACAACATTTGAATCCATCGATGAATTCAATCCGGCCATCGTTGTGCAATAGTGCAGCAGCCTGACAGATGGGACCACCAGTGCCATCAGGTGTATCACGTAAGGACACCAGCACCCAATCCACAACAGTGCTTGGATAATTGGCTTTTGCGGTAGGCAACATGCCATCGGAATCGAAGCCTTCGCCTTCGGAACCACTGTAATTCCAGGGCGCTCCATTGTAAGGTTGACCAGCTGGCGTATAGAATGTACCAAGGAAGAAATCATTGTAGGTCTGACCTGGCAACAAGCCCAAGCCATTCAAGGTAGTCCGCATTGGCAAGCTGTAGTTGGCCGAGCCATCAGTTGCAATGGATGCGCCTTCCAAGTACACCCAGGTTTCAATAGATGCGCAGCAAGCTTCTACAGTAAAGTTTCTGGTTGAGGAACAACCAGTGGCCGTTTCGATGAAGGTCAGGGTCACAGTACCTGGGCTTACGCCCGTTACCACGCCCGCATTCGTTACCGTCGCTATCGTAGTGTTGTCGCTCATCCAGGTACCGCCCGTATTCGGCGTTACGTTCGCTGTAATTCCAAAGCACACAGTAGTCGCGCCACCAAGTATTGGATTGGCAGTAATGGCATTGATCGCCACATCCGCCGAGGCTGGTGAGGTACAGGTGTTGGAATTGGTTACCGTGAAGGTATAGGTGCTACTCACTGGTAAACCACTGATCGTTGTGTTCGTTGTATTGCCTGTGGTCGTCACGTTGCCCGGTGTCCGGGTGAGTGTCCAGTTGCCACTGGGCAGGCCGCTCAAAACCACTGATCCGGTCGGAGTGGTACAGGTTGGCTGCGTAATGGTGCCTACAATTGGCGCTGATGGCAGCGGATTCACTACAATCGTGCCCGTGGCATTCACCGTACCACAACCTCCCGTCAATGGAATCGTGTAGTTGAAGGTGCCTGACGCTGTTGGGGTACCACTGATCGTGATCGTATTGCTGCCGAAAGCTGCCGTTACGCCCGCTGGCAAACCAGTGGCTGTTCCGATCCCCGTAGCGCCCGTCGTCGTATGCGTGATCGCTGGGCTTAAGGCCGTATTGATACACAAGGTGCGAGTCGCATTGCTGGTCACCGTGTTGTCCGGAGTCACCACTATCGTGCCCGTGGCATTCACCGTACCACAACCTCCCGTCAATGGAATCGTGTAGTTGAAGGTGCCTGACGCTGTTGGGGTACCACTGATCGTGATCGTATTGCTGGCAAAGACTGCTGTTACGCCCGCTGGTAAGCCAGTGGCTGTTCCGATCCCCGTAGCGCCCGTAGTCGTATGCGTGATCGCGGGGCTTAAGGCTGTATTGATACACAAGGTGCGGGTCGCATTGCTCGTCACCGTGTTATTCGGCGAAACCACAATCGTGCCCGTGGCATTCACCGTACCACAACCTCCCGTCAATGGAATCGTGTAGTTGAAGGTGCCGGATGCCGTTGGCGTGCCGCTGATCGTGATCGTATTGCTCGCAAAGGCTGCCGTTACGCCCGCTGGTAAGCCGGTAGCGGTTCCGATCCCCGTAGCGCCCGTAGTCGTATGCGTGATCGCTGGGCTTAAGGCTGTATTGATACACAAGGTGCGGGTTGCATTGCTGGTCACCGTATTGTCTGGGGTCACTACAATTGTACCCGTGGCATTCACCGTACCACAACCACCCGTCAATGGGATCGTGTAGTTAAAGGTGCCTGCCGCTGTTGGCGTGCCACTGATCGTGATCGTATTGCTGGCAAAGGCTGCTGTTACGCCCGCTGGTAAGCCGGTAGCGGTTCCGATCCCCGTAGCGCCCGTCGTCGTATGGGTGATCGCGGGGCTTAAGGCTGTATTGATGCACAAGGTGCGCGTTGCATTGCTCGTGACTGTATTAAGCGGCGTAACCGTCACACTTCTGGTTGAGGAACAACCTGTGGCCGTTTCGGTGAAGGTCAGGGTCACGGTACCTGCGCTTACGCCCGTTACCACGCCCGCATCCGTTACCGTCGCTATCGCCATGTTGTCGCTCATCCAGGTGCCGCCTGTGTTCGGCGTTACGTTCGCCGTGCTGCCTACGCAGACAGCTGTCGCGCCACCAAGTATAGGATTGGCAGGGATGGCATTGATCACTACATTCGCCGAGGCTGGTGAGGTACAGTTATTGGAATTGGTTACCGTGAAGGTATAGGTGCCACTCACGGGTAAACCACTGATCGTTGTGCTCGTTGTATTGCCCGTGGTTGTCACGTTGCCCGGTGTCCGGGTGATTGTCCAACTGCCACTGGGCAGACCGCTCAAAACCACCGATCCGGTCGGCGTGGTACAGGTTGGCTGCGTGATGGTACCTACGACTGGGGCAGGCACATCAATAGAAATACAACTGGTAGAATTAGGCATGCCAAAAGGCGCAGCTCCTGAGCCTGAATATTGCCAGTTGAATTGTGCAACATTTTCAATGGCAGGTGCTGAATCAAACTGTGGAGTTGGATCAACCACAGTAATCACCACTCCATCGCTACCATTCGAATAGCCACCGAGACTTGGATCGGATTCTAAATCCCAAACAATGCTTGGACAAAAATTACTTGAATTAGGAGTACCATCAACCGTGAAACAAGCTTCGTACAACTTGGTCCAACCCGAAGTAGAAATCACAACTGCAGGTGCAGATTCATTGGTCAATTGTACTGCTCCATTTACATATTCGGCAGCTCCCGAAAAATTAAACGCGGCAGCGCTTGCCAAGGGACCAGTAATAATTTGGGGTGGATTGGGTGCTACGGCTCCGTATCCCCCTTGAAAGTTGCGAAAATTGACAAATTCAAGTGCGCTATCATCGTAAAAGAAACGCACGTTCATGCCAAACAAGCTCTGATCAGCGGTATTGGATTGGAATTCAACATCCAGGCAATACTCGTTGGTTGCGCAATTGAACCGAGGGTTGGCAAACCGAACGGTAACAATTGGCTGCGTTTGAGCGGAGAGATACAGAATCCCACAAAAGAACATTATCGCGGCTAAAACACCCAATTTGAGCATTTTATGCGTAATAAATATTCTTGGAAAAATGGGTACAAAATGATCCATTTTTTTGGTTTAAAAGTGAAAAAACGTTAAAAATGCATACCAAAAGCTAGAGGTTAGTTGTTTTTACCAGACCTCAATGGTTCACCATTACCATTCTCAACATAGCGGAAGAGTAATCATCAGTAATCAACTGATAAAGGACTACCCCAGCACTTTCAGACAAGGATTGGCGATCTACTTTTAGTTGATTGTACCCAGCGACATAAGTGCCTTCGATTTGAGACAATAACTTGCCCGTTAAATCGTAGAAATTGATTTTTGCTTTTGTTGCCTGTGGCAAAATAAATTCGATGTAAGTTGTTTCTGTGAACGGGTTCGGGCTATTTTGCAAGAGGCGGAAGTTCTTAGGTGCTCCATTGGCAACATTGATGGACACTTTTTTCAAATCCAGGCAAGATTTAGTCAAAGGGTTGCCATAGGGCATGGTGCCCCAGCGGTTATAATTCCAATTGAAAGCTTCTCCTGAAACCAGTGAAGGAGCTGACTCTTGCGGAGTTTGGGTATTTTTTTCAACAACAGTCACCACTACCCCATTCGATCCTTCAAAAAAACCTTGCCGCGTAGCGTCAGCCTTAATGTCCCAAATCACACAAGGACAGAAGTTTTTCAAGCCTTGGAATCCTTCTTTAACTTTAAAGTTGACCCGGAAAAATTTGGACCAACGCTCGGGAGACATGGAAAAGGATGTCTTGGATTGCTGCAATTGGATGGCCCCATTGATGTAAGCAGCAGCGGCATCGAAGCCGAACATGGCTGCGCCACTTTCGTGATTCCCTACAAAACTTTTAGGTGCTTCACCCAATAATTTATAGCCATCCTGAAATTGGTCAAAATCCAAAAAGGACAACTGCGTTTCATCATAAAAGAAGCGTACGTTCATGCCAAAAACCTGCTCGTTGGCCCGATCAGAACGCATTTCGACATCCAAGCTGTAGATGCCTGCCTTTTCATCAAATTGTGGATTGGCAAAACGAGTGTTCAATTTGCTGAGGCTTTGCCCCCAAATGACGCCACTACTGGCCAGAAGTATCCCCAATGCAAGCAGCCCCGGAAATAGCCTGATCTTTGTTTTTTTCTGAACTTCCATTTTTTACTGTTTAAGCCGAATAAAGATGGCCAGTCTCCAATTTGCATTGGGGCCGGCCATCTTTAAAATCATTATTTAATTTCTGGGCACACTGGTAAACTTACCATTGTTGAATTCCCAGGCTCTCCGGTCGTTAAAGTTCGTATCACCGTTCAGGTTGTAATCGCTGCTTCGGTAACGCGCAATGGTGCCATTGAGGATTTCCCAGAAAGTACGGTCATCAAAGTTGATGTCCGTGTCAGAACGATTGGTCAGTGTTTGGTTGCCATTACCCGCTAGCATGGCATAGTTACCCGGCTGAATTTGCTTTTGGCCAGAAAACGTACCAAAACCAAATGGATCGCTGATGTAGCTCTGCTGAGTGCGGAAGTCGTAAGAAATCTTTCCGTCCACGATGGCAACTGGTTGATGCGACATGACAATCAAGTGATTGCGGTGTTCTATGACCAGGTAATAACTCTGGTTGGCAAGCCCACAGCACTGGAACTGATTGACAAATTCGATGCGACCATCTCTGTGCAGCAATGCCGCAGCCTGACAAATTGGGCCACCCGTACCATTGGGATTGTTGCGCAAGGATACCAGCACCCAATCCACAACCGTGCTTGGATAATTGGCTTTTGCGTTCGGTAGCATGCCATTGGAATTGTAGCCATTGCCTTCGGTACCACTGTAATTCCAGGGTGCTCCATTGTAAGGTTGACCAGCTGGCGTATAGAATGTACCAAGGAAGAAGTCATTGTAGGTCTGACCCGGCAGTATCCCCAAGTCATTGAGGTTAGTCCGCATGGGTAAATTATAGCTCGCCGATCCATCCGTTTTTACCGCGGCGCCTTCCAAATACACCCAGGTTTCAATGGTCACACAGTTCACTGGCAGAGTGGTTAAGTACAGCGTCGCCGTATCCCGTGCCACTGGGCTGCCATTGTCTACGATGCGGTATTGTACCCGTTCGGTACCCACAAAGTCTGTGGCTGGAGTGTAGGTGAATGTGCCATTCGCTGCCAGCACCAGGGTACCGCCGCTGGGCAGGGTGTTGGCCGTGCTGCCGTTCACTACCAGTGCAGTACCGTTGCTGTTTACTGCACTTGCTACCGTTTGGGTATTGCCCTCGGGGTCGCTATCGTTGGTCAGTACGTTGCCTGTTTGTGCCACGTTTTTTGGACCAACTTTCGCATCATCATTCGCATAAGTAGCGTTACCCAGGTTCTCTGTCACTGTGATCGTCAAGGTCGCTGCATCCATCAAGCCTGCTGGATCGCTGATCTTGTAAATCACTGGCAACTCTCCTAAGAAGGTCGGAGTCGGGTCGAAGGTGTAGCTACCATTCGGGTTCAAGGTCAACTGACCAGCAATTGCCGGGTTACCCGCTGGGTCTTTGCCGTACACCGTGGTCGGTGTGCCCAGGGTCAATAGATCGTTCACGATTCCATCAACACCCGTAGCCACCAAGGCACTCGTTACCGTGATCGGATCCCCGTCAGGGTCAGAGTCATTGGGCAGTACATTGCCGCTCACATTGGTATCCTTCTCCGTAGTATTCGTATCATCATTCGCTACGGGAGGCTCGTTGGTGCCTGGTGTCGATAGCGGAATTACTTCGATGGTGACGGTTGCATTGTCACTTGCAGGGCTGATATTGTTGTCCGTGGCCGTGTACGTAAAAGGAACATCACCGGTGAATCCAGTGGCTGGCGTGTAAGTATAGCTACCATTGACATTCAAAGTCACCTGACCAGCTACCACGACTACGCCCGCGTCGTTGAGGCCATAAATCGTAGTGGCTACACCCAATGGCAGGTTGTCATCAACCAAGCCGTCGCCATCCGTGTCCGCTCTCGCTGACGTTACCGTCTGGTTGTCGCCCTGTGGATCCGTGTCGTTGGTCAACACGTTGCCGCTTGCCGGAATGTTGATTGGCGTCTGGTTGATGTCGTTCTCCGCATAGGTTACGTTCACTGGCAAGGTCGTCAGGTACAGCGTAGCCACATCCGTTGCAATTGGGCTGCCATTGTCCGTTGCCGTATATCTCACTATTTCCGTTCCGACGAACCCTACCGCAGGGGTATACGTATAGGCCCCGTTGGCTGCCAGTACCAGCGTACCACCACTTGGAAGCGGGTTTGCGGTAGAACCGTTAACCACCAAGGCAGCATTCGCGCTGTTCTGCGCCGCCGTTACGGTCTGGGTGTTGCCTTCTGGATCGAAGTCGTTCGTCAGGATGTTGCCCGTTTGCACTACACCTTGTGGGCTCGAGTTCGCGTCGTCGTTTGCAACGGTCACGTTGCCCAGGTTCGGGATCATTGTGATCGTCAGCACCGCGTTATCCATCAAGCCACCTGGATCGCTGATCGTGTACTGTACGGGTACTTCGCCAAGGAAGGTCGGAAGTGGATCGAAGGTATAGGTACCGTTTGT